>JBBECN010000098.1:0-5083 GCA_040881795.1 Akkermansiaceae bacterium
GAAGCTTCGCGCAGCTCATTGGCATCGACGCTCATAGAGCGACGCTACAAGCGTTTCAGCCGCGCCTTCCTAGAGACTTTTGATC
This sequence comes from Akkermansiaceae bacterium, assembly GCA_040881795.1. GTDB lineage: Bacteria > Verrucomicrobiota > Verrucomicrobiia > Verrucomicrobiales > Akkermansiaceae > Luteolibacter. Next base: position 86 of record JBBECN010000098.1, read on the forward strand.
ACCTCCTGCGGCGTCATCCCGCGCTCGCGTAGCGTGGCGATGGCAAGTGAGTCATCGCGTTTCGCCAGGCGTTTGCCGCTTTCATCAACGACCAACCGGTGATGCAGGTAAACCGGTTCCGGCAAACCTAACAAAAACTGCAATAGCCGGTGGACATGCGTGGATTCCAGCAAATCCTCGCCGCGCGTGACATGGGTGATTTTTTGAAACGCATCATCCACCACCACCGCGAGATGATAGGCCGTGCCAATATCCTTGCGGGCCAGCACCACGTCGCCTAACAAATTTGGATCTACGCGCATTTCCCCGAACCGCAGATCCCGAAAGGTGAGTGGCCCGGTGACCGCCGTGGCTTTGTGGGAATCCAGTCGCCACGCGTGGGCCATCCCCGAGCGCAGTTTTTCCAAGCGCTCCGCTTCGGTCAACTTGAGGCAGGTTCCCGGATAAATCGGGCTTCCCGGCCCTTGGGGCGCAGCCGCCATCCGTGCCCATTCCTCCTGGATTTCACGACGGGTGCAGAAGCACGGATAGACCAATCCCCGTTTGCGAAGGCTCGCCAAGGCTGCTTCATAAGCGGCGATGCGTGTGGTCTGGCGCAGGGGTTCGCCGTCCCACGGGAATCCGAGCCATTTTAAATCCTGCTCGATGCCCTGATAGAATTCCTCACGCACGCGCGGGCCATCAATATCCTCGTGGCGGAGCAGGAAAATCCCGCCTGCCGATTCTTTCGCGAGATCGTAAGCCACCTTGGCCGCCAGCGCATGGCCAAGGTGCAGCCGCCCGGTGGGGCTGGGCGCGAATCGCGTCCGCACGACGATCATCCCCCGGTGCGTGGTGGACGCTTCTTCTTATCCGGGGTGACGTCTTTCATGGGACCGGATCCGCCTTGGTTTTTCATCCGTTGCATCTCGGCTTGGCGTTCGGCCATTTTTTGCACCCATGATTTTTTATCCGTCGTGGTGCGGGCCTTGAGTTCGGGTTCGGGGATCTTGTTCATCAGCCAGGTCTGGCCGATGGAGAAGATGTTCTGGGTGGTCCAATAGAGCGCGAGCGCGGAGGCGAAGTTATAACAGAAGAAGAAGAACATGAAGGGCATGAACTTGATGATGTTCTGCTGCATCTTGTCGCCGGTCATCGGCGTCATCTTGATTTGCAGGTAGCTGGAGATCGCCATGACGATGGGCAGCAGGTTGATCGGCACTCCGGCGACGTAGGTCAGGGTGTCCGGCTGCGACAGGTCGTTGACCCAGAGGAAACCTTGGCCGCGAAGCTCGACGGCGTATTGCAACATTCGATAGAATCCGAAGAAAATCGGGATCTGGATGAGCATCGGCAGACAGCCGCCCAACGGGTTGATCCCGAATTTCCGGTAAAGCCCCATCATCTCGGTGTTCACCTTGTTCGGATCGTCGGGGTATTTTTCTTTAATCTTGGCCATCTCCGGCTGGAGCTTGGCCATGCGCTTCATGGTGTGTGTGGACTTGGCGTGCAGCGGCCAGATGAAGATGCGGACGGTGATGGTAAGGAAAATGATGGCGAGCCCCCATGCCCAGTTTTTGGCGATGCCGTCGAGCAAGGTGTGGTAGGTGTTGAGCAGCCAGTTGAGTGGGAGTGACACCCACCAGAACCAGCCGTATTGCATCACGTCACCCCAGCCCTCGCCCCAGGGTTTCTCCATTTTGCGGAGCAGGTTGTTGTGCTTGGGTCCGATGAAAATCCGGTAATTGAAGGTTTTGGGTTCGCCCGGGTTGATGAGGACGGGAGGAAGTTGGAGGCCGGCGCGGATGGAGCTGACGGTTTTGGCATTTTCGGCCAGGGTGACTGCGGTGGGTCGCGCCCAGACGTTGGTGACTGCGGGTTCCAGCGGCCGGATCACGGTGGCGAAGAACTGGTTGGTCACGCCGGCATACACCACGCTGGTGGTGCTGCCGCTGCTTTGGCTGGGTTTGGCGGAGCCGAACATGCCACCTTGGAAACTGGCGGCGTCCTTGAAGTGCATGGTGCCATCCTCATACCAAAAGAAGCCGGTTTGCTGGGAGACCTCGGCCTGATAGGTCGGAGCGGCCTCGCCCATGAAGATGCTCCATTGGCTGAGGTTGACGGCGCTGCCGGTGACGTTTTCAAGCTTGAGGTCGAAATTGAGCAGGTATTCGGCGCCAGCTTCGGCGCCTTGGTTCAGGCTGAAGGTTTTTTTGGCAATGAGCCCGGAAGGCAGCTTGGCGGTGTAAACTGCCGTTTTACCGGGTTCGGAATCGTCAGCCTTGTAGGCGTAAGGGATGTTTTCGAGAACCTCGGCCGCGCTGGCGAGTCCACCGATCGGGCCGGAGCCGAAGCGGTTGGCACGGACCCGGGTAGTTTTGCTGCCGACTTCGAATTCGGTTTTGAAATCCGCATGTTTCACGCCGCCACCAATATTGGTCAGGGTGAAGGCGATCTTGTCATTTTCCAGAACGACAAATTCTTCATCGGTCGGCGGAGGTGGGGGCTCCACGGTGAGTTCCGCAGTGGTGACCGCCGCCGGGTCCTTGCCGGGCTCTATGACTTTTTGAAGTGCTTGGTCGCGGCGGAGCCTCTCAGCCTGCGCCTGCTGGTTCTTGCTCGAATAGTAGAGGTTGACGGCCAGCAGGGAGCCGCAGATGGCGAGGATGACCCAAGTTTTTCGATCGTACATGGAAGCGTGTTGGAAAGTGCTAGTGGTGAGATGTGTCGTGGGGACAGGAGCAGGAATTTTTTTCTGCGGTCGCGTTTCGGGCTGACGGAACGGGGTCATAACCGCTGCCCCCCCATGGATGACAGCGGAAAATCCGGCAAATTCCATACCATGAGCCACGGAAGGGACCGTGAAGCTCGGCGGCTTGCAAAAAGTAGTGCGAGCAGGTGGGGTCATACCGGCAGCCCAAACCCGGGCCGCCGGTGGCTTTGATCATCGGATTGAGGATCCGTTGGTAAAATCGGATCAAACTGCGAATCAGGAAAGTGAGGAATCGCGAGATCACGATCGGTCTTCAGGGCGGGGAAACAGGCCGAGACGGCGCGCCTGGCGGAGCCAATCGGCTTCGAGTTCGGCGAAGGTCGCCTGCGAGGCACCGGGGCGGGCGATGGTCACTAAATAACGCCGGATTTCGGAGAATGCGGGTGCGTGCGCTTGGACCAGCGAACGGAAGCGGCGGCGCAGCAGTGAGCGGTCGTGGGCTTTGCCGCTGCGTTTGGTGGTGATGAAGCCGGTGCGAAGGGTTTCCAAGCCCGGATCGGGTAAGGTGCTTAAAATGACAAACCGGCCAGCTTTCGCCTGACCGGTGTTTTTCACCCGTGCGAAGTCCGCACGGTGAGTCATGCTGCATTTCCGGGGAAGTCGCATGGCAGGGATGCGGGTTGCTCCCATAGCGGCCCGCAGGCAGCGGCTCAGGTGCCGTGCTGCGTCGTGTGGCGGCTGTATTGGATCTCAACACCCTTGGGAACAAGGCGTTTGCGGCCTTTTTGGCGGCGACGGCGGATGATATCGCGTCCGGATTTGGTGGCCATACGGGCCCGGAAGCCGAATTGATTTTTCCGCGTGCGCTTGGATGGCTGATAAGTACGTTTGCTCATGGCTGGGCCTCAATGAATGTTCTTTGTCCAAGTCCGTGATCCGGCTCGGGGCGCGAACTTTACGGGGCGGAATCAGGTTGTCAACCCGGCAATGGCACGAAATTACGAATTTCCCTGAATTTTTGCGCCACGGTTTTTTGACCGTTGAAACTCAAAGAGCGGGGGATTTGAAAAACGGTTGCAATGATCTTCAACGGCGTGGCGTATGGCTGAGATGCGTTTTGCCGGGTCTATCTTTTTCTGCCTGCCAACCACGGTGATGGCCTACTCAGAGCCGACTCCCTTTGATGCGGCGCGGGAAGTTTTGGAAATCCGCTGCTTGGAATGCCACACCGCCGACGAGGCGAAGGGCGGGCTGGTCATGGAAAATCGTGACGCGTTCATTCACGGCGGAGATTCGGGTACATCCCTAAAACCCGGAGATCCGGGCGGTTCTCCGATTCTCAACCGCGTTCTGCTCTCGGCAGACGATGAAGATCGGATGCCGCCGAAAAAACACGGCGAGCCACTGACCAAGCAGGAAATCGAGGTGCTCAGCCGATGGATCGAAGCGGGCGCGCCATGGACCGAAGGCCAGCTTCTTGCGCCTAAAGCTCAAACCGCCCTGTCGCGTTGGGACGCGCCGCCGGATCCGCAAATTGTCTCGATCGAGGCGTTTCCCAAACAAGTGCGCTTGGAATCGGCTGCGGATTTCCATCGGGTGATCGTGATTGCCCGCTTCAAAGATGCCTCCACCCACGATATCACCCAACAATCCAAGCTCACCCTCGCCGATCCGGCGCTCGCCACGCTGCGTGGCACCGCCTTGTTTCCGAAAGCAGACGGATCCACCGCCCTGCGCATTGACTACCGCGGGCTCAGCGCCGAGGTGCCTGTCACCGTAATAGATGCGGCAAAACCGCGCCCGGTTTCCTTCCAGCTCGATGTCATGCCTGTGCTCACAGCGGCGGGTTGCAACACCGGCTCGTGCCATGGTTCCGCGCGCGGGCAGGATGGCTTCCACCTCTCGCTCTACGGGTTTGATCCGAAGGGCGATCACTTCCGGCTCACCACCGAGATGGCCGGACGCCGCATCAATCTCGCGCTGCCCGAAGATTCGCTGCTCATCACCAAATCCCTCGGCACGGTGCCGCACACCGGCGGGAAATTGATCAAAGCCGACAGCCCGTTTTACACAACCTTGGTCGATTGGATCCGCGATGGTGCCCGCTACGACGCAGGGGAAATCGCACAGCCCACGGGCATCGAAGTGCAGCCGCGGCAACTCGTGCTCACGGGTGCTGACGTCCGCATTCCCTTCACCGTGCGAGCATCCTATTCGGACGGCACCGACCGCGATGTGACCACGCTTTCCACCTTTTCCACTTCCAATGACAACTCGGTGACCATCGATCCCCGCGAAGGACTTGC
>JBBECN010000099.1:0-5066 GCA_040881795.1 Akkermansiaceae bacterium
TGGGTCAGGCTGATTTGAATTTCGGTGATGCCATGGAGCTTGGTAAACTCCGCGGCGGCACCTTGCAGCAGCAGTTTGGGAGCCCCCGATGGATCCCGGGTGATTTCCAAATCGAGCCATCCGGCGTGCCCACCGATGCCGGTGCCGAGCGCTTTGGAAACCGCCTCTTTGGCGGCGAATCTTGCGGCGTAGTGAAGCTCGGGTTTTTGATGAGACGCGCAGTAAGCGCGCTCGGCGGGCGTGAACAATTTGGCGAGAAACGGCTCGCCATGGCGCTGGATGGCCGAGGCGATCCGCTCCACTTCCACCACGTCGATGCCGATGCCGAAGATACGCATGATCAGGCAGTGTAGGCGTCCATCAGGTCCTTCATTTCCATCACGGCGGCGGTAAGACCGACGCGGGTGGAGCGGGCGATGATGCTGTGGCCGATGTTCAACTCGGCGAGATGCGGAATGGTTAGGATCTGTGCGATGTTGGTGTAGTTGATGCCGTGTCCGGCGTTCACCTGGAGGTTGGGGTGGCCTTCTTTCGCTGCGACGATGAGGCGGTCGAGTTCGGCTTGGACCTCATCGCCGATGGCGTTGGCGAACGCGCCGGTGTGAAGTTCGATCATATCCGCGCGGGCCTCGACTGAGGCTTCGATTTGTTTCAAATCCGGATCGATGAAAAGACTCACACGGATTCCGGCGTCCTGCAACTGGGCGATCATCACCCGGGTTTTTTCGAAACCGGCGAGCACGTCGAGTCCACCCTCGGTGGTGATTTCCATGCGGTTTTCCGGCACCAGGCAGACGAACTCCGGCTTCAGTTTGAGCGCCAGGCCGAGCATTTCCTCGGTCACTCCCATTTCGAGATTGAGCGGCAGTTTGATCTCCTCACGAATGCGATAGGCGTCGGCGTCCTGCATGTGGCGGCGGTCGCCACGGACGTGGATGGTCAGGGAGTCGGCACCGCCGGCGAGGGCGTCGAGGCCGGCGCTGACCGGGCATGGCTCAGCATTGGGCGAGTCCGGCGTTTTCGCGTAGCGGGCCTGACGCAGCGTGGCGATGTGATCGATATTGACTCCTAGCAGCAAAGGCATGGCTTGAGATAACTTCGGGACGACGTCCCTGCAAGACCCACTTCAAAGGGGGGCCAGCAAACTGAACGGCCACGCGGGAATGTTGCGGAAAACCCAGAATCCGAGCACCACCCAGAGGATCAGCCACCCGCCGGTGGCACCCACGCTGAGGCGGAACGCTGGCGGTTTTCCCCGGATCCAGCCGAGGATCTCGATCCCGAGCCCGACGAAGGCCAGCGGCAGCAGCATCATTCCGACGGGATTGAAGCGGAACGCTTTTCCGATTTCCCCATGCAGCGTGGCATGGGCCGCCCGCGTCATGCCGCAACCCGGACAATGCAGTCCGGTGAAGCGGTGAAACAGGCATTCCGGCAACCAGCCCAATCCCGATGGCCCGCGCTGATGCAGGGAAAAGGCCGCGCAAGCGAGAATCAACACGCCCAAAGCCACCCACAGTGCCCGATCCGCCCGCATCTTATTGGATCCCGCCGGATGCCGCCGCGAAAATCACGAACAACAACCAGATGATAATCACCGCGCCGCCGATTCCTCCTGCGGCCCAGCACCAGGTTTTTGCGCTGGCTGAGGCGGCCATGGCACCTTGAATGTCACCACGGGATTTCAAGCCATCAACCTTCGCCGCATAGACGATGGCGGGAATCCCCAGTGGCCAGCAGCACAAAATCGTCACCACGATGGATTGCCAAAGGTAATTCGGAATCACCGCCCCACCATAGGCCGGGCCCTGCGCGGATGAGGGCGAGGCGTAAGGCGAATTCATCACGCTTCCGGACGGCGCCGCAGACGGGGAACCCAATCCGGGTGGACCGGCGACCACCGCGAGCTCATTGACTTTTGAAACAGGCAGCCAATCGGCCATGCCCTCACGCCAGACCATGTCGCTTGGCGAGATTTCTCCAGACGCGAGTTTGGATAGAATTTCCCCCTGTTCGATCGGGCCGAGTTGGGAACCATTTTTCGAGTAATACCATTGCATGATTTTTTAGGGTAAGAAATTTGAAGCTAATGAAAAAACAAAACCGCCGAGAAACACCAAAGTGATCAACGTCGTGAGGTAGCCGCAGACCAATCCGCCGATGGCCAACCCGCGCCCCACCATCGGCACCGGCGAGCTCGCGATCTGATTGAGCGCCATGTGTCCGCAGACGACCGCCGGAATCCCCAAAATAAAAAAGCACGAAACCAATCCCGCGACGCCCAAGACCAGACTCGTGATCGACAATCCCGATGTCGTCGGATTCATCATGCCCACCGTCATTGGGACTGTTTGACCGGGCAGCCCGCCGTTGGCCCGCAGTTGCGAAAGCGTCACCCATTCCCGCATTCCCTCGCGCCACACCACCGTCGCCGGAGTGATTCGCTGGGCGGCGATGAGCGCGGAAAACTCCGCGTCCCCGACAGGCCCCGCTTGCTGGCCGTTTTCTCCAAAATACCACTCTGCCATTTCCAATCCCGAGCATCGACAACCGGACCTGCCGTGGCAACTCTCAAAATCCCGAAAACCGCCCACCCGCCGCTCTCCAGAAAAACAGTTGCCTCGGCTTACCACGCCGATACGCTCGCTGCGAACATGATCGTAACACCGAAAATTCGAGGATTCATTTGCACCACCGCCCACCCGCAAGGCTGCGCCAAACATGTGGCTGAACAAATCGCCGTGGTCAAAAACCGCGGCCTCATCGAAAATGGCCCCAAGAAGGTCCTCGTGATCGGCTCATCCACCGGCTACGGCCTTTCTTCGCGGATCGCCGCCGCCTTCGGCTCGAATGCCGCGACCATCGGCGTGTTTTTCGAGCGTCCCGGCACCGAAGATCGTTGCGCCACCGCCGGCTGGTATAACACCGCGGCCTTCGAACAGGAAGCTGCCGCCGCCGGACTCTACGCCCGCTCATTCAATGGCGACGCCTTTTCCGACGAGGTGAAAAGCCAGGTCATTGCCGCCATCAAACAAGACCTCGGGCAAGTCGATTGTGTCATTTACAGCCTCGCCTCACCGCGCCGCACCGACCCGAAAACCGGCGAGGTTTACAAATCCGTGCTCAAGCCCGTCGGCGAAAGCTACACCAATAAAAACCTCAACACCACCACCGGCGAGGTCACTCCGATCACCATCGAGCCTGCGGAAGGCGACGATGTCACACAAACCATCGCCGTCATGGGCGGGCAGGATTGGCAACTCTGGATCAATGCGCTGCTGGAAGCCGGAGTGCTCGCGCAAGGCACCCAGACTGTCGCTTACTCTTACATTGGACCCGAAGTCACTTGGCCGATTTACAAAAACGGCACCATCGGCAAAGCCAAGGAAGACCTCGAACACGTCCAGCGTGAACTTGATGGCAAGCTCGCCCCGCTCCACGGCAAAGCCTGGGTTTCCGTCAACAAAGCGCTCGTCACCCAAGCCAGTTCCGCCATCCCCGTGGTGCCGCTTTACATCTCGTTGTTGTATCAAGTGATGAAGCCGGATGGCACCCACGAAGACACCATCGAGCAGATGGACCGGCTCTTTCGTGAACGCCTCTACAACGGCAATCCGCAACCCGACGAAGCCGGCCGCATCCGCGTGGACGATTGGGAAATGGACCCCAAAATCCAAGCCGAAGTCGGTGCGCGCTGGGACGCCGTGAACACCGAAAACTTCGGCGAGCTTGGCGATTTGCAAGGCTACCAATCCAGCTTCCTGCGCCTCTTCGGATTCGGCCTCGAAGGCGTCGATTATAGCGCGGACACGGACACCGCCATCGGCGTGCCTTCGATCCCCGCGGAATGAGGCCGCCCGGCGGAAACTTCCCGTGAAAAAGCACCGCCAGGAAATCCTAACCACCCTACCCAGCTTCGGCTGGCTGGCGTTGTTCATCCTGGTGCCGTCCCTGCTGGTTCTAACCATCGCTTTCCGTGAAACCGATCCGTCCGGTGGCATCGGCTCGGGCTGGACGCTCGACCAATTCCGGGTCTTCGGCCAAAAAAGCATCCATCTCCTGCTTTGGCGCACGCTTTGGATCAGCGCCCTCACCACGTGCATCTGCCTGATTCTGGCCATGCCCGTCGCCTGGTTTCTCGCCCGGGTGAACCCCATCTGGCGGCCGCGTCTGCTGCTGCTGGTCATCGTCCCGTTCTGGACGAATTTCCTCATCCGCGTCTTCGCTTGGAACCAAATCCTCCACTCGGAAGGCGGCCTCGCCCGCTTTTTGCGCTCAATCCACTTGTTAGGCGAAAACGAATCACTGCTTTTCAACTCCGGTGCCGTGGTGCTCGTCAGCGTTTACACCTACCTGCCCTTCGCCATCCTGCCGTTGTATGCGGCGGCGGAGAAATTCGACTTCAGTTTGTTAGACGCCGCGCGCGATCTCGGTGCCAATGCATTCCGCGCATTCCGGTCGGTTTTTCTTCCCGGCATCCGCAAGGGTATCACCACCGCTTTCGTCATCGTCTTCATCCCGATGCTGGGTTCCTACGTGGTGCCCGATCTCGTCGGCGGCACGGACGGGCAGATGATCGGAAACAAAATCGCCCAGCGAAATTTCGCCGACCGGAATCTCCCCGCCGCCTCCGCCATGGCCGCCGTGCTCACGCTCTTCGTGCTCTCCCCCATGCTCTTTCGCCGGAAGGAAAGCACCTAACCTTTCACTTCCCCTTCCACCGGGAAGCTTTAGTTATTAGGGATTGTATTTGTTAGGACCTGATGCTGAGGCCGGTGTCGAGGCCGGCCTCGGCAACATCATAGGTGAAAGCTTGTTTTGATGCATCCACCGACGCTTGAAGTCGGGCGACTTCAATTTGTGCGCTGGACCGGGCGAGCGCGAGCCAAAATACGCCGCGATCGTTGCGCTTTCGAGTTGAAAGCGCCATGCATTTTCGGCGATCAGTCAATTTAATCTTTGAAACTTTTCAAACATGCCATAAGTGCGCTTGCAATGCTGCACGATAAAATCAACTGGAATCTATTCGTTTGCTGGAATCTCTCTTGCGCATGGGCGGGTGGGGC
>JBBECN010000100.1:0-832 GCA_040881795.1 Akkermansiaceae bacterium
ACTTCCGCGATTTCGCCTCGCGCCTCGACAACATCGTCGAGATCACCGACATCCCAATCTCCGCCCTCAACGGCGACAACGTCGTCGATAAATCCGAAAACATGCCATGGTATCAGGGGCCGACTTTCCTCTATCACCTCGAGCACGTTTACGTCGGCGGCGAAGAAAACCACGTCGATGCCCGCTTCCCGGTGCAGTGGGTCATCCGCCCGATGAGTGACGAGTGGCATGACTTCCGCGGCTACGCCGGACGCGTCGCCGGCGGTGTTTTCAAACCCGGCGATGAAGTCACCGTGCTGCCCTCCGGTTTCAAGACCCGCGTCAAAGCCATCCACAGCCCGGACGGCGAGCAGGAGGAAGCCTTCGCCCCGCAGTCCGTTTGCATCACCCTCACCGAGGAGATCGACATCTCCCGCGGCGACACCCTGGTCAAAACCAACAACCCGCCGGAAGTTTCCCAAGACATCGAGGCGATGATTTGCTGGTTCTCCAACAAGCCGATGCCACCCAAGGCCAAGCTCGTCATCCGCCACACCACCCAGGAAACCAAAGCCATCATCCAGGAAGTGAAATATCACGTCGATATCAACACCCTCCACAAGATCGAAGGCGTCACTGGTTTCTCCATGAACGACATCGGCCGCATCTCGCTGCGCACTGCCGTGCCGCTCATCCACGACTCCTATCGCCGCAACCGCATCACCGGCTCCTTCATCCTCATCGATCCCGGCACCAACGAAACCGTCGCCGCCGGCATGATCATTTGAGCCCTGCCCCCGGCAGCGGCGCGTCGATGACCGCCGCCATCCGCCCGGTAGGGCCGGGCGGCCGC
>JBBECN010000100.1:932-5060 GCA_040881795.1 Akkermansiaceae bacterium
GCCCCGCCCACTTCACCTTCCCCCGCCGGAGGCTGTTCTTCCTCTTCTCTTTCGCAGTCCAGCCGCGCCGCCATTCGGCGGACAAGTGGGCGGACCGAGCCGGATCCGCCCTACCTGCCTAATAGGTAGGGCCGGGCGGCCGCGCCCCGCCCACTTCACCTTCCCCCGCCGGAGGCTGTTCTTCCTCTTCTCTTTCGCCTCGACGCTCACAGAGCGAACCCACAAGCATCCCACCCGCGCCTGTAGCGGCGCGTCTATGACCGCCGCTAACTGGCCCAGAGGCCGTGAGGTGAATGAATAAGCCAAAGAAGAGCTTCGCGCATTTCATTGGCATCGACGCTCATAGAGACGCCGCTACAAGCTATTCACCCGCATCGACGCTCATAGAGACGCCGCTACAAGCTATTCACCCGCATCGACGCTCATAGAGACGCCGCTACTAGCGTCTCATCGCTACAAGCGTCCCAACTATCCCAAAGCCTCTTCTCTTTCGACCTTCAGACTTTTAGACTTTTAGACTCTTCATCAGCGGCCTCACGCCACTGGCGACAAGTGGGCGCACCCGGCGGTCACGCCCTACCTGCTCTGCGCACCCTTCTTCACCTTGCCCCTCGCCAACCACCCGCGGATCAAGTGCGTCAGCACGATCCCCACCACGATCAATGAAACTCCGGTGAGTGCCGGCATCAGCCTGCCATCGGAAAGCCCTGCGCCACTCAGCACGATTCCCGTGCCGATCAGGCCATTGCCCAGCATCGAAATCATCAGATACAGTCGGAACGGCGCGCGCAAGAATCCCAACAAATAGTTCTGGAGAAACAGCGGAATCCCCGGCGTCAGCTTCAACACCAAGATCAATTTCAAATGATCGCCGCGCGGCAGATCCGGGATTTGCAGGGAGGTCGCCTTCAACAACTTTTCCACCCACCGCCGCGCCGGCCCGGCAGCCAGCCAATACGTCCAAGTCAGATTCATCGCCAGCGCCAGCAAACAAAGCAGGCAGGCCATCACCGGCCGCTCCCGCCACACCACCCCCGCCAGCAGCAACAACGCGCTCGTCGGGATCGGCAAACCCGGCAGAATCACCAGCGCCGCGAACAACGCCCACGGATGCTCTGTCAAATAAGCTTCGCTCACCTTCCAACCCGATTTCAAAGCCGCCAAATCCACCCCCATCCGCCACGCCACCCCTGCAGCGATCGCCGCCGCAACCATCGACCCGGCGATCCCGATCCTCACCCGCCGGTCCGCCAAAAGTTTCCACAGCAACTCCATTTCAAGTGCAGGCTCCACACTGCCTCACCCATTGGCAAGCCCGCAGAAAATCCCGAAAGGCCCGCTGTGCAGAAGCCCCCAAAACCCAACCCGCCCCCATTGTTCATTTTTTCTTGAACAAAGTTTCTCCGAGTCCACTCTTCGGACGCGAAGTCACCAGACACCACCAGAAAGCCCGAGATCCAGCCCCCGATGTGCCTGCCGAAACGGCCCATCACCAAGGGCGGCAGCGTGCCATAAAAGACCCTGTCGCGGCCCTTCCCCCACTGTCGCGGCCCTTCCACGCCCTGTAGCGCGTCTATGACCGCCGCAAACTGGCCCCGAGGCCGTGAGGCGAATGGGAAAGCGAATGAAGAGCATCGCGCAACCTGGACTGCGGTGGGAAGCGATAGCGCCACACCGCTTTGGATGTTTCATCGGCAAGGTCTTTCATCAGCCCAGCTCTTCCGCCCAATCCAACGCAGAAGAATCCAAAGCGGTGTCGCCGTTGCACTCTGCCACCGCACTCCATACATCGACGCTCATAGAGACGCCGCTACAAACAATTCATCTATCCCAAAGCCTCTTCCTCCTCTCCCCTCAGCAGCCTTTGCGCCTTGGCGGTTCAAATTCTTCCTCTTTCTCTTCTCTTTCGACCTTCAGACCTTCAGACCTTCGACTCTTCATCGGCGGCGAACGAATCACGAAAGATCCCCCCCAAGCTCAGACCTTTACGGCTCATGGACTTCTTGAAAGTGGTATCACTTGTCGCACGTGATCTCGATGCACAAAACCTCCGCTACGCCCTCATCGGCGGCATGGCGATGGCCATGCGCGGACTTCAGCGCACCACCTTGGACCTCGACTTCATCCTGATGCTCGAGGACCTAAACCTTGCCGACCAAATCCTTCGCAAACACGGCTACACCCGCGAGTTCCACTCGGAGAATGTTTCCCACTACATCGGAAAAGACTCCACGCTTGGACGCATCGACCTTCTCCACGCATTTCGCGGTCCCACCTTGGGCATGCTCACCCGCGCGGAGAGACTCACTTGGGCCGACAGAATCTCCCTGCCGGTCGTCCACATCGAGGATCTCATCGGACTCAAAGTCCAAGCTTTCATCAACGACCCGACACGCCAACCCGGCGACTGGGCGGATTGCCTCGCGATCATCCGGCATGCGGGAGACTCCTCAACACCCATCGACTGGGAATTAGTGGAAGACTATCTGATCCTCTTCAATCTCGGAGACCGACTGGTAGAACTCAAAGCCACCTATGGCCAAGCTCACTGAAAACGAAAAGGCCGAGCTCCTTCGGCTCGCCCGCAGCCTGCCCTTGCCAAGGCAACGTCCACCCATCGTACCAATGTCCGAATACCTGCACCTGGTTTCCGAACTCGCCAAACTTGCCCATTCACCCAAGCCCGTCCGATTCACCGGCTCTCACTGGAAACTCTAATCCCGAACGCCCCGGCGACGTTGAATTTTGATTGAAAGGTAGGGCCGGGCGGCCGCGCCCCGCCCACTTCACCTTCTCCCGCCGGAGGCTGTTCTTCCTCTTCTCTTTCGACTTTTAGACCTTCAGACCTTCGACTCTTCATTCAGCGACCCCACGCCGCTGGCGACAAGTCGGCGCACCGAGCCGGATCCGCCCTACCAGATTTTCGGCTTTTCAAGTTTGCGATTTCCGCTTTCATCCCAAAAGAAAGGCCGCCGGCTCCTTGCGGAACCGACGACCCGATCACAAGCCCGGTGCGGCGCTGCTAGATCCATCTTTCGACGGTCAGATCAAGCAACGTTCGCATCCGGCAGGGTGGCACTCCCCTTGCGGGTCAGGCCGCTTTTCCGCTCGCTCTTGCGGACGTATCCGCAAGCACGATACAGCGCGCTATCCCGACCATATCCCGGCGTCCCCTTCACGGAGTTCACCACCAGGTCCAACACTTCCGCCGCGGCAAGGTCCGCCTTCGACCTCTCGGTCTTCTGGCCTTCCAATTGCTTTTCCATCGCCAGAATCGCCGTGCGCAGACTCAAGGGGGCGACACTCGCCTCCTCAAACTCCGCAAACGTCATCCCGGCAAAGGTGGCATCCGGAGCCAATTCGCCCCATGCGGCGCGAACCAACTGAATCCGGCCCACAATCGAGTTCATCACTCTTGGCATTGTTTTTTGGTTTCTATACTTTGGTTTCTAAACCGCACACATGGGCATCGACCCTTGACCTGCGAACGGTTCGTTAGCGCTTCCATACGCTACAGTTAGAAACTACCAGAGCCATTCCGAATCGGTCAATCTTGGCACTTTGTGAACAACTGCGAACAATTGTGGGAAACCCCACAATTCTCTAATATTCAATCACTTCCACTCTCAGATCCTCAATCAATTTAATAAAGATTTCTTAAATTTAGGCATCAATTGCTCTCAAATCCCCCCAAAATCCACGTTAATCCCTTGGAAAACCCCTAATTTCCCAAGGAATAGGCCAAGTTCCCCGAGGAATCACGCTGGTATTCCGAGGACGAACGCTTGTCTCCCGCAGAACCAACCCCGTCTCCCATAAAGCACACCTCGCTTCCCATGGCACCCGCCGTATTCCCCAAGGAGATCACCAAGTGTCCCACGGAATCCTCGCGCAATCCCGCGGAACAGCTTCGCGCACCCATGGACTGCGGTGGGAAGCGATAGCGCCACACCGCTTTGGATGTTTCATCAGCAAGGCCTTCATCAGCCCAGCTCTTCCGCCCGATCCACCGCAAAAGAATCCAAAGCGGTGTCGCCGTTGCACTCTGCCACCGCACTCCACACATTCGCGCACCCATGGACTGCGGTGGGAAGCGATAGCGCCACACCGCTTTGGATGTTTCATCAG
>JBBECN010000101.1:0-5013 GCA_040881795.1 Akkermansiaceae bacterium
GTCATGCCCGGTTCTCTCAACCACATTTCCTCGAGGTGGTATCCCGCTTGTTGCGCACGCTGGTTCGCACCGTTGTAGTAACGCAAGACCGTAGGAAATTCGCGCCATTCGTCCCGCGTGGGGAAGTCGGTGATGAAGGGGATCGACCCGACGTTGGTGAGCGGTCGCAGGCTTTTCAAATGCGACATCAGCGCTGAAACCATCGGGTTCGGGCGGTAGCCCTGTTCCTCGGCGATCATTTTGATACGATCGCGGGTTTCGACAGAAATTCCGGGCTGGTTCCGAAGTGCGAGAGAGACAGCGGCGCGGGAGACGCCCGCCTGATCGGCAATGGTTTGTAGGGTTGGATTATTCACGTTGCTCTCCTCATGAGTTATCATCTCAACGGATTCAATCAAGACAGAACTCCGCACCGAAAGGACCGCGTTTCCGGTTCCCACCACGGTTTTGCGGAAGCTGTTGAAACAGTGAAGCAATTCAAAGCGGGTCTTCTTGGAAATGTCTTGCCTGAGCATTCATCTCTTTCACCGCAAGGTGTTCCGGGCGAGCCTCGCAATTTCGAACATGGACTCTGAGCGTCCCTTGGATGCAAGGGAATTACTGTGGCAAATGTCCGGACCGAGGCCGAAGCCTTCCACCGTCACGGGTCACGATAAGACGGGCAGCCGTTTCCACCACAACCGCCAGAACTCTTCGATATGACCTTTGTCGGAAACGGAGAAAGAGGCTGCGCACGGGATCAGGGCCGGGGAATCGCGGGATACCGAGCAGGGCGTGGAGGGAGTTGTCGGAGCACAAACAGTCGGTGTGGGCGAAGGGCCGAGGATCGACCCGCACAATTCAACCGGTATGCTTCAGTTTGTCCTTCGCGGTTACCGGTTCAGCGAACTCCAACTCCGAGCCGCTCTCACCTCCCCGAAAGTCCAACCCAATCAAAAAAATGGCCGGAAAATGGCCGAATCCGTCATTTACAACAAAAAATTCCGAGACTTTTCAGCTTCGGGACTCGTTGAGAATCAATATGGTGCGCGCGACAGGACTCGAACCTGAACAGGGTTGCCCCCACTAGAACCTGAATCTAGCGCGTCTACCAATTCCGCCACGCGCGCACTTGAAATGGCCTTGCGACCGGGCGGAAAAACAGCATGTCGCACCAAGGATTGCAATCCCGTTTTCGGAAAGTTTTCAGCGTGCATGCCCTATGGCACGGGATCGGGCGGTTTTCGGCGTTGCCAAATGCCAAGACTCCCGCACTGTGAAGCCATGCAGAAGGCTACGCCCCTTATTCTAGTCCTCATTCTCGCCCTCACGGCGGGCGTTTTTTCCATTCGTTCCAAGCGCCCTCAGGAACCAGCCAAACTGCCGGTGGTCGAAAACCCGGCGCAGACGAGCTCCCCCGGTTCCGAGACCCCCGCAACCACGGTCAAGACGGATTCGGCCGGGATCGAAGTGGAGCCGCGCCCATGGCCACAAGAATCCTCGGATATCGACGCGGATGCCGGCGCCACTTTCGGCAGCCTCGAGAATGGCATGCGCTACATCATTTACCCGAACAACGAGCCGCCAAAACGTGTATCCCTCCGACTGCACATCGCCGCCGGCTCGCTGATGGAGGCGGAAGACCAACGGGGAATCGCCCATTTTCTTGAACACATGGTCTTCAATGGATCAAAAAACTACACCGCTGCCGAACTCATACCCCGGATGCAGCGACTCGGAATTTCCTTCGGCGCCCACGCCAACGCCTACACCTCTTTCGATGAGACCGTTTACATGCTCGATCTCCCGGACCTCTCGGAGGAGACGATGAAACTCGGCTTCACCGTGATGCGCGATTTTGGCGATGGGGCCCTGCTCGCTGCTCCGGAAATCGATAAGGAACGCGGCGTCATCCTCTCGGAAAAGATCAGCAGGGACTCGGTGCAATACCGCATCATGGAGCAACAATTCGCGCAAATCCTCCCCGACTCGCTGGTGACCCGCCGGTTTCCGATCGGCGATGAGGAAGTCATCAAATCCGCCTCTCGCGAGCGATTTCTCGATCTCTACACGCGCTACTACACCCCCGAACGCATGACCTTCATCGTCGTGGGCGATATCGATCCGACACAGATTCAGGCACAGATCGAGAGCTACTTTTCTTCGATGAGCAATCCCTCCACGGCGGGGGAAAACCCGGAGCTTGGAGTCATCACACAACCCGAAGGCCTCGAAACCGCCACCTTCGCCGACAAGGAACTCAGCTCCACCGACGTCTCGCTGACGCTGGTCCGGCCCTATCAGCCCAAGCCCGACACGGCGGCCACCCGGTTGCAAAACATGAAGTTGGACATCGCGCACTCGATCATCAGCCGCCGTTTTGAAAGGCTTGCGAAAATCGAAGGCTCACCCGTCGCATCAGGGACGGCCTCGAAGAGCATTCTTTTCAATTACCTCGAGCTCGGCTCCATCGACATCACCGCCGCCGGCGACCGCTGGAAGGAGGTCGTGCCCGTCATCGAGCAGGAATTCCGCCGTGCGATGGAATACGGTTTCACCGAAGCCGAGTTGGCCGAAGCCAAATCCAACCTGTTCAACGCTTACGAACAGCAGGTCCAGCAAAAACCCACCCGCAAGTCCGAGGGCATCGCCACCGTGCTCGCCCGGTCCATCAACGACAACGCCGTATTCTCAGCCCCTGAGACCGACCTTGAAATCGCCAAGGCATCGCTTGATGCCATCACTCTCAGCAACTGCCATGAAGCGCTCAAAACCTTTTGGGACGCCTCGGGATACCACCTGATCCTCACCACCAAGGAGGAACCGGAAAACTCGGAACAAGATCTCGCCGCGCTCTTCGAAGACTCCCGCGGGAAACCGGTGGAAGCCCCCGCCGCCCGCGACGCACAGACTTTCGGCTACAGCGATTTCGGCAAACCCGGCAGCGTTTCCTCGCGCAAGGAAATCGCTGATCTCGGCATCACCCAGTTGGTGCTCTCCAATCAAATACGCGTCAACCTCAAGCCCACCGATTTTGAAAAAGGCAAAATCCGGCTGCTCGCCCGCGTTGGCTCCGGCAAGCTGACTCAACCCAAGAACATGCCGATGCTCGACGTCTTCGCCACCTCCGTCTTCGAAGGCGGCGGTCTCGCCAAGCACTCCAACGACGATCTCCAACAGATCCTCGCCGGTAAAAACGTCAGCTCCTCGCTCACGATTGGCGAAGATGCCTTCACACTCAGCGGCACCACCATCCCGGCGGACTTCACCCTCCAGGCGCAATTGATGTGCGCCTCCCTAACCGATCCCGGATATCGGGAGGAAGCGCTCTGGCAATTTCAAAAGGCCGTCCCGATGATGTATCAACAGCTCAAGCACTCCGCCGCCGGTCCGCAGCGGGAAATGGAAGCATGGCTCCATGGCGGCGACTCCCGCTTCACCATTGCGCCGGTCGAAAAACTGACATCCTACACCATCAATGACGCCAGGAACTGGCTCACCCCCGAACTGACCAAGGGCTACCTCGAACTCAACATCGTCGGCGATTTTGAAATCGAAAAAATCCTCCCGGATCTGTTAGCCACCTTCGGTGCTCTTCCCGCCCGCGCCGCCGCAGCACCCGTTCTAACCGCCGAACGCAAGATCCAATTCCCCAACGCACCTGCGGCCAAGACCTTCACCTACGAGAGCAAAATCTCCCAGGCGATCGCTTCGACGATTTGGCAAACCTCCGGCGTGCGTGGCAATCAGAAGGAATTCCGCCGGCTCAATCTCATCGGCGACATCTACGGCGACCGCCTGCGCGAGGAAATCCGTGAAAAACTCGGGGCCTCCTACAGCCCCAATGCCGGAGCCTCCGGCTCGGATGCCTTGGACGGCGTGGGCTACATCATCGGCCAAAGCGTTGGCACTCCCCAAGACCTCGAGCTGCTTCTCAAGACCATGCGCGATCTCGCAGACGAGTTCGCCAGCCAAGGGGCCACCGCCGACGAACTCGACCGCGCCGTCAAACCCCTGCTCGGCCAGCTTAAAAAATCCCTGCGCGACAACACCTACTGGCTGACCACCGTCATGAGCCAATCCCAGCAGGACCCCGCCCGCCTCGATCTCGCCCGCTCCCGCGATGCGGACTACCGCTCCATCACGCTCGCAGAAATCAACGCCCTTGCCAAAAAATACCTCACCGCCGGCAACGCTCTGCTGGTTTCGATCAAACCCGCCGACTGATTCATCGCCATGGCTGAAATCACCATTCGCCCGTTGCTCACTGCGGATCTGGCAGACGCAGCCACCCTACTGGGCACCTTGAACGAGGAAACTCCGATTCCTCTGATTGGCGAGCGCCTGGAAACCCTTTTGAATGACCACCCACACTATCAGATTCTCGGCGCATTCACCGGCGAAAAACTAACAGGTATTGTCGGCGCATGGATCGCCACCAAAATCTGGTGCGGCCGCTATCTGGAAATCGACAACCTCGTCGTCGATCCCACCCACCGGTCCACGGGTATTGGTGGCCTTCTGATCAACCACCTGGAAACCGTCGCCCGCGAGCGGGATTGCAAGCTTCTGGTGCTGGACAGCTACACCGCGAACCGCCCCTCGCACCGCCTCTATCACCGGCTCGGCTTTGAAATTTGGGGATTCCATTTCATCAAGCCCATCGGCGATTGGAAAGCGGGCTGACCCGAATGGCACGTAGTCAAGCCGATCATCGGCGCATCGTGGCTGAAGCGTCTCGCTCCAGACCGTTGTCGGAGCATCTTGCTCCGAGTCTAACTCTTCGGAATTGGCCTTAACTACGTGCCATTCCGGGTCCGGAATGTTTACAGAAAAGACCGTGCCGCCCGCCGGAGTGCCCTCGCAGGTAAATTTCTCGCCGATACGCGGGGCCAGCTCAACTGTTGGATAAAGTCTCATGCCGCTGGAGGATTCGCCGCCTGTGGGCTTTGGAGTTCATGCACTCCACCGGTGTCATCTCAGCCTGACACGGCATTCTCGCTGGATTTCCACTCGCTGTGCCGACGAGGACGT
>JBBECN010000102.1:0-4963 GCA_040881795.1 Akkermansiaceae bacterium
GAATTCGACCGGCCAGCGCGCATCCATCGTCGCGCGTGCGTTCTCGATGAAAACCCGATCAAAATCGACCGCCGTCACTTCCGGACCAGCCTGCCGTACAATGCGCGTGCCGAATGCGTCGGCACACCCGATCTCCAAAACCCGCCGGCACCCGGCCAACATTTTCGAGGCGAACTTGTAGCGCGAGAGAAGGAAGACCAAACGCTTCGGATCATCCTGCCACGTCTGCCCGCTCATCAACCCGAACTTGGCCACATCGCCAGCCGCCGCCCGATCGACCAAAAATTGGTATTGGGGCTCTTTGGAGTGTTGACTCATGGGAGGATTCCCATTCTGCCGGATCAGCAAACAGTCGCAATACCGGAAGCAGGCAAACCGCTCACCGCATGATAACGACCGGGACCGGACGGCAAGCGCGCCATCAGCTTGCCGGATATCGTCGGACTCACACCGACAAAGACATCTGCCTCCGCCGGCACCTGCTCCGGACTGAGGATCGGAAGGCCTAGATGGGTGCGCCCCACCCGCTGCGGATCCTCATCGACGAAAAACCGGACGCGATCGGTCATGCCCTGATACAGCCACGTCGCCGCAATGGCGGACCCGAAGAGCCCGAAGTTTCCACTTCCCGCAGCAACTTGCCGGGCTTCCCCCATCGCCGAGGCAAGCCACCGCACGGCGGAATGCAAAGCCTCCTTTTCCTCAAAGTAATCCAAACGCGTCACCGCCACGGCATCCTCGCCTCCATTTCTTGCCACCAACGACAATTCCTTCGGCACCCAATCTTCGCTCGCCGCTTCGGCGGTCCACCCTGAAGCGTTGACTACCATTTGCAGAGTTGCCGGGGTGAAGTGAGACGCATGGTCCGCAATCATCAGCGCGAAAGGGTTGGTTCTCCAGGAAGGGACTTCAATAAAAAGGAAACCACCCGGAATGGTCCGACCGCGAAGCGCAGCGAGAACCGGCGTGGGTGCGGCGATGTGTTCGAGGACGTGGACGAGAGACACTCCCTCGTAAGATTCGGACAGCTGTCCGGCGTCGACACCGTGCAAACGGCGAAACCCCGCAATGGACTGCAGCTCGGCAAGGTGACGTTGATCGGTTTCGGCGCCTTCCAATTGCCAAGACGGAAAACGTTCCGCAAAGGCGCGGAGAAATCCGCCATTACCGCAGCCGAAATCGAGCCATGTTCCTGAGGCGGGTAACAACTGCCGCTGAGCCAAACGCTCGACAATAACATTGGACCGAGATTGCAGGCCGGAATCCGAAGCCACCTTTTGCTCCGCACCGCCTCCCGCCTCATAAATCGCATATTCGCGGTAAGCGGCGTCGGCGGCAGCGCGCCAGTCGTCTGCCACGACGGTCTGAGTAAGGCAACAAGACGGGCAAACCGTCAGAGCGCCGGTCCGCGCCGCCGGACGGCAGTCGGAAGTCACGCGCGGCAAGGAACGCCGACCGTCGGCTTCGACGGCAAATTCGTGACGGCAGAAATGGCAAACGGCAGCCGGGGTCATGATGAGTCTAGCTTGGAAACGGCAAGAGTGAGACCTCACGGTGCCACTTCCAGATGTAGTGAGCGGGCTTAACAGATGTGAAGAACGCGATCATCGCAAGTTGTTGGTCAGACGCAGGGCGAAGAAGACTGCCAATAGCGCTTTGCCTTGACCAATTTTGCTGCCTTCACATGCGGCGGAACTTCGGGCCGCGTGAAAACATTCAGAACAATCATGGTCCACTTGCATTTTTGGATGGGGAGCAGTGAGCGCACGCGCGCCCTGAGGTCCCCGCCGAACGGCACCGCGTTGCCCAAGGATTCAATGAAACTTTCGACCAACTCCGCACGAAGGGGCAACTCCGGTTGCAGAATGAAGTCCGCGACCAATTTTGCCGGGTCATCCCAACCGGCATGCTCGAAGTCGAGAAAACAGAGCGAATCGTCATCGCGCCGGACAACATTGTGAAAACCGAAGTCGGAGGGCGAAAGACACACCGGGACAGCATGCTCTGCGGAAGGCTTGAGCGCATCTAAGGCAGGTTGCAACTCGGATCGAAGAAAGTCATGCATGTCGGCCGCTATATCGTCCGTTCGCGGGGAGCCAAGCAATGCGTCTAGCCGATCCACCGCGCAATTCCAGTGCTCAGAGACGGAAGCACCACTGTCGGATGCAGCTGGAACCCCAGTCTGCCGAGCCCGCTCAAGGACATGCAGCGAATTCGACTCCACCAGAAACCGTGCCAATTGCCTGATGTAGCCGTGCTCCACGGTGGCCACTGCTTCGCCTTTGACGTGGTCAAAGAAGATTCCACGGGAGATCTCGTCATGGGCCAGGAGAGCTGGGACATGTTGGCCGCTCTCTGTGGCATAAAAGGAGTGCATGAGGACCTCATGGGCGAACGCGTCTCTGCGTCCTCGCAAGGCTGGTTCGTGCAACTTGAGCACGGCGCGGCGTTTGCCGCACTCGAGGAGAAAGACGCCGTGACGGTTGCCTGCCCCCAGTTGGCTAACCGCATGCTTCTCATTCCAACCTTGGCCGGCGAGAAAGCGCGCGAGCCCCTCGCGTTCGGGCAAGATACACTTCATGAACGCACCAGCATTTCGATCTCGCTCCAAGTTGCTGCGGTCTGCACCCCGAAGATCACGGGATGCGACTGTCCCGGATCGAAAAGAATCCTGCGTGTCCCGACGGGAAAGCCGTGCTGCGTGAGAAGTTCCGGCAGGTCATCGATGAAGAAGTCACACTGCAACGACTTGATGCGGTTAATCTTCGCGTCTTTTGACTCCTCGAAAAAAACACCACCTACATGGAGACCTTGCTCCTCGATCCATCGACGGGCATGGGCGTGCAGGTCATGCTTTTCTCCGGCAATCGGATGTCTGGTGCGATGACTGACCACAAAAACCTCGGCCCCGGAGGACCTCCAACCGCTCAGCGCCTCGGCCGCGCCGGCGAATAGCTCGGCCTCTTGCATAAGCGGACCGTAAAGTTCGCCCTGCAAACGCGTCCATGTGGCTTCCTGACCTCTCGCACGAAGTGCTTCCCGCAACGTGAGTTTAGGGTCTTTGTGCGTGCCACCGACTCCGTGCAAGCCACACAGACGCTCCAACGGTCGACGGTAGTCGGCCAGCGTGTTGTCGAGGTCGATCCCGATCCTCATGCCAAAGTCAGCATTGTCCGTAGAGCAACTTCGAGACGCGCCGGATGATGATGTTTTGCAAGGAATGGGCCACGGAGGCGAAGTTGCGGAAGGTCAGTGCTTTCGAATTCCCCGCCTGTCGTTCCTGCCCGTAGACCGCGATTTCTTTGTAGCTCAACCCTCGGGACAAAAGACGTGTCAGAAGGTCCGCCTGGAAGCCGAACCCGTGCGAGTTGGAATGCCACCGCATCACATACGCACGCCGCGTCACCACCATGCCGTTGTAGTAGTGCAGTTTGAAACCACCGAGGAAGTTAACTAGAGCGGTGTATGCCTTGGAAATCGCTTTGCGCGACTCCGCGCGGCCAACGATCTCGATGTTATAGGGAATAAGCATTTCCGCTGTGCCAAGTTCTTTGAAAATTGTCACCAGCGTCTCCTTGGGTTCAACGTTGTCGCCGCAAATCAGGCGATACCATTCGGACCGAAGCAGGAAGGCTGCCTCGGCATAGTTGTTGGCCAAACCCTCGTTCCGGGAATTGACACACAGCGTCAGCGGAACGTCGGGATTCTTCCCGGCGAAATCCTTGATCAATTCCACCGAGCGGTCCTTTGAGCAATCGTCGATGACCACGATCTGGAAATTAACGCCAACCTCACGGCAGGCGGCCACCACTGTCTCCAAGGTGCCAATAATGTTGGCCTCCTCATTGTAGCAAGCAACGAACAAGCCCAAAGTAAACGGTTGCTGCGTTGTGTCCGCGGCAGGTTGTGGTCCGTAGCTAAAAATTTCTTTGAATTGGTCTTTCACGGTGAAAATTCACTTGTTTTGCCGAGGACGGCTTTTTTCATGGCAAAAATCGTGCTGGAAATGACCAATAGCCTCACCTTCTGCAGGCGGTAAGAGGAACCATCAAAGACCAGATCTTCGCCCTCCACCAGTCGCCCCAATCTCGCCGAGAGCATCCCTGCCTCGTCATATCGGGAGCGCAACTCCTCGGTCGGAATACCGGAAGGTGCAGAGAGCAACTCGCGATAGATCCTGACCCGAACCGAAGAATGACCGAGGTTGACGAAGTTGGCATAGCCATAGGCCAGGCAGGCGTAGATCGGGCCATCCACGAGAAAGAGCAGCACGACAACATCGCGCCAATGTTGCCCCGAGAGAAAGGCCGCCAACTCGAAGGCCAGCAAGGCGAACAATCCGGCGAAACCGGCCGCCGCCAGACTATTCAGCACGGCCGCATCGGGCCGGGCACGCGAAAGGAGTGCGTGGCTGAGGCACATCACCGTCAGCGCTCCGATCGGAGCCAGCAGGTGGAAAAACTGAATGCCAGTGGCGGTTGTCATCCTCCGTGCGCTTTCAGACCGAGAACTTTTTCACGATAGAACAAGACCAACCGAAACAGCGTGTGAGAATGCTCGGCCAAGATGATCTTCCCTCCCCGCTCTTCCACCATCTGTTCCTCAACCAAAGCGGAAAGCCGCGCGCCGACAAATGGCCGGGCCGCCATGAAAATCCGAAGTTCCTCCTCTTGGCGTCCGCTTTCTCCGGCGGCCGCGATATGACGCACGAGACTTAACGTGGGACTATCCGCCTCCAAAGCCGAATAGGTCACGACGTAAGCCAAGGCAAAAGAGATCACGGCCAAACCAGCGTTCGCCCATTCAATCCATGACAAAGGTGCGAACCCCAAATGTGCACACACCCAACCGGCTAACGGCGCCAAAACAGCACCACCGACGAGAAAAAGTCCCAGAAGAACCGGCCTCTGGCGCCGAGGTAGCGCCATGCGCCACCACGCCAAGTGAACAACAAAAATCGCCG
>JBBECN010000103.1:0-30776 GCA_040881795.1 Akkermansiaceae bacterium
GCTTACCCTCCTTCGCGGAGAGGGGGCGGCGGCGAGGAATAGGAACGGAATGACCCGCAAAAGGTTTTTCATGATGCCGCGATGCAAGCCGTCCGAATCCACTCATTGCAAGCATCCTAGAATCGTCAGGCCGCTTTCGATCTGCCGGACTGCCGGACTGCCGGACTGCCATTTGCTGCGAGAAAATTGCTTTTACGGTGGGGTCTTGAGATCGCTGTGGGGGACCTTCGCCGCCCGATGCCCAACCAAGCATTGGTGAGACCGTAGGACGGAAGGAAGAAAAAAGAGTTTGAAAAGAAAATTCCCATCGTTAATTGGACAACTGAAAAATCTGTCCACTATTGGCCGGTCAGCAGCCATCGTTAACAGCATGAAATCTATCTTCCTAGTCAGCATCGCAGGTCTTGCCGGACTTTTCCTAGTCAGTTGCTCTGCCACGAATTCGCGCGATCAGAAATTTATGACGAGCTACCAAGGACTCAAGCAGGAGTCCACCTTCAATGATGCGGTGACCTACAAGGGAGATGCCACTAAATTGAAGGACTATGACAAGATCTTCATCGAGGAGGTGAAAGTCTATCAACCGGTCAAGATGGAGGAGAAAAAAGTCACCCAGGCCGAATTGGACAGGCTGAAAAGCTTGTTTATGGCATCGCTGCGGGATCAGTTTCAGGGAACCCGGTTCGCCTTGGTTTCCAGCAAGGGAAAAAAGACACTCTCACTGCGAGCCGCTATCACCGACCTCGACCCGGGGGATCCGAAGTTCTTTGCAACGGGCTACCTGCCCTATGTGGGGGGGCTCGGGACAGTGGTGGGAGCGGTGAGAGGACGCAACCCGGGAGCGGGGTCCGCGACGGTGGAGACTGAGGTCATTGACTCGGTGACGCGGGAGGTGTTTTTTGCCGGTATAGACCGAAAAGCGGGTAGTAAACTGCAGCTTAAGGCAGGGCTGAGTCGCTGGGGTCATGTGGATGCCGCAGTTAAAGATCGGTGCGTGGAACTGCGCAAGTTCCTTACCCTGTGAGAAGGCCCGGCCGCGGCTCGAGACCACCCATTGCTTGCCCCCTTGTCCAGGGGGCGTGGGGCGTGATTCGGTTGCAACCGCTGATTCGTCAAGCAGCCGTTACTTGGCACTTCGCTTTGCAGGCGAGATGAATCTCGCGGTCCGTTGCATGAACCGAGGAGATAGGAGTCAGGTCAATACCGGCGGTCTAACTAGACGAAGGATCGCGGCGAAGGGCAGGCTTGTCACCGCGATGGAGGTTCCCGCAGGATCAACGGGCGTGTGGGTTCCGCAACGGGACTCCACGCCTGCGATTTGTTTGCCATCCGGCAGCGGCGGGACAAGGGTGATTCCGCCCGGCGGCAGGGTGAGGCCGCCTCCGATTTCCACGTGAATGGTCTCGGAGTCGGTCGCGTGGATGCGGAAATCCACCTTGCCGAAACGGGTGGGTAAATTGCTGACAGCGAAACCGCTTTCCTCGGCGATCCAGGCCCACGGCATGCCGGAGGCGAGCACCAGCGAGGCGGTGGCCTCGCGTTCGGCGACGACCATGGATGCCACAGCTAACAGATACTCTGCGGCGATCCAGGTGTGCGGGACGTCGCCGAGGTGGCCCGGCGAACGTGGGTCCCGCCAGGTGATTTCCGGCCACTGGTTCCATGCCACCGGGCGCCGGTCTGATAGAAAAAACGTGAGTAGTTCGTTGGCAACGTCGCGATTCCCGAGGCGGACGAAGGCGCCGATGATTCGGATTTCGTAGGCGGTGTAGTTGGTCCACGGGATTTCTCCGCGGTGCTTGCGGCGGAATCCGTCGAGGTAGGTGTCGAGCATCGCGTGCAGTGGACCATCCGGCAGGACACCGGCGAAATCGAGCATGGCGATGGCGTTGGACGTGGCGGTGGGATCGAAGTCCGCCCACTCGACCGAGCCGGGAATGTAGGCAAGTTGATGATCGGAGATGACTTTTTTAAGCGAGCGGAGCACGTCCACTTGGAAATTTCCGGCTTCGCATCTCCATGGTGCGGATTCGTCGGGCCGGCCGAATGCGCTGGCAAGATCCGCTGCCGCTTCAAGGCCGCGCACGCCCCAGAAATCGTCCCAGTAGGAATGCACCGGATGGGCGAGGTAGCCTTCATGGCTCGCGGACTCGGGCAGCAGTCCGAAACACGCGCTGTGCTGTCCGGCGGCGTATTCCGTCGTCATGCGAAGGGAACGCAGAGTGGTTAGATAGTTGGCGGCGGCGCGCACCCGGGGATACATGGTCCGCAAGAAATGCTCGTCCGCTCCCTCGCGGATCACATCGCGGATGCCCCATAAGAACTGGCCGTGGCTGTCATGCTCGACCAACCAGTCAATGCCATCCCGATCGACCACACAAGGGATGAAGCCGTCCTCGCGTTGAAACTGCGCATACCAAGTGATGAACTCGCGCAGGGCGTGGGGCAGCCCGGCTTTGGCAAGCGCCGCGCCCATGATCACGCAATCGCGGACCCATGATCGGGTGTAGCGCCGTGGTCCCGGCTGGATCGCGGGGCCGTCGCGGTTGATGAGGATGTGCGCGGCGGCGGTGCGGAAACAATCGAAGGCTGGCACCGCGCAGCCGGGCACCTGCCATTTGACGGCGCCCAGCGTCTTGCGCCAGGCGGTCAGGGTCTTTTGGCGGCCCTTATCCGATGGCTTGTGGATTTGTCCAAAGAAGGGCGCGGACACCGTGACCTCCAAGGTCGATTGGCCGGGTGGAACTTTCCAAAGCATCAGCCCAGAGGCTTGACCGGATTCGTCATCGACCTCGCTGCGTGCCGGGATCTGACCATTTGTTAGAAAGGCAAGAATGCCATCTTCCTCGAAGGCCGAGACTCCGCAGGCATCTGCCGGGGGCGTGCAAGCGATCTGCCGTTCATCCACCATCATGCCGTGGGAATCACACACGATGCGCTGGATGGGGCTGCACCCGCCGAGATTGCGGAATGCCTGCCAGGGCGGATTCACCTCGAAGGGCCGCACACTGACTAACAAACTGGCATCCGGTGAGGTTTTACGACATTTCAACCGATAGGTGACATGCAGTGTTAGGTTTTCGCCCTTGCCATCGATCCATGGCAGGATTTCCAACCACATTCCGGGTGCCTTCCAGATGACGGAAGGAAGTGGCGCGCCACCTTTGGGAAGCGCGCAGGAGATTTCCACATCCGCCCAGGTGATGGGCTTGCCATCGATTTGAAGGAAGGGTTCTAACGAAAATCCCGCTTCGTCCACCTCGACCATGCCCTCTTCGTTGATCAGTGCGCGGCGTTTTCCTTCCTGGCTGCCGATGGGCGTCCAGTAGGATTGTTCGCGCAACCAGCAGCGGGGGAACCAGCCACGCGGGAAATCGGCCGCTACGGAATGGACGAACTCATTCGGCGTGTGCGAGAACGCATCCGGCTTGAGTTGGAGGGATTGGAGCGCCGCGCAATCCGCATTTTCAAACGTGATTCGCAGATGTCGTGCTTCTGCATGGGGCGCTGCGATGTGGCTGCGGGCGCCGCGGGCGAAGAATGCGCGGTGAACTTGGGTCCAGGCTTTGCCATCATCGGAAAGCTCCATCACAAATGCCCGCGGAGGCATCGGCTCCGGCCATTGGATGACAAACCCGCCGAAGCGCAGTCGTTCCCCAAAATCCACGGACCACCAGGGTTGCGGGTCGCCGGGGGCGGCGCGCCAACCGGTGGGCGAATTCAGATTGAGCACGGATTCCGCAGGGAATCCTGGCTCGCAACTGGAGGCGATGATGGCATTGGGTTCCCCCGGGGTCTGGTCTTCGAACGACGGTGCGGCGAGCTCCAAAAAGCCCTTGCCGCCGGGACCTGCGGCGATGACAAACTCGACCGCATCGATCTCCGAGGGGGCTCCGCCGCCAGCTGGACCCCATGCGAATGGTAGGCTGCGTTCATGAAACCGGTGCTCCGCCCAGACATCCGGGAGTGTGAAATCCTGCTGCAGGTGGCGCCAGACATTGGTGCCGCCGGGATCCACCACTTTGAATTCAAAATGGTTGGGCCTACCGACGCCGTGCAGCCGGAAGCCGATTTCGAAGGTTTCCGGCAGTTTGAACCGCAGCACCCTGCGCATGGCAATGAAGCCGCCACCGCCGTGGAAGTCGTAGTCGAGCCGCAGTCCGGCATGGCCGTCCGAGGTGGTGATTTTGGAAACCCTGCCCTCGGCCTGGCCGGATGCGATGACCTGCCATGCCGCAGGGTCGTCGAATAGGGAAATGAATGGATGGTGTATCACCAGTTAGAAGTGCCGATGTTTCAAAAAATGCGTGGGCTCAGAACGTCGGCGCGGCGACGGTGGCGTTGTCGCGTTCTTCGATGCGGCGGCGCAGGATGCGGTCGGCGGTTTCGCGGACCATTTCAGATAGAAGCAGCCACAAGTGCGAGCCTTCGCGGTAGTCGGCGGGGGCGATGTGTTTGACGCGGCCGGCGTGGGTGGAGAGCTGGAAACATTTGCGGAAGGATGCGCCGCTGCCGTCATCGGGATTGTAAACGGCGATGCCTTGGCCGCCGTTGCGCGCCATTACGGTGAAGCAGGGGACGTCGGTCGGGCCGTCGCCGACATAGACCATGTTTTCAAAAGGAATCGGACGTTGGTCGTGGGGCATGTGGTCGTTCACATCCTGGTCGTAGCCGAGCATGCCCTTGTTGATGCGGAAGAGGAATTGCGTCTTGGTGGTGTGGGAAATGGCGCGTTTCGGGAAGCTGATACGGCCCTCGGCATCCTCGCCGAATTCGCAGCCGAACATCGCTTTGACGAAAGGCTTGAGGCGCGAGCCATCGAGCAGCGCCTTGAGGCCGGAGGAGATGATGTAGTGCTCGACCTTGATGCCGGCGAGTTCGTGCTCGGGACGGAGCGAGGACTTGGGGAGCGCATCGAAAAGCTCGGGCAGGCCGGGGAAGAAGCTCAGACCGGCACCCAGTTCGGTGAGGCGGGCGTTTGAAACGTTGTCCATGCCGAGGTAGTCGAGCAGGCATTTCATGTAGGCGAGCTCACCATCCCACTTTTGCTCGTGGACGAGGGTGTTGCACTTTTTCCAGAACTGGGCGGGATCGATGCCGAACTCGGGGAAAACCACATCATCTTGCATGTAGCGCGGGCTGAGGGTCTGATCATAATCGTAAACCAGGGCGATGATGTTTTGCGGAGCTCCCATGAAGGTCTCGAAGCTTGCAACGGCGGGGCTCGCCGACAAGGCGGAAATCCAGCGGTGGGGATTCGCGCCGGGGGAGGGCTGAGAATCGCGCTTGCCGCCGCGCTTCCGGGAATAGAACCTCAATCTTTCGGAAATGCGCTACCTTCACTACTACAAATACTTGCGAGCGGTCCGCTGGCAGTTTGGGCTCGGGGTTTTTGCCGGGCTGGTGTATGCGCTGGCGAGCGGGGCGGGAATGCCGCTGATGGTGGATGTGGTGTTTCCGGTGCTTTTCAACAGCGCGGGTGCGGCGGATCAGTGGTATGCGGATTGGATCCGGCAAAAACTGGGTGATATTTCGCAGAACCGATTGCTGCTGATCACCTGCCTTTGGATTCCTCTGGTGTTCCTGGTGCGGGCGGTGGCGTCCTACACCAACGCCTACTTGATCCAATACGCCGGCCAGCGGGTGCTCGAGGACATCCGGACGGATTTGTTCATCAAGCTGCAGAGCCTGCCGCTGTCGTTTTTCAAGAAGAACCCGTCCGGTGATTTGTTGGCCAGGCTGATGAGTGATACGGCGATGCTCCGACAAGTGGTGGCCAACGTATCGAGCGACCTGATCAAGCAGCCCGCCACGCTGTTAGGCGCGATGGGATACCTCGGCTACAAGGCGTTTTCGGACCGGAGTTTTTTCATTGTCACCATCGCTCTGGTCACCGTGCCGGTCTGCGTGCTGGTGATTCGCTCGGCGGGCAACAAGCTGGCGAAGCGCTCCAAAGTGCTGCTGGCCCAAGGCGGCACCCTCACCGCCGCGCTGGCGGAAAGCTTGCAGGCACCGCTTGAAATCCGCGCTTACAATCTCGAACAACGGCAGATCTCGGTGTTCAAGAACCGCATCCGGGACATGTTCAAGATCACCATGAAAGTGGTGAAATACCGCCAGGCGATTTCGCCATCGATCGAGCTGGTGGCGGCATTCGGCTTCGCGGTGGCGCTCTATCTGGGAGTGCGGGAAGGGATGTCACAGTCCGGATTCATGGCGCTGGGAACCGCGTTGTTCATGGCCTATGAACCGATCAAAAAACTCGGCATGGTGCACTCGCTGCTGAAACAAGGCGGTGCTGCGATTGAACGCATCGATTTCATCACCCATGAGCCGGATACGCTGCCAGACCCTGCTTCACCGAAAAAATTTGTGGCTCCCCGCGAGGCGATCCGCTTTGAAAATCTAACATTCGCCTACGGTCCCGAGCCGGTCTTGAAAGAGATCGCGCTGCAAATTCCGATCGGCCAAGTGGTCGCGCTCGTCGGCCCGAGTGGTGCCGGGAAATCGACCTTCGCGCACTTGATTCCGCGGTTTTATGATCCTCAATCCGGCGGTATCACCTTCGATGGCACGGACATCCGTGAATTCGCGAAAAAGGACTTGCGCAACTCGATCGCCGTGGTTCCGCAGATGCCCTCGTTGTTCCTCGGGTCCATCGCCGAGAACATCCGGATCGGCCGCGACAACACCAGCGAGGCGGAAGTGATCGAGGCGGCGCGGCGGGCGAATGCGGATGAGTTTATCCGCGGTTTGCCCCAAGGCTATGAGACTCAAGTGGGCGAGCGCGGCGATCTTCTATCAGGTGGCCAGCGGCAGCGCATCGCGATCGCCCGGGCCTTTCTCAAGGATGCTCCGATTTTAATTCTGGACGAGGCGACCAGTGCGCTGGACTCCGAGAGTGAGGCGATGGTGCAGCAGGCGTTGGCCGCGCTGGTGAAGGGGCGCACCACCTTCATCATCGCCCACCGCTACAGCACCATCACCATCGCGGACCGCGTGCTCGTTTTCCAACAGGGCCGAATTGTGGCGGACGGAAACCACGCGACGCTGCGTGAGACGAACAGTATCTATCAGTCGATGATTGGCAATCAGATCCTAGGCGGCTGATGTGGGGTCGGTGGCGAGGAAGGATTTCTGACAGAGCTCGGCGTATTTCCCACCCTCCGCCAGCAGGGTGATGTGTGTGCCTTGTTCGATGACTTTGCCTTTTTCCAGCACGTAGATGCGGTCCGCATTCTGAATCGTGGATAGCCGGTGGGCGATGACGAAGGCGGTGCGGTTTTCCATCAGGCGGTCGAGCGCGTCCTGGATTTGCCGCTCGGTTTCGGAATCGACCGAGGCGGTGGCCTCGTCCAGCAGCAGGATCGGCGCGTTCTTTAGGAGCGCGCGGGCGATGGACAGCCGTTGTTTTTCACCGCCGGAGAGTTTCACGCCGCGCTCGCCGACGTTGGTTTCGAGCTGCTCTGGCAGGCCATGGACGAAGGTGGCGGCGTGGGCGGCTTCAAGGGCCTCCCACAGATCGGCATCTGAGGCGTCGCGTTTGGCGAGCAGGAGGTTCTCCCGGACGGTGCCGTTGAAGAGGAACGGCTCTTGTGTCACGTAGGCGAGTCGCTCGCGCAGTGATGATTTCGCCAGCCCGTCGATGTTGACGCCGTCGATGGTGATGCTGCCGGCGGTGGCTTCGTAAAATCTCGCCAGCAGCGAGAGCACGGTGGTTTTTCCCGCGCCCGTTGAGCCCACCAAGGCGATGGTCTGGCCGGGCTGCGCGTCGAGTGTCACCTGATGCAGCGTGGGCTGATCCTGATAGGCGAAGGAGACATTTTCAAACCGCACATGGCCGGTGATTTTTGCCGGGAGATCCGCGCCACGGGTTGCATTCGGCTCTTCCTCGGAGTCGAGGATGTCAAACACCCGGTCCGCCGCCGCACGACCTGATAGAATCATCTGGTTGAGCGAGTTCAAGCGGTCGATCGGTTCATAAAATAGCGATAGAAATAGCAGGAACTTGGTGAAATCCCCGATGGTCAGTTCTCCTTTCATCACCGCGCCGCCACCGAAGGCGAGCACCAGCACGTAGCCGGTCATCCGCAAGAACGACATGCCCGGCGAATAGATCGCCCACCATTTCATCATCCGCAGCGAGGCGCTTCGCAGGCTGTCGGAAAATCCGTTGAAGCGCGTGTGCTCGGCACCTTCCGCCGCGTAGGCCTTGATTTGGCGCACGCCCGAAATGTTGTCATGCAGCAGCGCATTCAAATCGGAAGCCGCCTCGCGTTGGTTGCGATAACGGTCGCGGCCCCGGGTCGAGTAAATCCAAGCCCCCAGCGCCAGAAACGGCACCGGCAGCGTGGCCCACGCGGCGACGGTCGGGTTGAGGAAAAACAAAAAGATGCCGATGCCGACCACTTGCAGCGCCGCGATCAAGCCCTGCTCCACGCCATCGATCAACACCCGCTCCATGTTGGTGACATCCTCGACCACCCGCGTCATGATGTCGCCGGTGCGCCGCGTATCAAACCACCGCAGTGGCAGGCGCTGGATTTTTTCGTAAAGATCCGAGCGGATATCGAAGATCACCTTCTGCTCGAAAATGTTGTTGATGAAGATCCGGACGGAATTCAGGCCGTCTTTGATCAGGAATCCGAGCAAAGCCAGGATAATCCAGAAGGAAAATTCACCGTGGCGCTCGGGATTTGGAATAATTTCATCGATCACGTGCCCCGTTGCATTCGGGAACACGAACACCGCCAGAGTCATCCCCACGGCACAGAAAAGTTGAGCAGCGGCTAGGCCCGGATAGTGGCGCAGGTAAGAAAAAACGCGGAAAATCGACTTCATGGTGAGGTGGTTCGATGGACTTCTGTGGGTGCTTTGTAAAGGCAAGCCCGGCCAATGTTTGAAAGTCTTTGAAATTTGGGGTTGCCGAGGCCAATTCAGACTTCCTAGTCTCTGCCCACACGAAACTCAAAGCTCACTTTAAAAAAACCCATGGCAAACGTCTTCGGAATCCTCACTGCAATTGTCCTAGCCCTCGCGGCTTTCATTGCCACCAAAAATAAAGCTGCCTACGAGACGAAGATCTCTGAGACCGCCACTCAGAAAGATCTGCTCACGCGGAGTCAGGCACGTCTCACCGCAGCGCAGGCCGTGCTCGCCGCTTTGCCGATCGAACGCGATGGCGTCGATGCCGAAGTGGCCAAGCTGATCGAGAACGAGTCGGCGGAAACCAAAGCCAACGAGGCCCTGAAGGCGGACTCGGAAACCAAGGCCACCAAGCTCGCCGCCAACAAAGCCAAGCTCGACGAAATTCGCGAGAAGACCTCCAAAACCGGTGACATCAAGGAACTTGCTTCCAAGATGAACGCCACCAACCAAGAACTCGAACGCCTCACTCAGTCGATTTCCTCCTCCGAAGCTAAGCTTGCCAACCTCACCGCAGACAACGTTCAGACCGAGTCCCAGATCAGAGTGGCCCGCGACAAATTCGACAAGTTCAGCAAAGGTGAATCACTCCCCAGTCTGAGCACCCGCATCCGCTCGATCTATCCAAATTGGGGTTTTGTCACCCTCGCTGCCGGAAACCTTGCCGGCGTTGTCACCAACTCGACTCTCAATGTGGTGCGCAACGGCGAAGTCATCGCCCAACTGCTTGTCACCGCTGTGGAGAGCAACACCGCCTCCGCAAGCATTGTGCCGGATTCTCTCCCCGAGGACGTCACCCTGACGGCGGGTGATATGGTCGTTCCCGGAGTGAATTCAGCCCCAAAACCCGGTTCCTCAGTCACCAACTGATCCTGCGGATTCTTTGTAAAACCCCTTCTTTGGATAAAACATGAAAGCCATTCTTTACGCCCTCGCCATCCTCGTCGCCGGTGGTGCCGCATTTTTCTCCTTCTCGCACTCCGGGAAATTTGAGGCCCTTGAGAAAGATCGCGTCTCGACCATTGGCAACAACAAAGCCGTCACTGCCGACGCCGATGTTGCCGATAAAAACATCAAGGATGAAAAAGCCCTGCTGCTCGCTTCCCAAGACAAGCAGGAACTCGTCACCCAAAACATTTCCAACCTCAAGGCGGCCGGGAACGTGATGAAAAACGAAATTACCAAGATCGACGAGGACCTCGCCGGCCAAGACGAAGAGTTTGCCCAATTGGAAAAGACCCTCAAAGAGGTCAATGAAATCCTTAGCGACCTCGGTGGCGACGTGACTCTCGACAACCTCGCCGAGAAAATTGCGGAAATCGAAGAAAACAAAGCCGCCAAAGAGACCAAACTCGAAGAGCTGGAGACCCTTGTCACTGGCGCCGAGCAGACCCTGTCCAGCAATCGCGCCGAGTCCGGTCGTCTCTCGACTCGCAATGTCGAGCGCAATGCACGCATCAATCGCAATTCCATGCAAGCGGTGGTCACCGCCGTCAACCAGGATTGGGGCTTCCTCGTCATTGGTGCCGGTTCCAACTCAGGTTTCACACCCCAGAGTAGCTTGATCGTGCAACGGGATGGCCGCCGTATCGGTCGCGTCCGTCCTTCTTCGATTGAGCCAACCCAGACCATCGCCGAAATCGATTTCGACAGCCTCGCCACCGGCGTACGCATCCAGCCGGGCGACCGGGTGATCCTCGCCACTCCGCTCTCGAACTGATTCAAGTTTTTTCCGCCACAAGCTCCGCACGCTTGCACGCGGCGGAGCTTGTTTTACGTTCAGCCCATGAAGCGCAATATTCTTCTCCTGCTCGCCGCCTGCGTCACCACCTTCGGCTTCGCCTCGTGTGCCAATGAGGCCGAGCAAAAGCCCGTCGGCCCGGTCAGCGATACCAGCAAGATCCCGTGGAACACCCCGGTCGCCGGCCAGGGTCAGGGCCAGTTCGGCATGATGCCCCAAAATCAGTATCGCCGATGATGGCAAGGACTCTGCGGTGTGCCCGTTGGCCACGTGGAACTTCTCGCTCAAGGGGGGCGATCAGGAAGATAAGGACGGTTTTTTCTGCGGTGCCACCGTTGAAAAATTAGCCGATGAAACATCCAAAGCGGTGTGGCGCTTTGCTTCCCACCGCAGTCCATGGGACGTGAATGTGTGGAGTGCGGTGGCAGAGCGCAGCGGCGACACCGCTTTGGATCTTTCTGCGATGCCAGTGCCGAATCGATGTTCCTACCTCAATCTAAAGCATGGGGGCCACAGCCACACATGGAGCTACAGCGCAAAGAAAAGTCTGATTTACGCCATCAGATTTCCCTGAGTGCTTGCAAGCGGTGCTGGAAGGTCGGCCTGACAGCAGGCTGTCTCGGCCAAGGCGGCAGCAGGCTGCACGCAGTCCAAGGACTGCGTAACAATCGAGATGGCGGCGCAACAAATCCGTGGGGTAAAATATGGGTCTTATCGGTTCGATAGGACCCGTTTTTCTAACGCCTGCATTTTTCCAGCAGACCGGCGAGGAACCAGGTGATCTGGGCGAGCGCCTCCGAGTGGATGGACTTGCCTAACGGCGCGAGGTCTTCGCGACTTTCCGCGAGCAAGGCAAGCGCGGTATCCACTGCACTTTCGATGGCTCCTTCGTATTCGGCGATGCCTAACAAGACAGGGAGGTCGAGGGGTTCCTGATCGAGGATGCGCTTGTTGAGTTTGATGCGCTGGGCCTCGGAAGCGGTTTCGAGGAGATTGAGGATGGGCAGGGTGAGCTTGCCCTTGATGAGATCGGTGCGGAGGGTTTTACCGACGATTTCCTCGGAGCCGACGAGGTCGAGGCAGTCGTCGTAAATCTGATAGGCGGTGCCGAGTTTCATGCCGTAGCTGGTGAGGCGGGCTTCGGCTTCGGCATCGAGGCCGGATAGATTCCCCGCGAGGCCGGTGGCAGCGGCGAAGAGGGCGCCGGTTTTCATCTCGATGACGCGGAAGTATTCGGCCTTGGTGAAGGTGAGGTCGAAGCGGCGCTGGGTCTGGATGATTTCGCCCTGGCAGACTTCACGGGCGGCGTTGCCGACTTTGCGGCAGATGTCGATGCTGTTGAAATCGGTGGCAAGGGTGAGGGCGTGGGAGAAGAGTGCGTCGCCGAGCAGGACGGAAAGGGCGTTGCCCCATTTTGCGTTGGCGGTGGGGACCATGCGGCGGGTGTTGGCACCGTCCATGATGTCGTCGTGGACGAGCGTGGCCATGTGGATGAGCTCGAGGATGACGCCGATTTTCAGGTGATCCTCGGTGACGCCGCCGGTGGCTCCGCCGATGAGGATGGCGAGGGCGGGGCGGATGCGTTTGCCGGAGGTGTTGCAAATGTAGGCGACGTAGGGCTCGACGGCGGGATCGAATCCACGGACTTGCTCGCGGATGGCGATTTCAACGCGTTCGAGTTCCGGGCGGACGAGCTCGAAGGGAAACACATCGCTGCGAGGTGGCTGAGAGGTGGTGGCTGCCATGGTGTGAAAACTGGCTAAACATCCACAGACTTGGGGTTCCCGCAACCCGGATGTGAAAAGAACTTGAAAGTTGGGCGCGGCAATGGGGCGGTTTGCCGCAAATCCGGCGCAATCTGCTTGCTAGAAGGTGGTCTGAAATTCTAGTTTCCCGCCTCAATGAAAAATCGAGTGAATTGGCTGATCATCCCCGCCGTGGCGCTGAGCTTCGGGGCGTGCAAGAAAAAGGAAGAGGCCAAGGCACCGGAAACCCCGGCTGCGGTGGCGGATGCGGCGAAACCGGCGGACGTGGTGAAGGTTCCGGAAGCCCCGGCGCTGGCGATCAGCGCGGAGGAACGCGCGGCGAAGCTCGGTTTTGTGAAACACCTGCCGCAGGACACCGAGGTGGTGCTGGCATTCCACAACGGCACGAAATCGGCGGATCGCGTGATGTCTTCGAAGATTTGGCAGCTCGTGCAATCGCAGATGGCTGGCGGCTTGATGCCGATGGGTGACCCGGAGGACATGGACGATGAAATCGACATCCCGGAGGCGGAGCAAGACGCCGCTGCCAACGAACCCGCGGATGCCGCAGTCGAAGAGCCGATGGGCCCCGCGATGCTTTTTGGCACGGAATTCACCATGGCGATGGGAAAATCCTCCGGCGAGCAAACCGCCCATCTACTCACGCTCAACCGCCGCATGACCTATTTTCAAATGCGCGGCCTCGCCAAATCGCTCGTCGCCACCGCGCGCAAGGGCGACATCGCCGACCTCGAAGAATCTCTCGCCGACGGTTACAGCTCCGAGCTGGTGGGCGATTTGCTCAAGGATCCTGATGCGGGGATCCCGATGTTGGAGCGGATGAAAATGCCGCCGATGTATTTCGCCTTCCGCGTCGGGGAATCCCAGCGCCCGGCTGCTGCCCAGCAAGTGGCCGCGCTGCTCGCAAATCTCAACATGCTCGGCGACATGGTCGAGCCGGTGGAAACCGAAAAGGCGGGTCAGAAATTCACCGGCTTCAAGGTCTCCGGCGCGAAAATCTCCGCAACGATGGCCGCCGATCGTGAAAGCATGGAGGAAGACCTTGATACCGCGACCGTTGACCAATTGCTTGCGGTGGTTGCCAAGAAGGATCTTGTGCTCCTCAGTGGCACCATCGGCGATTACGTGCTGCTTTTCCTCGGCGCTGCGGCGGACGATCTCAATCTCGCCAGCGACATCGCTCAATCGATGGTCTCCACCGACGCGCTTGCCTTCACCGACGCCTATGCATCCAAGGAACTCGCCGCAGTGGTTTACGGCCAGAAAGAGGCGATGGACCAACTTTACGCCTCCGCTGGCGGTCTCGCCGATGTGACCAACGGCCTGCGTGATGGCATTTCCGGAGCGGATGGCCTCGGCGACACCCGCGACTTGGAAGCGATGTTTGAAATCGTCGCCGAGCGCGAGGCCGCGTTGCAAAAACTCGTTAGCAACGAGGCAACCGGCACCGTCGCCTTCTTCGAGGACGGTCTGAAAATCGAATCCTACGGCGGCGCGGACAATGGCGCGCTCGCATGGGGATCTCCTAACAAACTCGACCACCTCGGCGACTCGTCCGACGTGGTCTTGTTCGCGAACATGACGGTGGACGCCGCTTATGACGAAAAGGCGCGCGCCTATTTCGAAGCGCTGTTGGAAACCGCCTACGCGATGACCATGAAAGTCACGGAACTGCCAATCGAAGATGAGCAAATCGCCCAATTCATCGGGATGGCCAAGATCTTTGACAGCGATTTCCGCCCGGACATGATTGCGTTGTGGAATGCCTACAACGTGGAGTTTGGCGGCAGCCTCGGCGGCGAAACCGCATGGGTCGTGGATCTCAAGGGAGCCGCCCCCGCCGTCCCCGGGCTCCCGCAGGAGCTGGTGGACAAGATGAAAGTGCCGCGGATTTCGATGATTTCCCCGGTCATGGATCGCGCGAAACTGGCGGCCTCGTGGGAGAAAATGAATGCCACCACCACTGGAATTCTGGGCAAGGTCAGCAAGATGATCGGCCAGGACATCCCAATGCAAAAGCCGCTCAGCTCCGAGAAAAACGACCTCACCACCTGGTTTTTCCCGCTGCCATTCTTCAACGACGACTTCCTGCCATCGGTCACCGTCGGCGATCAATGGTGGGCGGCCTCGACTTCGAAGAACCAAGCGCTCGATCTCATCGCCCAAGCTGCCGCCGGCGGCGAAGCCCGCTCGGGGCTGGTTTTCACGGTGAACTTCAAGGCGCTGGAAACCTACGCCAAGGAAACCGCCAAACTCGCCGACCAAAATGCGGAAGCCCTCATGGGCGCGCCGCTCACCCCGGAGCAAAAACAACTCATCGAGGACTCCATCGGGGTCTTGAGCGATCTCGACAAGCTCACCGTGCATTCCCGCCGTGAAGGTGCGGTGTTGCGCTCCAGCATCCATTTCAAA
The DNA here is from genome assembly GCA_040881795.1 of Akkermansiaceae bacterium. Lineage (GTDB taxonomy): Bacteria > Verrucomicrobiota > Verrucomicrobiia > Verrucomicrobiales > Akkermansiaceae > Luteolibacter. Next base: position 14,845 of record JBBECN010000103.1, read on the forward strand.
ACCCGCTGAGTCCGGGGGTTTGCGGGTTTTTAAACGGCGGTCTGCAAAATGTAAGATTCTCTGATCAAAGATTTACCGGCATGACACTCGATCCGATCGGCACCGTTCGCTCCTGTTTTGGCGGAAAATTCGGCGTGCCGCGCCAGCCCGGATTGTGCCCGAGTGCGTGGGGGCGGTTGGTGTTTCATGAAACCTACCGCAGCCCCGAGGCCATTCGCGGGATTGATGGGTTTTCCCATCTTTGGCTGATTTTTGGATTTCACGAAACCCTGGCCCAAGGTTGGAAGCCCACCGTGCGGCCGCCGCGGCTCGGCGGAAATGAACGCGTCGGGGTTTTTGCCAGTCGCTCGACCTTTCGGCCGAATGGCCTCGGGCTTTCATTGGTGAAATTGGAAGGCGTCGATTCGGCCTCGCCCGAGGGTCCGGTGCTGTTGCTCGGCGGTTTGGATTTGCTCGATGGCACGCCGATTTACGATGTAAAACCCTATCTGCCGTATGCCGAAGCGCTGCCGGATGCCACCGCCGGATTTGCACACGAGGAAATCCCGCGCCTACCCGTCGAGGTGGATCGTGCGGCCGCGGAGGATTTCCAAAGCCTGCCGCCGCGGGCGCGGGCGGTGATCACCGAGGCGCTCTCGCTCGATCCACGCCCGGCCACGCAGATGGCGGACACCGGGCGTGAATTCGGGGCCACGCTTTGCGGCTGCAATGTGCGGTTTTTGGTGCGCGACGGGGCTTGCCGGATTGTCCGGATTGAAAGGCTCCAAGGTTCGGAGTTGAATCCTTAGGAAAACCAAAGTATTGATTTTGCCGATGCAGTGGTTTTTCAAAATCCCGGTGGGCCTCGCGATGGTTGCCATTTCCCTCGGTGGGTTGGCATCATGCAAGAAGCGCGGCGAGACCTTGCAGTCGGATCTGGGCGAGGCCGGCTACCAGCTGACCGATGCGGAATGGTTCCGCGCCAGCCGCGAAAACGATGCCGCCGCCTTGAAAAAATTCATCGCCGCAGGTTTCAAGTCGGACCTGCGGAACCCGGATGGTGATTCCGCACTCCACGTCGCCGCCTCGGCTGGGGCGCATGCTTCCGCCGATTTTCTCCTGAGCCGTGCCCTTGCCGTCGACCTTCGCGGCGCTGCCGAGTGCACCCCGCTGATGGCGGCGGTGATGGCGGATCAAACCGGCATGGTCGGCTGGTTGCTGCGGCAGGGTGCCGATCCGCGGTTGAAAGATAAAGACGGCTTCATGCCGTTGATGCTCGCCGTTCGCGAGGGCAGCGGCGGCGCGGTGGGCGAGCTCGCCCCTTACAATCGCGAGGATCTGGACGCTGCCCTGCTGCTCGCCTCACTTGTCGGGCGGGCGGATGTGATCGATTCTCTCACCAATTATGGTGCCTCCGTCTATGCGCGGATGGAGGACGGCCGCACGCCGTTGATGATCGCAGCGGAAAACGGCCACAAGGAAGCGGTGGAACTGCTGCTCGATATCGGGGCGGGCCGTTACACCATGGACCCCGATGGCCGCACCGCCGTGGAACTGGCGCAAGCGGCGGGGCACGTGGAAATCGCCGCGATGATCGCCCGCGAGCCACTCGCCAATGAGTTCACCCTCGAATCCCCCGAGCAAGTCGCTGCTGCGATGGATACCTTCGTGGACACCGCGATCGCCAAATCGTTTTCAGACCCTGCTCTGGTGGAAAACGCCGGGGTCACCAGCGTCTCGTCCGCAGAAGCCGCGGTGCTCGATGTCCCCGCCGGTCCGGCCATGCAGCGTGCATCTTCGCAGCCGATTGAAGGACAAACCCTCAGCAGCCCGATGCCCGCGCAGCCCGTCCGCCAAGTGGCCGCCGCCAACGCCCGGGACACAAACGTCAGCCCGGTATTTCCGCTGCCTCCGCTGGTGATGCGTCATTACCGCGAGCGCCAGGTGCCGATCCAAGTCCAGTCAGTGCAGGGCGAAACGGCCACCGTGACCATCCCGGGCGCGACCACCCGCCAAGTGAAAGTCCGTGCCGGTGAAACCATTCCCGGCTCACGACTCGCGGTCGTCCGGGTGCGCCGCCGAATGGAAGATAGCAAACTCAGCGCCGGCCGGCCGATGGAGGTCTCCGTCGTCGATGTCCGCGACACCTCCACCGGCACCACCCGCGAGTGGATTTCCGGGATTTCCTCCAATGCGCATGATCCGGTGGCGCTCGTTGAGGATTCTGCCACGGGAAAACGCTACGTCGCATCACCAGGCCAGCGCTTCACGGCGGCTGACGGCACTGCCTACATCGTCTCCGACGTCCGCCCGAACCAAATGGTCATCGAGGAAGTCTCCACCGGTGCCGTGCAAACGATTCCTCTGCGTGGCCCGCGCGGCTGAAATTTCAAACCAATCTGCCATGGAAACCGAAACCATCATCGATCACGGCGAACCCGTCCGCCAATTCTCCGTTCTACTTCCCAACCGCGTCGGAGCCCTAGCCGCCCTCGTCAAGCTGCTGCGCGCATCCGGCATCGAAGTGGTCGGCCTCAGCGTGCAGGATTCACGCGATGCCACGGTCGCGCGCCTCGTCGTCTCGGATCCGGACACCACCGAGCACCTTTTTATGGAAAAGGGCATCCCGCACACCACCTGCGAGTTGGTCGTCATCGCCATGCGCGAGTCCGGCCCAGGGCTGTTGCAAACGCTCGACACCCTGATGATCGCCGAGACCAATATCGACTTCGCTTACGCCCTGATGCCCAGCCCCGAGGGCCAGTCGATGTTGGCCATGCACGTGGAAGATTACGAATTCGCCGTGGCCATCCTCCATCAGAGTGGCTTCAAATTGATGTATCAGGAAGACCTCAGCCGCTAAAACCTCTGAAATACTCGTAAAAAATCCGCCGCCGGGGTTACCGGAGGCGGATGGGTGATGAGTGGGGGAGAGTTTCGCGGCTTGATGAAGATCGTCCGGGAGGCGCGTCGGATGTTGCCGACTCCGGGGTTGCTTCGGCTTTTGGAACGGCGTATCGCTGCGCGCAGAAAATACTATTTTGGAACCCCATTTTGCACCCCCGACTCACTGGCTGATCCGCATTTCCGAGGTTTTTGAGGACATCACCGGCGAGCTCGTGGAAGGCCTCGGCGGGGAGTCATTCAAGAAACTTGGCAGCGGCTATTTTCTCGTCCGCATGGGCGGGTTGGCCGCACCGCGCGAATCGGAGGCCGGGAAATTTATTCGTTGGAATTTGCCAGTGCACCACAGTTGGCCGTGCAATCCGGAGCAGATGGAGGGGTTTGTCGAAAAAGCCGCGCAGGCGATGTTCCGGAAATTCGGGCAGCACCGGCCGCAGGCGATTTTCATCGGCCAGCTCGATCCGGGCGTTTCTAATCGCTACTACAAGACTCTCGCGTCCAATCTGCGCGGCCGGACGCTTCAGCTTTTTCCGCCTGCGGTCGCCGCGTTCAAGGAGATCGAGGCGCAGGACCCCACCGCGCCAACCCTGTTTTGCCTCGTCGGGAAAGAGGGCTTGTTTTGTGGATTGCAAAGCCCGAGGGCGTGCAACGGCTTCTATCCGGGCGGCACGAAATTCATCAGCCAAAGCTCGCCGGATACCATCAGCCGCGCGGGCGCCAAGATCGCGGAGGCGCTCCATCATCTGCTTTTGAATCGCCCCCTGCCGCCGGAAGGCAGCCACTGGCTCGAACTCGGAGCCTGTCCCGGCGGAATGACTTCCGAGTTGTTAGCCCGCAACTACCAGGTCACCGCCATCGACCGCGCCCCGCTCGACAAACGGCTGGACCGCGCGCTGAATCTGCGTTTCCGGCTCGCCGACGTGGCGGATTTTCAACCGCAGCCAGGCACTTTGTATGACGCCATTCTCTCGGACATGAACGGCGAGGCGTTGGACGCGATCCGGCACGTCGGCCGTCTTTCGAAATCTCTAACCGAGGGCGGGCTGGTCATTTTCACCCTGAAAACCCCCGGGGCGGTCACGGTTTCGGAGATCAACGCGCTGTATCACACGGTGGTGGAATCCGCCGCTGCGGCCGGCCTGCAGTTGTTCGCTAAAACCCACCTGACCTACAACCGGCTCGAATTCACCCTGTTTTTTGAAAAGCGGGCGGTTTCGCTGGCTTGACTCGCGGTGGGCATTGGGCATGCTGCGATCCATGAAACGAATTCTTCAATTGGTCGTGTTGGCCGGCTTGGTGCTTTCCCTGAATTCCTGCGGTCTGCCCGGGGCCTTGGTGCGCTCGGCAGGCAACTTGGTGAATACTGCGAGCGCGCTGGCGAACGGCACTTGATGGTTAGATGTTTGCCTGCGTCAGGGTCCGGCTGCCGTCCGGGCCAATGGTGAACTGAATCCAAACCGTTTCCGGTGGCAGCAATTCGCTGAATTTGTCGCCCCACTCGGCGAGAATCACGCCGTTTGCGTCGAGGTATTCGTCCCAGCCGAGGGCCAGCAGTTCCTCCGGCGAATCCAGCCGATAGAAATCAAAATGAAACACCTGGAGCCGCCCGCCTGGGTATTCGTGCACCAATCCGAAAGTCGGACTGGTCACCTCCGCCGCCGATCCGATTCCCGCGACAAACCCCTTGCACCAATGGGTTTTCCCCGCTCCCAAGCCGCCGACCAGTGCGATCACCGCGCCTGAAGCGACCTTGGCAGCCGCTTCCCGGCCGAGGGCCTCCATTTCTTCCGGCGATCGTGCGTATCCCATCATTTTGATAGGAATATCATCCGGTTACGCGCCTTTTCTTGCAACCCCGTTCGTGAGCTGATAGAGAAAAGAAATGATCCGGGAAATAGCGGCCGTTTTTTTGACATCCACGCTTCTTCATGCGGCGGAACCCCAAGTGCTTTTCAATGGCAAGGATTTCACCGGATGGTCATTCGACAATATCGATCCCAAGGTCGAAGCCGGGACGGTCTGGTCAGTCCGCGAAGGAACGCTCGTCTGCCAAGGACGGCCGCCGGGTGTGATTCGCACCGACAAGGAATTTTCCAGCTACGAGCTGAATCTGGAATGGCGCTGGGCACCCGACACCAAGCCGGGCAACAGCGGCGTTCTCATTCACGCTTCCAAACCCCGCGAGGCCTTCGTGTGGCCGAAGTCGATCGAAGTGCAACTCGCGGCAGGCGATGCCGGGGATTTCTGGATGATTGGAGAAAAAGTGACCGTCGCGGGCACCGAGCCGCAGGGCCGCCGTTGGTTGAAAAAATCCGCGAGCGCCGAGAAAGCATCCGGCGAATGGAACCAGATGCGCATCCGCTGCGAGGGTGAAAAAGTCACGGTCTGGGTGAACGGCACCCTCATCAACGAAGGCACCGGCCTCAGCGTGACCCGCGGCGCGATCTGCCTGCAATGCGAGGGCGGTGAAATCCATTTCCGCAAAATCGAGCTGACGCCGATTGAATGATATCTGAAAATTCGCGTTGATTCCGCCCCCCATCGCCCGTGAGAGTCTCGCCGCCATGCTCGACATCCGCGTCATCCGCGAAAATCCCGCTGCTGTTCAAGATCGCCTCAAAGCCCGCGGCGGCGATCACTGGAAACTCGTCCACGACGTGCTCGGTTGTGACGAGTCCCGCCGCGCCCTGGAAACCGCCAAGCAGCAACTCCAGAATTCGCGCAAAACCATTTCCAAACAAATCGGCATGCTCAAGGCGAAGCGGGAGGATACCTCCACCATCGAGGCCGAAGTTCGCACCATCAACGAGCAAATTGCCGCACTCGACGTCAAGGCCGAGGACGCCGCTGCCGAGCAGAACGACCTGCTGCTCAATATCCCGAATCTCACCCACGACGCCTGCCCCGTCGGCAGCGACGAAACGGCCAACCCGGTCGTCCGCGAGTGGGGTAGCAAGCCGGACATCGCCGATCCGAAAGACCACGTCGAACTCGCCCTCAAACACGGCCTGATCAATTGGGACGACGGTATCCGCACCGCAGGCTCCGGGTTTGTGGTCTATCGTGGCAAAGGCGCGCGCCTCGAACGCGCATTGATCAATTTCCTGTTGGATACCCAGACCGCCAACGGTTATGAGGAAGTCAACGTCCCGCACCTCGTCAAACGCGAGTGCATGGAAGGCACCGGCCAGTTGCCGAAATTCGAGGACGACATGTATGGCACCGACGCCGACGAGATCGGGATCAACAATCTTTTTCTCGCCCCCACCGCGGAGGTTCCCGTCACCAATCTCTACCGCGACACCCTGCTTGCTGAGGCGGATTTGCCGATCAAAATGGTCGCCTACACCCCGTGTTTCCGCCGCGAAGCCGGTTCCGCCGGGCGCGACAACAAGGGCATCATCCGCATGCACCAGTTTGATAAGGTCGAACTCGTGCAAATCGTCCACCCGGATCACGGCTTCGATGAATTGGAAAAACTAACTGCCCACGCCGAGTCGGTTTTACAGAAACTCGGCCTGCATTATCGCACCATCGAGTTATGCACCGGAGATATTGGTTTCTCTTCCGCCAAGACCTATGACATCGAAGTCTGGGCACCCGGTCATGGCAAGTATCTGGAAGTTTCCAGTTGCTCCTGCTTCACCGACTATCAGTCGCGCCGGATGCGGCTGCGCTTCAAGGACAGCGAGGGGAAAAACCGCTTCCCGCACACCCTCAACGGCTCAGGCACCGCGCTGCCACGGCTCTACGTCGCGCTGCTGGAGCAGTGCCAGCAGCCGGATGGCTCGGTCCGTATCCCGGCGGCGCTGGTGCCCTACTTCGGTGCCGAGCGCATTGGGTAACTCCCAGAGTCCGCCCTCGCAGGCTCAGCGTTCCCGCGGGGTGGATTCAATCCGCCAGAGCCAGCTGAGGAGGATGAAATAGCCGCCGAATTCCGCGAATTTGCTCCAGTATTGGATCGGCGCGTCGCCGCCGTGGCAACCGCAGGAAATATCAAGCCCCTTCGACCAAGCCCAGCCGACGGAAATGGCAAACACCCCGACCAGCCCGGCGATGGTGAGGATCGCGCCGCGCCGCAAGAGCCCAAGCATTAGGCAAAGTCCGGCGACGAGTTCCAGCCAAGGCACGGTGTAGGCGGCAACTGCGTCCCACGGGGCCTTTACGAGCTGATAGTTCGCGACGTCGCGAGTGAAGCGGTCGAGGCCGGAGCCGAAAATTTTCATGCCGCCGCTGTAAACGAACCAAACGCCCAGCGAGACCCGGGCGATCAAAGCGGCGACGGCCATTTTGCTTTCCGGTTTCATCAAACCGGTTGGAGGAACCGCCGCTGCGCCTCCTCCTCGGGGTTGTGCGGCAGCGCGTCATTGACGGGCTTGGTGTCCGCCAGAAGTTCCTCGCGGAATTTCCCGATGATCGCCTCCACGGGCCAAGACGACGCTTCGCCAAACGCGCAGATGGTGCGACCGTCGATCTGATAGGCGACGCTCTCCAGCGTGTCGATGTCCGCCGGGCTGGCGGTGCCGGCGACGAGGCGGTCGGAAATTTTTTTCATCCACGTCGAGCCTTCACGGCAGGGAGTGCATTGGCCGCAGGATTCGTGGGCATAGAAGGCGTTCAAATTGTTGAGGACCCAGGACATCTTGCGGGTGTCGTCGAGGACGATCACGCCGCCGGAGCCGGCCATCGAGCCGCAAGCGGCGAGGGTGTCGAAATCCAGCTGGATGTCCCAGAACGCGAGGTCGCTGGTGCTGCCGTCGGGGGCTTTCAATTTGAAAATCTCATCGCACTTGAGGATTTTCGACGAGGATCCGCCGGGGATGACCGCCTTGAATTCGCGGCCGTCCTTGGGGCCGCCGCACATGTCGTAAAGCAGCTCGCGCATGGTTACCTTGCCGACCTCAACCTCAAAATAACCGGGGTTTTTCACGTCGCCGGAGACGCAGAGGATACGTGTGCCGGTATTCCGCGCGACGCCCAGCTTGGCGTATTCTTCGCCGCCCATCTGGATGATGTGCTTCACATGGCAGAGCGATTCCACGTTGTTGACGATGGTGGGGCACATGTAGAGGCCGAGCGCGGCGGGGAAATATGGCGGTTTGATCCGCGGATACGGGCGCTTGCCTTCGAGCGACTCGATGAGGCCGGTTTCCTCGCCACAGATGTAAGCACCCGCGCCGCGGTGGACGTAGATTTCCACGTCGAAGCCGGAACCAAGGACGTTTTTCCCGAGGAAATTCTTAGCGCGGGCTTCTTCGATCGCGCGTTCGACGATGTGCGCGGCTTCGGGAAATTCCTCGCGTATATAGATGTAGGCGACGTGCGCGCCGACGGCGAAAGCGGAGATGACCATGCCCTCGACGAGCTGGTGCGGGTCTTGGTGGAGAATGTAGCGGTCCTTGAAGGTGCCGGGCTCGGATTCGTCGGCGTTACAAATTAAATATACCGGCTTGGTATTGTTCGGCGGAATGAAAGTCCACTTCATACCGGTCGGGAAACCGGCTCCACCGCGGCCGCGAAGCCCGGATTTTTTTACTTCCTCGGTAATGTCCTTCGGCGGCATGGTGAAAGCCTTTTTCAGGTCCTCATACCCACCGTCGCGCAGGTAGCAATCGATCGACGGATCCCACCCCACGCGGTCCACGTTTTTGAAAATGAGCCGGTGTTCGCGGGCGTGTGGCTGCTTGGTGTAGGTGATCATGCTGAATTCCGGGCTAGTATTGGCAGGGAAACGGCCGGTGCAAAACCCAATTTTGGCAAAAATAGCGGCCGGAATGGGCGGAACTCACTTTGGAAGAAATTAAACTGCAAATGACCGGATGGATGCGGGTGGACAAAATGCTTGCTGCAGAGAGGCAATCAAGGTCGCTGATTCTCATCACGAGACGGCGGCAACGCGCGTGGCGTAATGCCGCGAAACACGACGGCCAATCAGGGCCAAGCTGCCGTGCTTCTCAGTTCGCTAGCACGTCGTCCATCGCATCGATGAGTTCCTGCATGGTGGCTTCGGTTTCGTTACCCATGTTGGAGATGCGGAAGGTGATGCCCTTGATTTTGCCGTAGCCGCCGTTGATGAGGAAATTGTGGTTGGACTTGAGGTTCTTGATGAAGCCGGAGAGGTCGAAACCTTCCGGGGTCTTAAAGCAAGTCAGCGCGAACGAACGGCGGCCTGCGGGGGCGAAGAGCTCGAAGCCGTGTTTGGCACCCCAGGCGGCGATCATCGCATTGGTCTTCGCGTGGCGCGCTTGGCGGGCAGCGAAGCCTTCTTTGGCGATTTCTCCGAGGATGTATTGGAGCCCATAGATGATGGAAATGGACGGGGTGGAAGGCGTGTTGTTGACGGCGGCGTTCTTGGCGAACTCGACGAAGTCGAAATAGTAACCGCGGTTCGGGTTCCCCTTGGCGCGCTCCATGCCAGCTTCCGAGACGGCGAAAACGGCGAGGCCCGGTGGCAACGCGAGCGCCTTTTGAACACCCGCAAGCATGACGTCAATTTGGTTGGCATCCATGTCCACGGGGACGGTGGAGAGCGCAGAAACACAATCCACGATGAGCATGGTGTCAGGGAAGGATTTCACGACTTTCGAAATGCCAACCAGGTCGTTGAGCACGCCAGTCGAAGTTTCCGAGTGGATGAAGGTGACCGTGTCGAATCCACCTTCCGCGAGCTTAGAGCGGACAACTTCGGGACCGATGGCCTCGCCCCAAGCGACTTGCACAGCTTCCGCCTCAAAGCCGCATTTCTTGGCGACATCGAGCCATTTGTCGGAGAACGCGCCGCAGCAGAGGCAGAGGACTTTCTTTTTGGCGAGGTTGCGCAGCGCCCCTTCCATCACGCCCCAGGCGGAGGAGGTGGAGAGGAAGACTGGGCGAGCGGTGCCGAAAATTTCCTGCAGGCCGGGCTGGGTCGAGGCGTAGAGTTCCTCGAAATCTTTGCCGCGGTGGCCGATCATGTTCTGCGACATGGCGGCGAAGGTTTCCTGCGAAACATGAACGGGACCGGGAGCGAAAAGTTTGGGTGTGGGCATGGGAGTTAGAAAAGCTGGGAATATTGAACATCGAACGCTCAACATCGAACGTCGAAGTGAAAATGGAGAAATTTATGAAGCAAGAAGTTGGTAGGACTTGAGGAGCGCGGTGAGGGCCGCGGTGTTGGCCTCGGTCAGGGGCGCGAGGGGCAGGCGGAGCTCCGGCCTGCAATGGCCTTGCAGGGCGACGGCGGTCTTGATAGGAACCGGATTCACGTCGAGCGACATCAGACCGCGCATCAGCGGGTAGTATTGCTTCTGGAGGGCGAGCGCTTCGGGGAAATTTCCGCCGAGGCAGGCGGCGACGAGTTTCACCATCACTTCTGGAATCAAGTTCGAGGCGACGGAAACGAGCCCGGTGGCCCCGCAGGAAACGAAGGGCAGCGTGAGCGGATCATCGCCGCAGAGGATGCCGAAATCCGCCGGGAGCGCCTGGACGAGTTGGTTGACGCGATCCACCGAGCCGCCGGCTTCCTTGATGGCGGTGATGTTCGGGCACTCCGCGGCAAGCCGCGCCGCCGTTTCCGGGGCGATCTCGATGCCCGCGCGGCCGGGGACGCTGTAGAGCATGATCGGCAGCTCGGTGGCTTCCGCGATGGACCGGAAGTGAAGGAAGAGGCCCTCCTGCGAGGGTTTGTTGTAATACGGGCACACTTGCAGCGAGCCGGTGGCCCCGAGTTTTTCCGCCGCTTCGGTCAGCTCGATGGCCTCGGCGGTGGCGTTCGCCCCCGTGCCGGCGACGACCTGGCAGCGCCCAGCGGCGAATTCCACGGCGAGGCGGATCACCTCGATGTGTTCGTCCGTGTCGAGCGTGGGGGATTCCCCAGTGGTTCCGACCGGCACAATCCCGTCGATGCCCGCAGCGATCTGGCGTTCGATGAGAGATTGGAACGCGGGGACATCGATTTCCCCGTCGCAGAAGGGGGTGATGAGAGCGGTGTAGATGCCGGAAAAACGCATGGCGGGCGGAACATGGACAAAACTCGCCGCGCGTCCAAGCTGTATCGCTGCCGTAAGGCGAGATTTTAGTTTTTTCGGAAAATCTTACAAAGGGACAGTCCTTTTGTTTTTCTATTTGACCCTTTGTTTGTTTTCTAAGAACACTCAATCACTTACAAAAGGACTGTCCTTTTGTGTATTAATTGGTTGCTTTTTACTTCGGTTTCGTTACATTGGAAAAATGAGAACAGCACGATGGTTGGCAGGGTGGCGAAATTCGACGAGGAAGCCAGTTTTTTACCATGTGGTATCGCGCGTCGTGGAAAAGCGCTTGGCTTTCGGGCCGAGGGAGAAGGAAAAGTTCCGGACCTTGATGCGCATGCAGGAGAAATTCACGGGCTGCCGAATCACTTCTTATTGCTTGATGTCCAACCACTTTCATCTCCTTCTAGAAGTTCCGCCAAGGGCGGAGGGCGGGCTGTCGGATGAAGAACTATTGAATCGCCTGTCGGCGATCTATAACGAGGGATTCGTCGCGGAGGTAGCAAAGGAATTGGCGGAAGCGCGAAAGGAGGAAAATTACGTGAATGAGCTCGGTCTGGAAGATGCGGTGACGGCGATTCACCAGCGGTTCACTTACCGGATGCACGACTTAGGCGAGTTCATGAAGGGGCTGCTGCAGCGCTTCACCCAGTGGTTTAACCGGACTCAAGAGCGGACGGGGCGCTTGTGGGAGGACCGATTCAAGAGCATCATCGTCGAGGATGGCGTGGCGGCGAAGACGATCGCGGCCTACATCGACCTGAATCCGGTGCGGGCGGGGCTGGTGGAGGATCCGGCGGAATACCGCTGGAGCAGCTATGGCGAGGCGATCGGTGGCGGGACGAGGGGAAATGGCAAAACGGCGCGGGCGGGCTTGGTGCGGGCCTTGCGCGCGCACCAGGGAATCGGTGCGAACGCGGAGTTGTGGGCCGACGGAGTTGCCCGCGAATACCGGAAATTGCTGCTGGCCGGGGCCGTGAGGAAAACTGCGGACAACGTGAGCCATGATGGCAAGAGCGAGACGAAAACCCTGCGCAAGGGGATGTCGAAGGAAGAAGCGGAGCGGGAGCATGGGAATGAAGGGGAAATTCCATTGGGGCAAATGCTTCGTTGCCGGGTGCGCTACTTCACCGATGGCGCGGTAATCGGCAGCCGCGACTTCGTGAATGAGGCATTCGCCAGCTCGAAGGCGCGCTTTGGAAAAACGAGGAAGGACGGCGCAAGAAAACTTAGAGGCGACGCCTCCCCGGCCGCCGGCGTGCTGTGGAGCCTGCGGGATTTGAAGAAAAACATCACGGCCGCTTAGCCGGAATCACTGAAAGCCACTCAACCGGTAAAAATCGGTTGACCTGAGCTCCCTCAAGGCGTGGGAAAAAGGATTTGGTAAACGAGCGGATGGCCGGTAACTTCGGTCCGTGGGTATTCCAATTCTTCCAATTCTAAAGGCGATCGGCCCGTTGATCGCCGCTTCCAGTGGCATCGTGAGCTCGCTTGACCGCAGTGGACAGAGCCGCAACATGGCCACCGAGGACCGGGTGAGAAAGCTTGAGGAGGACCTGTTGCGGATGAGCCAAGTGCTGGCGAGCTCGGTGGAGCAACTCCAGGCAGCGGCCGAGGCGCTGCGGATTCAGTCGGAGCAGAATGAAGCGCGCGAGGCGCGGCTGCGTTTTGTGACCATGGCCGCGGTCGTGGCGGGCGTTTTGAGTGTGATCGCGGTGGTGGTGGTCTTCGCGACTTAAGCTTTCTAAGAGCGGGTTCTCGCCGAGCTGCGGTTCAGCGTTCCCGGGGGAGGGCAAGCCGTTGGGGGGATCAAATGTCGATTTCTCCCTCGAAGACGAAGTCGGCGGGGCCGGTGAGGGTGACGTTTTTGAAGGATTGATCGCCGGCCTTCTCGAAACCGATCACCAGTGTTTCGCCGCCTTCGACATCGACCTTGATCGGGCTGGCCGCGCCGGTGAGGAGGTGGTGGACGAGCGCGGAAGCGACCATGCCGGTGCCGCAGGCGAGCGTCTCGTCTTCCACGCCCCGCTCAAAGGTGCGGATGGAAATGTGGTCGGGCGTGAGGACGGCGGCGAAGTTGGCGTTGGTCCCGGCGGGGGCGAAGTCAGGATGGTTGCGGATCGCGCCGCCGTGATTGAAGACATCGAATTCATCGAGCGCGTCGGGGCTTCCGACGAAGGCGACGACGTGCGGGACGCCGGTGTTGACGAAATGGAGTGCGGAATCTAGGCCGGGAATCTCGGTGTCCAAGTTGAGCTTGAGGTCCTTGGGCTCGGACATGGCGATGCGGACGTCGTCGCCGACCATGTCCGCGGCCAAGGTCCCGGCGATGGTTTCGAAGGTGACGCGCTTGAGGACAATTTCTCCAAGATGCGCGGTGAAGCGGCCGAAACAACGCGCGCCGTTGCCGCACATTTCGGCTTCGCCGCCGTCCGCATTGTAGTAGCGGAAGCGGAAGTCGGCCCCTTTCTGGGCGGGCTCGACGGCGAGCAGGCCGTCTGCCCCGATGCCGCGGTTGCGGTCGCAGAGAGCGGCGATGGTATCAGCATCGAGCGCGGAGCTGAGAGAGAGGTCGCGGTTGTCCACGATGATGAAGTCATTGCCGGCGCCGTTCATTTTAAAGAAGTGGAGGAGCATGGTGGTGGTAAATACTGAAACGCTGAAAGCTGAAATGCTGAAATTTAGGGGAAGAGGAGGAAAATAAGAGGGCGATTTGGAATCAGGCCTTGGTGGCGGCGATGAGGGGGGCGGCGAAGTCGCGGATGGCTTGGGCGGCGGTTTGCGGGTGGAGTTCGACTTGCTTGACGATGGCGGAGCCGACGATGACGCCGTCGGCAGACTGGGCGACGAGGGCGGCTTGGTCGGGGGTGGTGATGCCGAATCCGACGCAGACGGGCACCTCGGTGTGGGCTTTGATGGAGGCGACGAAGGCGGCGATGTTGGCGGAGGGCGCGCCGTGCGAACCGGTGACGCCGGTGCGGGAAAGCGCATAGATGAAGCCCTCGGCGGACTCGGCGAGGATTTTCACCCGCTCCGGCGGAGTGGTGGGGGCGATGAGGCGGATGTGCTTGAGCCCCGCGCCGATGGCGAGGTCTTGGTTGAGCGCGGCTTCGTCGGGTGGGAGGTCGAGTAGGAGAATGCCATCGGCTCCGGCGGCGGCGGCGTCACGGTGGAAGTCCTCGAAGCCGTAGGTGAAGACGGGATTCAGGTAGGTGAAGAGGACGATTGGCGTTTCGTGCGTTTCGCGGAAGCGGCGGATCAGCTCGATGGCGCGGATGGTGGTCATGCCGGACTTGAGCGCGCGGTCGGCGGCGAGCTGGTTGACAATGCCGTCGGCGAGGGGGTCGGAAAACGGCAGGCCGAGTTCAATGATGTCGGCTCCGGCATCGGCGAGGGTCTTGATGATCTCAAGCGAGGTGTCGAAATTCGGGTCACCGGCGGCGACGTAGGCGACGAAGGCTTTTTGCCCAGCCGCGCGGAGGCGGGCGAAGGTGGAGTCGATGCGGTTGGACATGGAAAAAAGGCGGTGGGTGAATTAGAGTTTACCGCAAAGGCACGAAGGCCGCGGTGAGGCGCAAAGGAAGAAGATATTTTTGGGATTAACAATCACAGACTGCGGAAGTGGGGCGGGGGAGGGAGATTTCAAGGCGGCAATCAAATCACCCGCGACCACAGCACTTTCAAATACCGCGATTCAGGGTAGTTCGAGAGCGTCGGGTGGTCGGGTCCGGCACCGGTGCGGTCGAATGTTTGCAGCCGCTTGTTACGGCGGTGAGCGGAGGTGATGACGATTTGCTCGAACTCGCCGGCACTGAGCTGGCCGGAGCACGAACAGGTGACGAAAATCCCTTCCGGCGCGACGAGTTGCAGCGCGAGTTTGTTCAAATCCGCGTATTTCGCCGTGCCGATCTCGTCCTCGCGGCCATGGATGAATTTCGGGGGATCGGCGATGACGAGGTCCCAGGTGCGGCCGTTCTCGATCATCGTGCGCGCCCAGGTGAAGGCGTCGGCATGGGTGAATTTCACTCGCGCGTTGTTCAGGTTCGCATTGCGCTTGGCCATCGCCACGGCGGTTTCGTCCAGATCCACGCCGGTCACCTCGCTTGCTCCGGCCAGCGCCGCGGAAATCCCAAAGCCGCCGGTATAGCAGCACAAATCCAATACCGTCCGCCCCTCCGCCAACGCGCCGAATTTCTTGCGGCTGTCGCGCTGGTCGCAGAAAAACCCGGTCTTGTGGCCATCGGAAAAATCCACTTCATAGCGGACGCCGTGCTCGCGGATTTTCACCGACCGCACCTTGTCCGACTCCACCCCGCCGAGCCGCGGGATGCCCTCGATCCGCGCCAAATCCATGTCCACGCCGACCACCACGCGCCGCGTGTCAAAGCACTCGTGCAGCAGTGGCAGCCACTTGGGCAGGCGCTGCCAGGCCGCCAGATTGGTGAGTTCCACCGACAGCACGTCGGCGAATTTATCCGCCACGATGCCCGGCATGAAATCCGCGTCGCCGTGGATCGCGCGGTAGCTGTCGGTTTCCGCGTCCAGCTTCAGCACCTCGCGGCGGAGCTTGGCCGCACGGCGGATGGCGTTTTGGAAAAATGTTTCGTCGTCGAGTTCGTCGAGCGAGTGGCTGACCACCCGCAGTGGCATCCGCGACTTCGGGTTCCACAGGCCCCAGCCGAATGGCGTGCCTTCCTTCCCCAGCACCAACACGAACGAGCCCGGGCTCGCGTCGCGGGACACCTCGCCGATCATTTTCGGCCAGATCGAGGGGTGGAAGGATTGATACTTGAGTTGGACAGTCGGCACGGCGGCAATACGAAGCAGACGCGGGAAATTGTCGAATGATTTTCCTGTCGTCGACTTTGGACTGTGTGCAGCCTGCTGCCGCTCTGATGCCCGCAGCCTGCTGCGGCATGGAGGGAAAGTTCAAGTTACAAGCGAAGTTCCAACCCCGCCAGCAGGCTGGCAACCCCAACAGCGGCAGCAGGCTACCGCAGTCCATGACTAACCGTCCTCGGCCACCTCCGTCCACGGGCT
>JBBECN010000104.1:0-4868 GCA_040881795.1 Akkermansiaceae bacterium
GTGCAAAGGAAAACGATGCGGCGGCCCTTGATCGAGGCGCGGATCTGGTCTTCGGATTCCATCATCGCCTGGTGGCCGAGCTCGGGATCGCCGCCCGCGCCGAGGCCTTTGGTGAGATTCACGCCGAGCTGGATTTTTTCCCGGGCAAGGCAGGCGGAAAGCGTGCGCAAGTCCGTGTTCAGGGCGAGCAGCTCGGCACCATCGAGGCCATCGAGCGCGATCCGCTCTAACATGTTAGCTCCTGCGCCGCCGAGGCCGATGATCTTGACGGCGGATGAGGAAATCGTGTGTTGGGGATCGCGGTTGTATTGAATCATTTTGCTGAAGGGATTTGAGATTTGAATTTGAAACGGTTATTTACCAAACGGCCAGAACATGCGGCCGATTTTGCCGAAGACGCCGGGTGGGGTGGCGCGCTCGGTTTCGAGAATTTGAGCGTAGCGGATCAAACCGATGGCGGTGGCGTAGTGCGGATCCTTGAAACTTGCCTGCACGCCACTGATTTCAGGCGGCTCGGGCCGATAGATATCGCGGCCGAAGACGTCGTAGGCCAGTTCACTGAAACCGCGCATCAGGCTGGTGCCGCCCGTTAGAAAGATGCCGGATCCAATCGCTTCCACCGATCCGGCAGGCAGGCGGGCGCGCACCAATTTCAGGGTTTCCTCCAGCCGTTGGCGGATGATTTCATTGAGGATGCTGCGGCCGACTTCGACTTCGGCGAAGCCGCGGTCATCGGTGAGCTTGGCGGTGCCCACCGAGCGGACGGGATCCGCGGAGGCGTCGCCCTCGAGGATTTTCAAGCGCTCGGCTTTGGAAAACGGCAGGCCGGTGACAAGGTGGATGTCGTTGGTGACGTGATCGCCGCCGACCGGAATGCAGCCAGAGGCGGTGATCGCACCGCCCAAGTAGAGGGCGTAGTCGGTGGTGCCGCCGCCGATGTCGATGACCAATGCACCGCGCTCGCGTTGTTCGCGGTCGAGCGCCATTTGGGCAGTGGCGATGGGCGAGAAGACGATGTCATCCACTTCTAACGGCATTTCGCGGACCAGCTTGATGCTGTTCTGAATGCGGGTGCCGATACCGTGGACGATGTGGAAATCCGCCTCGACGGTTTTCCCAAACAACCCGACCGGAGTGGTGGAGTGCTCCAGCCCGTCGAGCCAATAGTTGCGGATGATCGGATGCAGATAGACGTGGTCGTGGGGAATGTGCACCTCGCGGGCGATGGTGCGGGATTCCTCAACGTGCTCGGCGGTGACGTTGGGCTCGCCATCGGGCAAACGGTAGGTGCCGCGATGGTTGATGCCCTGGATGTGCGAACCCGTAACGGCCAGGAACACGCTGCCGATTTCCACATCGCTGGCGTCCTCCGCCTTGGCGAGTGCGTCCTTGAGACAGGCGCGGGCTTGGGCGAAATCATAGATCTCGCCCTTTCTAACACCCGCGGTTTTGGTCACGCCGATGCCGAGGATCTTGACGGCGCTGTCCGCCTTCACCTCGCCCACGACCATGCAGGTCTTGCTGGTGCCGATTTCGAGTCCGACGTGAATTTTAGTGCGGCGTGCCATGGGATTGGATCAATTGCGATTGAGAAGCGTGCTGAGATCCCGGGCGCGGCGGTCATTGCGCGCGTCTCCCGGGCTGGGCTCGGAGACGGGGATGGCCCGCGGCGCGGTGGGCTCGCTTCTCAAGGTGATGGGAATGTTGTATTTTGGAATGAGATTGATGGTCTGGATGGAATAACCCTTGCCGCTGGAATGATCGATGGACGCCTGGAGGCTGGCGATTTGGCGCTCGTGATCGCCAAGGCCGAAAGTGGCCACGGTGCCTTGGCGGGTCACCAATTCGAGCGACCACGGATTCACCTGGCGCACGGATTCAATCCAGCGGATGGCCTGGGCATCCGCCTTACAAGCCGAATCTAACAATCGAAAGCAATGCTTGAGCTCCGGGTGGGTGACCAAGGCACCGGCAGCAATGGGGTGGCTTTCATTCAAGGGAAGATGCACAACAGGCAGGTCGGCGGCTTTTTCCAATTGAAGCTCGGGGCAGGCGTAAGCGATGCCGTCACGATCGACGAGCATCGCCCCACTGCGGCGCGGCTCCAGCAGCCAGGCATCCGGGCAGGAAATCCATGCCCGGGGGACGCGTGCGACGACCCGCACCATCAGGGTGCCGGGCAGGTGGCGCTCGGCGGAGGCTTCGGAAATTTCCGGACACGCCTTGAGTTTCGCAACGACGTCGTCCACGTCGATTTTGAAGATGCTGGCGGTGAGATCGATGCCGGTGACTTCGGCAAGACCGGCTTCGTCGATGACCGGGTTGGGGTTCAGAT
The DNA here is from genome assembly GCA_040881795.1 of Akkermansiaceae bacterium. Taxonomy (GTDB): domain Bacteria; phylum Verrucomicrobiota; class Verrucomicrobiia; order Verrucomicrobiales; family Akkermansiaceae; genus Luteolibacter. The sequence continues at coordinate 2,336 of JBBECN010000104.1, forward strand.
CGATGGCTTGAAGGTTAAAATCCGGATTCTGATAGAACGCGCGTTCGATGCCGCGCCAGACGCCCCAGCCGATGGTAGCGAGCACGGCGAGCACGGCGGCGACCTTGGTGATTTTGCCGACGAATTTCAGGAAGCCGAACCAGGCGATGCGCGGCGACATGACGCGGACTTCGAGCACGTTGGCGCGCTTGTGGCGGCGGGGTTTGCTGGTGTGGCGCTTGGACATGTTAGGAGCGGAGTTGGAGTGACAGCTCGGCGATGGCTTTGCACAAATCAGGGAAGGAAATTCCGACAGCGGCGGCCGCCTTGGGCAGCAGACTGGTTTCGGTCATGCCGGGGATGGTGTTCGCCTCAAGCACGAAGGGGCGGTTTTGCGTGTCCAGCAGCACATCGACGCGCGAATAGATTTCCACGCCCAGCGCGTGGTGCGCGGCGAGCGCGGCAGCTTGCACGGCCATGGTGGTTTCCAGATCGAGGTCGGCCGGGCATTGGTATTGGCTGCCTTTCGCGCCGCTGAGCCACGGGTATTTGCTGGCCATGTCATAGACACCGTCCGGCGGGCTGATCTGAACGATGGGCAGCGGCACGTCGTTGAGAATGGCGACGGTGAGCTCCTTGCCCTCGATGAATTCCTCGATGAGCACCTCGCTGTATTTTTCCGCGGCCTTGAGCAGGGCGGCGGGGACTTCGGCCTGGGTTTTGACGATCTGGATGCCGACGCTGGAGCCTTCCAACGGCGGTTTGACGACAAGTGGGGCCTGGAGGGTTAGATCGGGAACCACGCCTGGGCTGAGAACAACTGTCTCGGAGCGGGCGGTGGGCACTCCGGAGGCGAGAAATTGTTGTTTCGCGAGGGATTTATGGATGGCAAGCTTGCTGCTTGCGGAGCCCGCCCCGGTGTAGGGGACGCCGAGTTTTTCCAACGCATCCTGCAATTGCCCGTCCTCGCCGAAGGTACCGTGGATGACATTGAAGGCGAGATCGGTCCCTTCCGGCAGATCGACGGCTGTGCCCGTGATATCCACCCCGACGGCATCCAGTCCGAGTCCTAACAACGCCTTGAGCACCGCGTTGCCGGAGGCAAGCGAGACCTCGCGCTCCGATCCCGGACCACCCATGAGAACTGCGATTTTTTTTCCGCTCAGCATCTTTGTTTTGAAATTGTGAATTAGAAACTTGGCTCGTCCTCGCCGAGGATTTTGATCTCGGTTTCGAGCTCGATGTGATGCTCGTCGCGTGCCTTTTCCTGAATGAACTCAATCAACGTGAGAACTTCCAGCGCAGAAGCACCGCCGGTGTTGACGACGAAGTTTCCATGCACCTCGGAAACGGCCGCGTGGCCGCAGGTGCTGCCCTTCAAGCCCATCACATCGATCAGGCGGCCGGCGGGCAGGTCTTCGGGGTTTTTGAAGGTGCATCCAGCGGACGCGGCGACGGGTTGGCTGGCTTTGCGTTTCTCGCGTGAGGCGTCCCAGCGCTCCTTGATGTTGGTGGTGGTGTCGGCCTTGCCTTTGAAGACCGCTTGCAGCGCGAAGTTCCGGCGGAGTTCCGCGACGTTGCGGTATAGGGAAACGATTTCCTCGCGCTCGCGGGTGCGGATGACGCCGTCCTCATCCAGGAAAGTCACACGCACCACTTGATCAAACATTTCCACGCCCATCGCCCCGGCATTCATGCGCAGCGCGCCGCCGACGTTGCCGGGGATGCCTTCCATCCACTCGAAACCGCCGATGCCGCTGCCTCCGGCGACGCTGGCGAGCTTTTTCAAACGCACGCCCGCTCCCGCCGTGATGTGGCCTTTGCCATCCACCGTGACTTCGGAAAACGCGCCACCGGTCGGGTGAATCACCGCCCCGCGGATGCCGCCATCGCGGACTAACAAATTCGACCCGCGGCCGACGACTCGCACCGGGATGCCGCGCTCGCGGCAGTAATCGACGAGGAAGGCAAAACCGTAAAAACTATGTGGCTCCACCCAATATTGGGCCGGACCGCCGACAAGCATGGTCGTGTGGCGGCTCATCGGCTCGTAGAGTTTGCCATCGATTTCACCGGCCGGCATCAACCCGCGAATTTCCTCGAGCACCTTGAGATCGGCGGCGATGCGGCTGCCGGCTTCGTGGACGTTTCCGGCACCGAGCGTGATCAGAAGATCGCCGGGTTGGAGCGCGTGGCCGATGGCGTGATGGGCGGTGGCGAGATCCGGGACGGAGGTGACCGGGATGTCGCCGTGGCGTTGCATGGCCTCGACGAGAGTTTCCCCGGAGACGCCCTTGATCGGTTTTTCCGAGGCGGCGTAAATGTCGGTGATGAAAACGAGATCGGCAGCTTGCAGGACTTTTCCGAAATCCTCGGCGAGCGCCTGGGTGCGGCTATAGCGGTGCGGCTGGAAGAGCACGACGACGCGCTTCGACTTAAGCGAACGCGCGGTTTGCAGCGTGGCGGCCAGCTCGGAAGGATGGTGGCCGTAGTCGTCGATGATGCGGTAGTTGGGCGAAAGGTATTTGGTTTCGAATCGCCGTTTGGCGCCTGC
>JBBECN010000105.1:0-30619 GCA_040881795.1 Akkermansiaceae bacterium
AGCACCCTCAGAAAAAGTCATCAGCCACTTTTACAGAAAAAAATTTGCGCGGCCGACTTCGTCGGGAATCTCGCCCAAATGGGTCCTTATTTAGGGCGGGATCCCTTACCCTAAAAGGGAAGATAGGCAACCAGTGCAAGGAAGATAAATCAGTTGCAAAATACTGGCTATTCATCCTACGGGTGCCTAGATTCTCAATCCTAACTCTTTGTTTCCGTGTGTTCCGTTTGTTCGGTGTGTTCCGTGGTTCCTATTTCTCTATCTGGGCTTACCTGCGGCGGCGCAGCAAGGCGAGTAGCCCGAGGCCGCCGAGGAGCGCTGTTGTCGGCTCCGGGATGCTGTAGCTGATCGAGTCGATCAAAAGGTCGCGGATTCCCTCGTTAGTTCCATTGTTAGTGCTGTCAAAAACGCCGATTCGAAGTCCGAGCGCCTTGCCCACGTCACCCGCCAGGATCGTGTAAGTTAGGGGGCCAGGAGTCCGTCCCGTATCACCAACGGTGGCTGGAACGCTGGAGAGCAAGATGTTGGAGTCGTTGAGGATGTCCCCGCCGGTGAAGCTTGAAACATCGAGGTAGCTTTGGCTATTGGATCCGCCCACGTTTACCCCGTCCAACTGGATGCTCCATATCGCGCTCATGCCGGTCTCGTGGCGGAACGCGGCATCAATGGAGATGGTTTGGCCTACATCACCCAATTCGATCACGCCATACGCACCTGTTACGATGTTGGTATCAGTGGCTGTGGCAGTCCGGTGTAAGCGGGCGTATCCGTCGTCTGTGGTGTCTTGAAAGTTGCTGTCCGTCACACTGATCAGCTTTGTGAAGGAAGAAACCGTGGTGGAACTCAGCGTGTAAACGGAGGTGTTCGCCGAGCCGCCGCCGCCGCCGGAGAAGGTCTCCACGAAAGAAGCCAGCAGGGCGGCTTGGGCGCTGCCTACGGATAGGACAAGGGCTGTCGCCGCCAGTAGCGGCAGACCTGCCTTTGGCAAGCATGGGTTCGTCCCACGGGCGGCTTTCTGACTTTGGGCGGTTTTCAATACTTGATGTTTCATGGATTTTGGTTTGTTGAGGAGAGCGATCTTCGGCAATCAGTGCTGACGGTTGCCAGTGCTGACGGTTGCGAGAATGTCATACGAAGAGATATTTCTCTATGGGCAATTCTCCCCATGCACTTGGCGTTTCGGGATGAGAGAGTGATGAGCTTTTACGTTTTTTGAAATCAGGTTTCGTGTGAAAGTATGCGGCAGAGTCCGAGAAATTCATTCAACGGACCCCGCCATTGGATTGCCTGCCTCCAGAGGCGAAGTGATTGGGATCAGGGTTTCACGACCTGCAGACGGCCGAAGAGCTTGCCTGAGGCACCGGCTTCCGATTTGGGTATGCTGACCTTGACGGTGTCGGTAACGGCGGGGCTCGGCACTCCTGCGGTGACGGTGACGGTGGCGGGTGCAACCGGACCGCTGGCGGCGGGGATGACGGCGCTGCCGGGCCAGGTGGCGAGGGTGGTGCCCCACTGGAAGATCTGGGTGGTTTCCGGTGAGATCGAGTCGATCCGGCGCTGATAGGTGAACTCGAAGTCGTTCGTGGTGACGGCGAGCTTTGGCAGGATTGCATTGTCGGCGACGCTTGGGTTGCCGTTGAGGACAAATTCGAGCAGGTTGTCCATGCCGTCTTTGTCCGGATCGTCGGTGGGATCCTGGTCGGATTGGGCGAGATCAAAGTCGTCGATCCACGAGCCGAAGCCCGGAGCGAGGGGATCGGAGTTGACGCGCAGCGTGCCGGTGCCGGTGATTCTGCCGCCGCTGTTGGCGCTGGTGTAATCGTCGGCAGCTTGCTGGACGCCGTTGATGAACAGCTTGTCCACGGTTTCGACCACGCCATCTGCGATGAAAAGGAACGCATTGGAGGCGATGGATACAGTGGAGGTGTCGTTGGATATGTTGTCCTGGCTGAGCTCAAGCGTGCCGGCGGAGACGGTGGTGTTGCCGCTGTAGGTGTTCGTTTCCGCGAGGGTCAGCGTGCCAACTCCGGCCTTGGTGATGCCTCCGGTTCCGAACACGGGCACATTGAGCGTAGTGGAAAACCCGTTGGTGTCCACGGTGCCGCCACCGGTGTCGAGTTGAACGCGATTGGTGGCACCGGCGGTGGTGAACAGGTCGGTGACATTTGCCGAGAGCCTGAGGGTGCCGCCGTTGGTGAGGACAATGTCCGCAGAGGCTCCGCTCGAAACGGTGGCTTGGGCGTTGTGGAAGTTGATTCCGGTCGTCGCGACACCGCCATCAATGGTGAACCTGGTGACCGTGTTGATCGAGGTACTGGTGCTCAGCAGGAAGTTGGTGGCGGAGGTGTAGGTGAATTGGCCTCCAGTAGTCACGGTGAGGGCGGCAGATCCGCCGCCTTGAGAGGCGATGGTGGCGGGACCAATCTGGGTCCAGGTGCCACCGACGTTCAGGCGACCGGCGCGACCTGCAAACAGCGAACCATCGTGGGTCAGGGTGCCGTTGCCATTGAGGGTCTGGAGCGAGAAGCCGCCCGAGAAGGTCGTATTACCAAGTTGGATGGACTTGTCGGAGGAGAAGGTGATGATGGTGCCGGCGTCGAAGTTGACGGTGGTCGGGGCGGTGCCAAAGACAGCGCCAGTGTCGCCGTAGCCCCGCAGGAGGATGTTGCCGGTGGTGACGGCTGAGCCGATTCCTGAGAAGGTCAGTGCGCCGTTGTCCAGAGTGATATCACCGGTGGAGGTAGATGTCCCAGTAAAAGAGATGTTACCCGTGCCTTTTTTGCTGATGCTGGATGTGCCGGTGACCGGGCCGCTGAAGAAGAAGTCACCGGTGCCTGTTCCCACGATCGAGGCGAAACCATTGACCGAACCAAGAAAGGTTGAGCTTCCTGTTCCGGCGAGGCTGAGCACGTCGTTTCCTGTGACCGGACTATTGAAGGTCGAGCCTCCCGGTCCGGCAAGGGTGAGAGAGCCGATGCCGGTGGCCGGGCCGCCGATGGTAAAGGTTCCGGCACCGCCGAGGGTGAGCGAGTTACCGCTGGCGTTGAGGGCGTTGACCACGGTCACGCTCGCCGCAGCATTCGAGTTGGTCCAAGTCTGGCTGGCAGCGAGGATCACATCCACGTCCTGATTGGCCGCCACGGAACCGATGACCGCCCCGCTCGCCGCGCCGCCCACCAAAATCCCCGATTGGCCGAGATTGAGATCGCTGGAAATTCCGCCGCCGGTGAGGGTGAAGATCGCCGGGCTGACGAAGAACAGACCGGAGGCTGTTTGGTTGCCGCCGAGTTCGACGGTGTCGTCGGTCACGCCGTTGGCACCGAAGATCGGAACGCTGGTGGCGGCAGGTGCTGCCGGCGGGTTGGCTGCGGGGTTGGCGGGGTCGATGGTCCAGGAAGCTGCCGCAGACCAACTGGTGCCGGTGGCGTCCCAATAGTGGGTCAGTGCTTCGTTGGCGTTGAGGTTGTCGAGCAAGCCGTCGCCGGTGATCCGGTCGGATTCGAATTGTGCCCCAAGATCAATGATGGAGCCCGTCCGGCCATAGACGCCCGCGGCCACGGCTACGCCATCGATCGACAGGGCACCCACGGTATCGGTGCCGGTGAAGTTCAGGTTCAGGATCGCTCCGGTGGCGAGGTTGACCGCGCGGGTGTCGCTGAGTGTGTCGTCATTGGTGATCGACAGTGTGCCGGCGGATACGGTGGTGGATCCGCTGTACGTGTTGAGACCGGTGAAGGTTTGGGAGCTGCTGCCGGACTTGACGATGGAAACCGCGCCGGCGCCATCCTCGATGATGCCGCCGAAGCTTCGGGGGGTGGCGCTGCTGCTGCTGAGGGTGAGGGTGGCAGGTGCTGTGCCGTCGTTGGTCACGACGCCGTTGGTGCCGGTGCTGACCAACATGCCGGTGGTGTTGCTGAAGCCGTTGAGGTCGAGCTTGCCGTACTGGCCAATCGTGACATTGCCACTACCAAAGGCGTTGCTGCTGCCCGCGACCAGTGGCAGCACGTTGGTGCCGCTGGACGGGTTGATGGTGAGTCCGCCGCTAAAGGAATTGTTGCCACCGAGGGTGAGCGAGCCGCCCAATGAGGAGTTGTTGAAAATGAAATGAACACTACCATCCCCTGAGATATCCGGGTTGTGGGTGACGACGTCCGCTCCCCCGTGGCGGAAGCGCAGGCTCGCACCGCTGCTAATGGCGACTGTGTGGGCGCCCGTCGATCCACCGCCGATATTGGCATTTCCGTATTGGACGATGCCTTGGAGAATCTGGAATTGGCCGCTGAGGGTGCTGATGCTGGGATTGCTGCCGTTGTTGTTGAGTATCAGGGTACCGAGACCGGTCTTGGTGAGTCCGTCATTTCCTGCGAGGACGCTGACGATGCGCAGGCTTCGGCCCGATTGGGTCACATCGATGAGCGGCGAACCGGTGGTGACATCCAGCGTAAGGGTGTTGTTGGAGATGACTCGGTTGAACGGGGTAGCGATATCGCCATCGGTAAAAGTGATATTACCGATGATGCGGTTCCCACCCAAAGAGGTGGTGCGGTCTGAGTTGGTCACATCATTGGTAAAGAACGCAGTGCTGTCGGCACCGTCGGCTGGGATTCCATCCAACCAACTCGTTCCAAGGTTCCAAGCACCGGTTTGGGAGGTGTAGGTCCCATCTGCGGCATGGGCGGAACTTGCGAAATGCACAGCGGAAGCGGCGAGGCAGGCGACAACGATGCGGGGACTGGCGATGTTCAGGAAATTCGACTGCGTGGAGAAGCGGGAATATTTGGGTTTCATGGATTTTCGAGTTGTTTGGGATTTTTGAGAGGAGAAAACGAGCTGATCGGTGGCGCAAGAAATGCATTGAGGGAGGCACCGGGGTCGATCTGGCAGGATTTTGTCAGGAGCTGATGCTCCGACGACCCGGCAGACCTTTTCCGACGTTCCTTTTTCAGTGTCTCCATTTTCCGGAATCTGGCTACTGGGCAAAACTGCCCATGGTGCCCTGGGCAATTGTGTGGTGGAATCTTTGAAGGGGCCTGCGATCGACAGGATCTGCGTCCAACCAATCGAAAACCCGAAAAGCCGCCGTGAAATCATTCCTCAGCATTGTCATTGCCCTCGCCACCTCTGCCTTTGCTGCAGGAAAACCCAACGTCCTCTTCATCGCGATCGATGACCTCCGGCCCGAGCTCGGATGTTACGGCAGTCCGCAGGTCAAGACCCCCCACATCGACCGTTTGGCAGGCCAGGGGATGCGTTTTGACCGCGCCTATTGCCAAGTGCCGGTCTGCGGGGCCTCCCGCGCCAGCTTGATGACCGGTATGCTGCCGACCGCCAAACGCTTCGTTGGATTCGACACCCGGGCCGAAACGGACGCGCCCGATGCCCCGACCCTGCCTCAGGTTTTCAAAGCGGCAGGCTACACGACCCTTTCCAACGGCAAGATTTTCCATCACGGCGACGACACCCAAAAACGAAGCTGGAGCGAACGTGCCTGGAAGACCGATGACCGCAAGGCGTTGACCAGCCACGACCCGGAGACAACCCGTTTCAAATCGTCGAAAGGCCGCGGCCGCATCTACGAGTCACCGGATGTGCCCGACGATGCCTACCCCGATGGGCGGGTCGCACAACGCACCATCGAAGACCTCCAGCGTCTCAAACAAGAAGGCAAACCGTTCTTCCTCGCCTGCGGATTCGTCAAACCCCACCTGCCGTTCTACGCACCGAAGAAGTACTGGGATCTTTACGACCGCGAAAAAATCCAGATCGCCGACAACCGGGCCCGTCCGAAAAACGCACCTGATCCATTGGTTGGCAGCACCGAATTCCGCTCCTATCATCTGGGGGACTTCGTTGAAAACTCCGAGGACTTCCACCGCATGATGCGCCATGGCTACCTGGCCTGCACCAGTTATGTCGACAAGCTGCTAGGTGATGTCATGGCCGAGTTGGATCGACTGGGCCTAGCGGAAAACACCATCGTCGTTGTCTGGGGCGACCATGGCTGGCATCTCGGCGAACACAATTTCTGGGGCAAACACAACACCATGCATCTCTCCACGCGCGTGCCACTGATCGTCAAAGTCCCTCGCAAAAAATCCGGAACCACGACATCCCTGGTAGAAACCAGCGACCTCTTCCCGACCCTCTGCACGCTCGCCGGCATCGGGATCCCGGAAACCGTTCAAGGCCGCAGTTTCAGCGAATTGCTCGACCATCCGGATCGCCCCTTTCGCGAGGTCGCCTACAGCCGTTTCATGGCAGGCGATGCCGTCATCACCGAGAACTTCAACTACACCAGCTACAAAAACGGCAAATCCGAGATGCTCTACGACCTGAAAAAGGATCCACAGGAAAACAACAACGTGGCCGGTTTGCCGGAATATGCCGAGACCGTCACGAACATGAAAAAGCTTCTGTTGGATCGCAAAGCCGAAGCTGCGCAATGATCCAGGTGGAAATGGCTCACCACGTGTCGGTGCGGAAGGGCGGCACGGGGAGACCGAGGTCATCTTGCAACCAGGCATCCGGGTAGTTTCTCCATGCGTAGCGGACCGCGACGGGGTCGGTGACGGCGGGCGAGGAGACAATGACTGCGCCTGCTACGATGCGGGCGGTGGCGCGGTGGAAGGTGCGGTCTTCGCCGGCGATTTCAAAGCCGGTCAGTTTCGGCGTGGCGTGGCGCACTTTACCGCTGAACGTGACACGCAGGGCACCCTTGGCGGCTGGTGAGAGGGCGCTGAAAACCGGACCGGAGTCGGCGAGCGTGGTGTCGCCGTAGGTGCGGGCGAGGGCGAGGCGGGCGAGGCGGCGGCCGACGGGAGCTTTGTCGCGCGGGTGGATGTCGTTGGAATCACCGATCGCGGATTCGATGATCACGGCCTGTCCCGTGGCGGGGAGGGCGAGCGTGCGGGTCTGGGCCTCGCGCAGGAATGCCCACTCGGCGCCGTTGGCTTCGCCCGCGGGGAAGGCGGCGAGCTGAACCCAATAAAAGGGGAAATCGCCTTGGGCGAAGTCATTGCGCCAACCTTGAATCATCGCGGAGAAAAGCGCATGATACTCGGCGTGGCGACCGGCGTTGCCCTCGCCTTGATACCAGATCGCACCGCGCAGGGCGGCGGGAAGAAGGGGGTGGATCATGCCGTTGTGAAGCCCTCCCGGGGCGTGGGCCGAACCCGGCCCGCCTTGGGGCGCGCGGGGGGCGGGTTGGGCGAAGGATGCACCGCTCTTGGCGGCGGCCGCTTTCTCCGCTTCCCAAGCGGCGAGGGCGGTATCGTACTGGGCTTTTTTCTTGGGATATTCGGCCACGGTCTTGGCCCAGCGCTCCCCAGTGACGGCGAAGGCGGGGTCCGATGCAAGGGCGGCGGGGCTCATCCACGCCTCGACTGGAGTGCCGCCCCAAGAACTGTTGATGATTCCCACAGGCACATCGAGCGCGAGGTGGATGTCTTTGGCGAAGTGGTAGGCGACACTACTGAACGAGCTGACCGTATCCGGCGTGGCCCTGAGCCATTCGCCCGAGAAGGTGGGGGAGGGGGCGTCGACCGAGACTTTGTTCACCTTCATCTCGCGGATGAGGGGGAAACGCGCGGTGCGCTGTTCCATGTCATCGTCGTGGGAGTTGCTCAGGCGCCACTCCATGTTGGATTGGCCGGAGGCGAGCCAGACCTCACCCACCACGATGTCGGAGAGGGTAATCGTGTTGTTGCCTGTGATGGTAAGGGTGGCCGGCGTGGCGGTGGCGGGCAGGGGATCGAGGGTGACGCTCCAGCGTCCGTCGGCGGTGGCGGTGGCGGATTTCGTCTGGCCGGCAAAGTTGACCGTGACCTTTTCACCGGCGTCGGCGGTGCCCCAGACGGGCACGGGTTTGTCCCGTTGGAGGACGGCGTGATCTTGGAACAAGGCCGACGGCACGACGTCGGCATAAAGAGCTGCGGGGGCAGCCAAGGTGGCGAGCAGGAGCAAGGGATGGAGGTGGAGGTTCATCGGGGAAGTGGGTGGTGGAGACAAATGCGTCAACCTAACGACGCGCTGGATTACGGTATCGGCAACTCGGCGGCAAGGCGAATGAAAATCCGACCCGCATCGCCCGGTGGGATCGTGGCATGGACTTGATTGAGATCACTCGCTGGCACCGGGGTGATGAGAAACTCCACTCCATCCACGGTGTCGGATTCGTCAGGGATTGCGACATCGGTCCATGAATCCGTGGCAAGGGTCTCGCCGTGCTGCAGGCGCAGTGTGGAGGAGCCGCGTTTGCCAGTGACGAGGTAATGGAAGCTGACGGAAAGCTCGCCGTTGTTGTGATGGATGACCGGCAGCAGGCCTGAGGCGTTGGCTGAGGGCGTTTCCGCCCCGAGCAGCCAGGCCAAACCGTCGGCGATGTCATCTCCGTTGGAGTCGCCCCCGAAGGTGATGTTATCTTCCGCCCCACCGTGTTCCGTGACCCAGCCGTCGAAGGCGGTTTGCACGGTGATGTTATAAACGAGTTGCAATGAAGAGCCGGCTTCCGTGGTGTTCACCGTGTAGCGCCTGAGCGAGACGGTGGTCGAATCCACGCTCAGGTTGAAGCGGAAGTAGGCTTTGCTACGCGTCGGGGTGTTGCCGTTGTAATAGCTCTTGAGCAGGGTCAGGGCGTCTCCGCTGAGGGTGAACGAGCGGACTTCCTGCCCCGCAGGGAAGGGGACCGAGGTGGTTCCGCTGATCGTGACCGAGGTGGTGCCGATCCGCTTGCTACTTGCAGACGGGTCCTCGATGCCATGATAGAAGAACGTCGTTCCTGTGCTGGTTGGATCGGCGCTATCTAGCAGGTAGACATGCAAGCCGGGCAAATTCTGGCCTCCGGTGGTATCGAATGCGGCGGTGATCTCGAAGTTGAAGGTGGCGGAGTCCAACGTGGCACCTGCCGGCAGGGTCGGCAGGGTGAAGCCGAAAACCGGGTTGCGGTCGTCACGGGATCCGGTGGCTCCACCTGTTCCAACCACGGCATTTGGGTTTTGGAAATAACCCAGGGGCAAAGTGGTCGGATTCTCGGTTTCACCACGAATGAAGTGCTTGATAGGGGTTGTCGCGGCAAGCACGGCGGTCCACCGCGCGTAGAGCGTGTGATTGGCGGCGATCGATACCGGGGAGTCGGCGGTTACCAGGTCTCCCCCTGCGGGCGCGGTGAACCAACCGGCGAAAGTAAATCCCGCACGACTGGTGCTTGCCAGCGTGCCGTAGGGCTCCGCGTAGGTGACCTGCATGCTGGCGGGATCGGGGACGCTGCCGCCGTTGGCATCGAAGCTCAGCGTGTAGAGGTTGGGGATCCACTGCGCATACAGGATGTCCGAGCTGTTGATGGTGTAGTTGTCGTCTTCCTCAAAATACGTGCCGGAGCCGCTGGCAGAAGTATTCCAACCGGCGAAGATGTAGCCGATTCTGGTCAGGTCTCCCTGGCCAAGAATGGTCACATTGCCACCAGGTGGATAGGGGCTGTTGGCATCCACTGGCGCCGTGCCGCCGGTTGCACCATTGCCGCTGTAGATGACGGAATAATTTGTAGGGGCTCCAACCGTGATGACCAGTTCGTCAAAACTGGTGCTGAAGCCGTCGTTGACGGTCAGTCGCAAGGTGTAGGTGCCGTTGGTGAAAAAATGAGCGGTGGTGTTGGCTGACGAGGCGTTGGCAAATGTCACGGCTGCCGGGCCGGAGAGCACGGTCCAAGCACGCGTCAGGGTGTTGTTTTCCAGATCGCTGACCGTGGCGTTGAGCGTCGCGATCGCGACGGCAGCAACAGGCGGGACGTTTTTATGGGGATGACCACCCGGGAGACTGGCGGCAAGTCCCCACTTGTGCGCGAGGTAGCCCTCCATTTTCTGCTCCGTGTCCAGATCCTCACTGCCGTCCGTGAGGACCCATTCGCTGTAGGAACCCTGCCAGTTTCGATCAACGGTCGCCGCATTGTAACCCAGACTGAAGACTTGCGTGCGAGCGACCGAGGATTTGAATTTATAAATCGATGCCGCCATCGGCAAAGCGGTGAAGGAACTGACGCTTGCTCCGTTTTTAAACGTGCCCGCATTATTGAATTGCGAAGTCGCGATGAAGTTTGCGGTGGGAGCCGTGGGGTTGCCATCGCCCATGACGCGGTAAAGGCCAAACGACCCCGGACCGGAAAAGAGCGTGGGGTAACCGGAGAACGTGGTTTCGACTCCCGTGTTGTAATAACTGACGACATAGACGTTTTTTGCCGAAACCGAAGGGGTGTTGAGGCCGATTTTTCCAGCGAGGACGTTGTTGCCAATGCTCGGGAGGTTGTTGATCAATGAATCGGAAGCCACGTAGGTGGGTCGGTTGGCGGCTGTGGTCTGCGTGGCGTGGCGATTGTTGGCGCTCTTGTCATTCCACTGGGAAACTTTGCCGCTGATAATGGTGATGCTGTTCGCATCGGCGGCGTCATACCAAGCGCGCGCCGAAATCAGCGCGGGGGTCCACAAGGTCTGCGCGGCCAGCGTTACAAATTGATCCGATCCGGCAATCACCACGGGTCGGGCGTTCCAGCGCGCAAAAAGCGTGTGATTCGAGGCAGTGGTGACATTGGAAGCCGAGGTCACCAGATTTCCCCCTGTCAGAGTGGAGAACCATCCGGTGAATTCATATCCTGTGCGGACAATGGTTGGCAGCATTCCATAGGTGGCTCCGAATTCAACGACCTTGGTCACCGGATCGGGGGCGCTTCCACCATTGGCATTGAAGGTCACGGTGTAGGGTTGCCCGAACCACTGGGCGTAGAGATGGGTGCTGCCGGTGATGCCAAAGGTGCTGCCAGCGGCGTAAGTCGTGCCGCTGCCATCCGGGGCGGTGTTCCAGCCTGCGAAAGCGAATCCGGTTTTCACCAGGCTTCCTGCGCCGAGCACGGTGACCGTAGCTCCGGGCGCATACGGGCTGGCGGCATCCACGGGAGCTGTTCCCGCCGTCGCACCATTGCCACGATAGATCACGGCAGGCTGGAGTCGGCGCGAGAGTTGGTCGAGGTAGAGCGACTGGGGAAAGAGCGTGGCACCGGAGTTTATGCCTTCCAGGTGGTCAGCGGGTGCGGTGTTGCCGCCGGTGGTGTTGCTGGCAAAATAAGCGGTGCCGCTGGTTGCCTTGGTGCCGATGACATAGCCGTAGTGAAGTTGCTCGCTGCGGACAATCGGGTTGCTCGAGTTGGCATAGCGTGTGCCGCTGCCGGACGTGTTCCAATACACACCGTGGGCGGAGGTGACGCCGTGAGGTGGAGTGGAGCCAAAAAATGTGCGATGGTGGGCGGTGTAAAAGCTGTTATGAGCGTGGCACTGGTCCCAAAGGTTCGAGTGGCTGAAGTGCGAGTGGTTGTCGCTGCCGGATCCAGAGGTGTTGTAGCTGCCGGTAGAACCGGTTGCACGTTGGGTATTTCGGTCTTCGCACTGGAAATACACGTTGCCCGAGGTCCCGGCACCGGAAATGACCAATCCGTGGCGTGAGAAATCCGCGATGCTGTTTTTCACGAGGCATTCACTGCTGGCCGTCATGCGATACATGTAGCCGTTGCCGTTGCCGCCGCCGTATTGTGGGCGGCGCATTTGGCAGTTCTGCACGGTGACGCGCATGGAGTTGAACAGCAGGATGCCGTTGGAAAGCATGTGGCAGGTGCTGGTATTGCCGGTGGCCTGGCGGCTGTGGACGTTGCTGATCCAACTGTCTTGCGCGTCCCGGATACTAATCAAATAACTGCGATCCGTGTCGTAGGCGGCCTTGGTGGGATCTGAGTGTTCGGTTTCCCCCCAGCCGGTGCCCGGATGCTGGAGATTCCCAATCGCGAGTGACTCAATGCCCACGCCTGAAATGAATCCGGTAACTCTCTGCATTCTTGCGGAATCGCGCGTTTTCATCGAGTAGCGCGTGGGGACATCGATTTCGATCCAGCCTTGGGTCGAGTTGGTGGCGGTGACTTCGCGCAAGTAGGTTGCACTACTTGGGCGGCCGTTTGTGGCGTTCCACCACGTTTCCTGGTTGTTTTCGGTGATCCAAGCGTCCGTGAAACTCCATTGCAGACGGACGATGTTGCCGGGCGCGAACGAGCTGGCATTTTGCACCGGGATGCGGCGCGTCGGACCCGGAAGATCCGCCGTAAGGCTGCCCGCAGTGCCATACGAGAGAGAGGGTGAGGAAACTCGGATCACAGTCTTATCCCTCATCTTGTGGGACGTGTTGAGCAGAAAGGTTCCCGTCGTGCCCGTGCCTGCGCCGCGGAGTACGATGTTAGAAGTGGAGATACGCAGGCAAAAGTTGTTCGTTCCTTGGGGGGAAACCCGGAACTGCCCCGCAGGCAGGAACACCACGCCGCCACCTGCGGACGCCGCCGCGTTGATCGCATTCTGGATCGCCACCGTGCTATCCGTCGCACCGGTTGCGTCCGCCCCGTAGGTGGTGACGTTGAAGACCGGACCGACAACATTTGGAATCGCTTGCTCCCCACGCTTGTATCCGGCGTAGGAAAAATCCTGGATCAGCTTGGCACTGGTGAAAGACACGGATTCCCCCGGGCGTTGCCAGTTTTCCGGATACAAGGTGCTGCGCCATGTCTGGCCGAGAGCCACTGCGGCCATCAGCACGGTGGCGATGACCGGTAGTGCGCGGCGAATGGATGGATGGCGGGCGAGATTCATGACGGTCGGTTCTCTGATCGCAAGGGTTGCACAAATGGGTTTGAAGAAACTCCCGTTGGTTGTTACGCTCTTGCAAACGGTTTACGCGCGTATTCCAAAACGGCAAACTGATTTGAGGATGAGGTTGAAAACTGACTCGGCTGGACTTTGGATTTCGGGGCGGTGCATCGGCTTATTTTACCGGCAACGCTGATTGAGCACTTGCTGGCAACGGGGCCGGTTTGATCACAAAGCTCCACGAGCGGGTGTTGCGGGTGGAAATGCGATAGGGTTCGTTGACCGGCAGGCCCCACGAATTGTCGCCCCCGACTCCCATCTGGAGGTGATCGAGGTTCACAGTGATGGTGTCCCGCTCACGCAGGTCGGTCGCGTGGCTGGCCTGCTCGATATCGTCCATCGACCAAGGCCAGGCACTCACGGAGAGTGGATTTCCCGGTGGTGCCTCCATTCTCAGACCGGCACCGCTGGCGTCTGTCAGCGATAGCCATCTCACATCGCAGCGATTTGCGTTTTCCTGCGGACGCACGTAGGGAGTGATCCAACGGGAAACGTGCGATTGGTATCGGGCGATGGGCGCGGAGGTGAGGCGGTCGATGTAGTTTTCGTGAGGTCCGCGCCCATACCATGCCACGTTTCCGAGCCTTTTGGGCACTTCGAATTGGATGCCGATGCGGGGCACCTCCGCTAGTTTGTCTCCGGCGGTGAAGGTATACGCCGCGCGAATTCCGCCGTCCGCGGCACCCGAGTAGGTGACCTCGATGCGGGCGTCTGGCCCGGGGAAACGCACTACGCCGCTGACGTTTCCATCCGGTAATTCCTGCAGGGTGGCGACGGCGTTCTGCGGCGCCTTCTTCCAGGGCAGCAGCAGCTTTCCGGCTTTCCAGCCGAGGTCGTTGTCGGTGAGAGCCCGCCAGAAGTTCCAGTTCATCGGGGTTGCGAGCCACTCATCATCACCGGTGCGGAAGGATTCCGGCAGGCCGGTGCGGGCCGAGATCCGGATCGCGCTGGAACCATTTCGAAGTTCGAAGTTTTCCCCGACCTTGCGGACTTCCAGCGCGACTGCTGCGGCAGGGGCTTGACCGGCGGCCTTGTCCGGCCAGGGGAATTGCTCCCAAGCCATGACGTGGCCGGCGGGAGCCCATGGCTTGACCCCGGGAAGTTTGAAAAGAAAGGTGAGAAACAGCTCGCCCTCCGCTTTGGCTGCGAGCGCGGTCACAGATGAAATGTCGATTTGGCCCGTGCGTTCCGGAGCCACCTGACAGCGTGGCAGGCTTCCTTTGCGGACCAACTCGCCGTTGCTGTGGATTTCGTAGTGGAACTCGAAGTCCTCCAGATTCGTGGCCATCATGCGGTTGCTCACCTTCAAAACCCCGTCGCTCAGCCGCGAGCCGTGCAATCCGATCGTCTGATAGACCTTGCGCACTTCCTGATAGTGTGGATAGGGCACGCGCTCGGCATTGATCAGACCTTTGACGCAAAAGATTCCATTGTTCGGCTGATCGCCGAAGTCACCGCCATAGGCAAATCCCTTGGCCGGGTCGCGCGGGTCGAGGTAGAGCGACTGGTCCACCCATTCCCAGATGAATCCGCCGGCCATCAGCGGTTCCGCGAGGATCAAGTCCCAGTAGTCTTGCAGGTTGCCGACGCTGTTGCCCATGGCGTGGGCGTATTCGTTCAACATGAAGGGCCGGCCGGAAGGGTATTTGCCGTGCTGGGCATCAAAGGTCTGCTGGCCCTTCTCGCCCTTGCGCTTGGCCTTGCCGGCAATGTGTTGTTTGAGCCACTCGACTGTTGGATACGTCTGGCTGTCGAAATCCGCGGCGAGGTTCATATCGGCGTATTGAATCAGCCGCATTTCAGGATCGGCCTCGTGGCAGGCGCGGCGCATGGCGAAAAACGCATCGCCGAATCCCGCCTCGTTGCCAAGCGACCACATCACGACAGACGGGTGCTGGCGGTCGCGGATGACCATGCCGCGCATGCGTTCCACCACGGCGTGCTCCCACTCGGGCTTGTCGCCCGGCAGGACGCGCAGGTGATAACTCAAACCGTGGGATTCCACGTTCGCCTCGTCCATGACAAGCATGCCCATCTCGTCGCACAGACGATACCAGCGCGGGTCGTTCGGGTAATGGCTGGTGCGCACGAAGTTGATATTGGCCTGCTTCATCAGGATGAGGTCCTGTTTCATCGACTCCTCGGTGACCGTGTATCCCTTGACCGGGTCAACCTCGTGGCGGTTTACGCCGCGGATCTTGAGGGGCGAGCCGTTGAAACGCAGCACGGGCCCGGCGATGTCCATCTTGCGAAACGCGACCGGCAGGGCATAGTACGAGATGTGCTTGCCGCCGGAGGAAACCTCGATCAAGGCCGTGTAGCGCAGCGGACGCTCCGGATACCATAATTCCGGAGACTTCACTTCGATCGAAGTATCCGATTCCCCGACGAGCTTGCCGGATGGATCTAACAACTTAAGAGAAACCTCCGGTTTTGCCCCGGTCATCGGCGTGGCATGGAGGACGACGCGGCCCTCACGCGAGGCCAGATCATACTGCGACTCGGCATATACGTCCCACAGCCCCTCGGCGGGCACGGCCGCGATCATCACGTCGCGGAAGATCCCACCCAAGCGCCAGAAATCCTGATCCTCCAGGTAGGAACCGTCGCAGTATTTATAGACCTCCACGGCGAGGCGGTTTTTTCCCGGGACCAGCAGATCGGTGACGTCGAACTCGGATGGGAGGCGGGAATCCTGCGAGTAGCCGGCCTTTTTGCCATTCACCCATACGAACATCGCCGAACTCACGCCGCCGAAGTGGAGAATGACGCGCTTGCCGGCCCACTCCTGCGGCACCTCGAAGTCGCGCAGGTAGGAACCCACCGGGTTGCGCTCCTTGAATGAGGTGAAATCGGCCGGCGGCTCACCCATCACCCGGGGTGGATCCACTTTGAATGGATAGATGTAATTCAAATAGATTGGTGTCCCGTATCCCTCGCGCTCCCAGGTCGATGGCACGGTGATCGACGCCCACGAGGCGGAATCGAAACCCACGTGATGGAAGTCCCCCGGCCGTGTCTCAGGCCGCGCACTCCAGTGGAATTTCCATTGCCCGTTGAGCGAACGCACCCATGGCGATTCCGCGTAGCGCCCGGTGGCGGCGCTCTGACGGTCGGGACAAGGCCAGAAGCTGGAACGCGGCGGCATCGTGCCGACCCGGGTGACAAGCGGATCCTCGATCTCGGGCGGGACGGACGAGGCCATCGCCGGAAGCGGGGAAAGAGCCAAGGCAAGAAGGATGCCGAGGCTGTGGTGCGCTGGCGGAAGAAAGGACATGTTTGGATTTTAGGGTGACAGTTTCAGAAGGTCATGGTGAAATCTTTCGCAACTCCCTGCAATTGGCAGTATTGCCCATGCGTGTTTCCGGTCGCCGCTTGCCACCAATGGGGTAGATTGGCAAAAGTCCCTGCATGAAACCCGTGATCACCGCCATCGCACTCACATTCCTGTGGGTGTCCGAGGCTGCAGCGAGCCCGCCGGACGTCACGGAGGTCCGCATGCTTTTCCGCAACTGGACGACGCGCGACGGGCTGCCGCACAACCGGGTGCGCAGCGTCGCCCGCACCAGTGATGGTTTTCTGTGGCTGGCGACCGACGCCGGCGTGGCACGCTTCGATGGCGCGACCTGCAAGGTCTTCGGCCTGCGCGACGGGCTGCCCTCGCCCACGGTGCTCACCCTGCATGAGGCTGCGGACAAGTCCCTCTGGTGCGGGACGCTTGGCGGCGGGCTGGGCGTGCTCCGCGACGGTAAAGTCGTCCGCACCTACTCGACCGCCGACGGGCTGCCGGCCAACTGGATCTACGCGATCGACCGCGGCGAAGACGGAAACATCATCGTCAACACCCGCAATGGTGCGGCCCGGTTCATCGACGGGAAATTCCAGCCAATCCCGCCTGGCGAAGTGGAGAGCGAGCCCCGATTCGGGATCGTGACCGGCGCAGACGGCGTGAAATGGGGCATCCTGCGCCGCAGTCTGATGCGAAAATCCCCCGGGGCTGCCTGGCGGCCCGATGCAAGTGGTCCTCCGGAAGTCGGTGCCATCTGGGGAGACCCGGGCGGCGCGGTCTGGGCCTATGGCGGAGGCAAACTCTGGAAATACGATGGTTCCAACTGGGTCTCCTGGGTGATTCCATTCGAGTCGATGAACGCCACGGTCACCGGCGCAGTGACCCGCGACGGCACGGTCTGGATTGCATTCCGTCGGCGAGGATTGATCGGATTCCGCGATGGTAGCTTCATCGTCCCGGTCCCGGTCAATGATTTCGATCCGGATATGGTAGAAACGATTGCGGTCGCAGATGGGGATCATGTCTGGCTGACGACGATGGATGGACTCAATCAGATGACGCGGCCAACGATCGAGTCCTTCGCAGTGAACGATCCCGCGAGCCTGCACGCCTCCAATGATATCGGCGATCTGGTTGAGGATGCGCCCGGAGAACTGGTGCTGGCCACTCAAGGCAGTGGCTACTTCCGTTGGAAAAATGGTGTGGCGACCCGCATTCCCTGCGACCCGGGAAGCCGTGAATTGGTCACCGGAAACGCGGTGTTCAAGGATCGCAACGGTTCGATCTGGCTCGGCGGCCGGGGCCGCCACGTTCTGTATGAAATCCCACCCGGAGGCGTCCCCGTGCCCCGGGATGCCGACCTCGCTGGAGCGCGCGGGGTGTGGTCGATTGCGGAAACCGCCAGCGGGCTGTGGGTGGGCACCGGCGAGGGCGGGCTATTCCTCAAGACCGGCGACCGCTTCATTCAGGTCCCTTTCAGCGATAGCAAGGAACCGGTAAAAGCAGTGATCGAGGACCGGCGCGGCTGCTTGTGGGTGGCTACCCGTGGCAGCGGCCTTTACGCCCGGCGCGACGGTGTTTGGAAACGCTACGGAAAGGAAAGTGGCTTGCTCAGCGAGGATATCCGGGCGGTTTACGAGGATACTGCGGGTCGCATCTGGGTCGGCTCCAATGGTGGCGGCCTGGCATACTACGCCGCGGGGCGTTTCATCACCGTGACCCGCAGGGAGGGATTGCCGAGCGATACGGTTTCCCAAATCACAATGGACGACGTGGGGCGACTTTGGGTGGGCACACATCATGGATTGGCAGTGGTGGAAAGCGACGAACTCGCTCTCATCGCCGCCGGTAGCGCCCGCAACATCCATCCACAGGTGTTCGACCAAAGCGACGGCCTGCCGACCGACGAGTTTGCAATCTCCCCGCCCATGAAAGCCCATGACGGGGCGTTTTATCTGGCCATGCTCAAGGGCTTCGTCCGCGTCGAACCAGGGCAGATTCAGCGCGACGAATCCCGCCCGCCCGCCTACATCGCCGAGGTTTCCGTAAACGGTGTAGCCGCCGAAATGGTCGACAGCCCGTTGGATTTCCCTCCCGGCACCGACCGGATCAAAATCAGTTTTTCAGGCATTCACTTCGGCGACCACCGGCGCCTGCGCTTCCGCAGTCGACTCGCGGGCGTGGACCCGGAGTGGACGATGGCCGCCGGGCAGGAAGTGGCCGAGTATCGACAGCTCGATCCGGGCAAATACCGCTTCGAGGTCGAGGCGTCGATCGGCAACGATCTCTGGAGTGCCCGCCCCGCAGCCGTCGAGTTTTCGATCGCACCATTCTTCTGGCAGACCCTGTGGTTCAAGGGCTTGTTGGGAGCCGTGGTGATCGGCGTCGCGGTCACGGCAGCGGCCATCCGCGAACGAAGGATTGTGCGCAAGCACATCGAGGCCATGGAGCGCAAACAAGCGGTGGACGCGGAGCGTAGCCGTATCGCCCGCGACCTACATGATGATGTCGGCTCGGGGCTCACCCAGATCGCCATGCAAAGCCAGCTCATTGAGCGCAATCTCGCACTCAAGCCTGAGCGCGCCGCCTTGTGGCTCGGCGAAATTTTCAACAATGCGAAATCAATGACTCGCGCCCTCGACGAAATCGTCTGGGCTGTGAACCCAAAACATGACACGCTCGAGAATTTCATCCTGTTTCTCGGCACCTTGATGCAGGATTTTGCCGAGGCCTCCGGTCTGCGCAGTCGGTTTGACGTTCCCGAAGGCATACCGGAAATGAACATGCCGCCTGCTGTCAGGCATCACCTCTATCTAGCAGTCAAGGAAATCCTCCACAACGTGGTCAAGCATGCGCAGGCTGAGCAGATGACCCTCCAAGTGCGCTTGGACCAAGGTCATCTGTGCATCGCCATCAGCGACGATGGCAAGGGCTTCGCGGAACCGCCCGACTCCGTCGGAGCGGATGGCCTGGGTAACATGCGCAGCCGCCTTGAGCAGATCCGCGGCACCTGCAATCGAACCAGCAATCAAGATGCCGGTACCTCCGTACACCTGCGCGTGCCGATGAATTGGATGGATGCTTGATGATCCCTTCCGCCCGTGAAACAATCCCGGTCAGATGGAAATCAAACCAATTACCGTCGCGTTCGTCGAGGATGACTTGCGAATCCGGGACGGCCTCGCAGCGATTCTGGAAGAAGAACCCGGATTCCAATGCGTCGGCGGATTCGCCAGCGCCGAAGAAGCCCTGCTGCAACTGCCGAAACTCCGACCCAAGGTCGTCATCATGGACGTCAATTTGCCCGGTATGAGCGGCATCGAATGTGTGCGCAGGTTGACTGCTGCGAGCGATCCGCCGCAAATCATCATGCTCACCGTCCGTCAGGATTCCGAAGTCATCTTCGAGTCCCTCGCCGCCGGGGCCTGCGGTTATCTGCTCAAGCCGCCGACCGTGAGCCAGCTCGTCAGCGCGGTGCGCGACGTTTTCTCGGGCGGTGCGCCGATGACCGCCTCGATCGCCCGCCGCGTCGCCCAGTCGTTTCAAAAGGCCCGCTCGAAAACCCCTGAAACCGAAAGCCTTTCGCCCCGCGAAGTCGAAGTGCTGGAACTTCTCGTCAAGGGCTTCGCCTACAAGGAAGTCGCCTACGATCTCGGCATCAGCTACTCGACCGTCCAGCGCCACATCGAGAGCATCTATCGCAAACTTCACGTCCACTCGCGCACCCACGCCGTGTCGAAATACCTCGGCGCGTGACCGGGAAACACTCGCTGCGGGCGATCCCGTATGCTTCTGGCCGCCGACTTGTCACCATCGGCCTCATGTCATCGTCTAAGCCAATAAATAGGGTCAGGTCCGAATGACGCTAACTTAAGCCGTGTTTCGGAGAGATTTCGCATATGGAAGCATGGTGTTCGGAATCCCAAAAACTCATTAAGTTAGCGCCATTTTCCACTGACCCCATTTTCCATCACCACCTTCCACTAACCCTGCTTTCGAGAGGAGAGCAGATTTTTCCGTCTGAATAATCGCACCGCCTGGTGGCTTAACTCGGAGAGCTTGAGAAGGATTTTCTCGCCATCTTCCTGTTGAGAAATCTCGACGAGTTCCTGCGCCTGCGCGACAAGGTCATCGACGGTTCCGGGAGAGAACTCAAAGGGGAAGTGATCAAAATCGTTTGCGCCGAATTGGCGTGTCAACATGGCGATGTCGCTACGGTTCAGCCGGCGTGCCGCGGCACCTTTGCGACTACTGATCCATTCGAGATAGCGCGGCATCCCGTCGCCCAGATCCTTAAGGAAAAAATTGTCCTGAAAGAACAGCAGATCGATTCGTCCATTACTGCGTATTCCCAATAATGGCACCAGTGGCGCGAGCAGTGGAAAAACATGATTCGGCACCACCTCGCAATGTAAATAGGACTCGACGACTGGGATCACCTGCTCCCACGATTCCAGATTTTCATAATCCAGCTCATTGATGGGCATCCATTCCAGAAAGGGTTTCTTGGGGTCCACAGTGTCGTTGGCCGCGTCGAAATATAGGTTGCCAAGTTGGAGTGCATTCTGGAAATAGCGGCCGTAGAGGATGATGTAGACTGAGCGGAACACCACGCCCTTGCTTACCAGCTCCTGAATCCGAATATTGCGCGAGAGCTGATCCTTGAGCTCTTCACAGATCTCCTTGCAGAATCCAATCGGATAAGAGGCCGGATTCATGTCGCCTTTCGCAGTGGACACCACCTTTGCCATCGTCGCATAACGGCGCTGAAACTTGTCGTCGAAGCGCTTGCGGATCCGGGTGATTTCTTCCACCAGCTCTGGCACCACAGGCAACACCTTATCCCGAGTCAGTGTCTCCTGTTCCTCAAGATGGATCAGGTTCGCAGCCCTGCCTCGGTCTACTAGATCTTTTATGGACATGGCCTCACTGGGAGATCGTCACGCTCAGTGGTCGTCGTCTTAAAAATGCTGCCCCCGCCAGGCCGCCCAGGGTAAGCAGCGCAGTTGATGGCTCCGGTACGGATCCCACGGTGATCGAGGCATTGCTGAGCGTCTCCCAGGTAGCCGACACTAATGTCACAGAATCTCCTGATTTGTCGAAGACTCCGCTGTTGGAACCATCAAGCGAGACTTCAAACTCAAGGAAACCTGCATGGTAGTCTCCGAGTCCAGCATCAAAAAGAAAGGCCATGTAGACAGTGCCGTTCTGAAAAGCACTCGGGCTGGAATCGAAGGCCAAGTTGGAGGTAGGGATGGTAGTCACGTCGACCAACTCGCCGAAATTAAAGCTCCGAAGCACATTGGGAGAGGACGAGGATGTGATGAAAAGAGTTTCATTTTGGAGCAGGGTGGGGTTATGATACAATACCATCGTCGCGCTATTCGAAAAGAACCCGAGATCGTTCTTCCCATCACCATTGACATCATAGACCCAATCCACGTAATCTGATGGGGTGGTGCTAGTGTTGATGATCACCTCGTTGTTGATGCTGGTCGAGACCACCACCGCCGCATCAACGGGTCCAGCCATTGCACAGAGAGCGGCAATTGCACTGAGGCTTCCTAGGGATTTTTTCATACAATGGATTGTTGGGAGTTTGTTTTTGGCTTGGTCGTCGGTGAGAAATGAGCAAGCGAGTGGAGTGAAATAAAAACTCTCTGTTGGCCTATGCGCAGGGATACTGCAAGGAATTTGTTTTCGTGGGTGGCTCCTGAAACAGCAGTCGGGCCGGACCGGAAGGCGGTAGCAGGGGATTGATGACGCCTAGGGACAGATTCCCCGGATTCCATGAGGATTCCATAAAATGAGCCGTATCTGCGTGTGTCACCGTGCGACACCGGCAAATCCCCGTGACGCACCAATACCTATGAATACGAAGAAAAGTGCATCGTCAGACGGAGTCCTTACCCTTTCGTTCTCGTGGGAAATTTGTTCTGAGTTCGTCATTCCCCCGCATGGCCCTTCGAGCGGCATCAGTCCCGAGAACTCCGATGCTGGCAACAATCACCACGGAATCTCTACGGTAGGAAGATGGGTCTGTACTGTCGAAAAATTTTGAAAATAAATCTTGCGGATCGGCCGGGATACCCTATCGCTCATTGCCGAACGGCGTTAGTAACTCTGATCACTCCCCCCACACCACCCCGACACCCCAGTGAAAGCGTTTATCACGGCTTCTCGCCGAATCCCTGTATTCTCAGCAATGGGAGCCGTTTTGGCTCTTCTTCATGCTCCTTGCCTGTTCGCACAGGAAGTGGAGCCCTCGCCCGCAGTGGCGGAGACCCCGCCGCTAACTTAGAGCCGTGCGGCCCCGTGAGAACTCACGGAATCATTCCCGATCGTGTTCGAAGGTTTGAGTCCGAGAATATCGCCGCCACCAGCGGCGCAATTGTGAGTCGCTCATTCTTGAGGTGGGTCAATGGGAAGAATCGTTTGAAACGCCTAGTGCTCATCACTTTAGCTACCAAGTCGCAACCCGGTGGGTGCCTCCATCTTCTTAGGCAGTATTAATATCCAATTTTTTTCGGTGGCTCGCTCGAGCCGTAGTTATTGAAACAACCTCTATTCATTTTGAAATACCGTTATCCATCTTCTAAAGGTTTTACATTGGTCGAGCTACTCGTAGTCATAGGCATCATCGCCGCGTTGGCAGCGGTTGTCGTGCCTTTGGGAAAAGGGTTGGTGACTAGGAGCGGCACCATTAACTGCATTCAGAACCTACGCCAGATCGGCATGGCGGCGATGATGTATGCTGGGGATAACAACATGGCACTACCCTCCACTTCGCATCAGCGGGGCGGCAAATCTTGGACGCTCACCTTGCAACCCTACGCCTCTGGAAAGCTCACTTTCAAGTGCGCGAATGATGAAAACAAAAAGCGCGCCTACACTTATGTAATCAACGACTTCCTAACGAAGAATCCGGCGGGTGCGGACCACCTTGACTACTCCATTCTCGCGAAGATCGATCGGCCAGAGGCGACTTTCATGTTCGCTGAAGCCGCCACATCTCACACTTCTGACCATTTCCATTTTACTT
The DNA here is from genome assembly GCA_040881795.1 of Akkermansiaceae bacterium. Taxonomy (GTDB): domain Bacteria; phylum Verrucomicrobiota; class Verrucomicrobiia; order Verrucomicrobiales; family Akkermansiaceae; genus Luteolibacter. Next base: position 23,057 of record JBBECN010000105.1, read on the forward strand.
CCTATTATGGCGGCAAAATCCCGCCTAAGGTTTTCGAATATCAAGTGGCAGTCGGCGTCCACGGGGGAAAGGCGAACTACCTCTTCGCGGATGGCCATGTGGAAACTTTGTCCCGACTGGAAACTCAAGCCAATCTCTTAGCGGACGGCACCCGCTTCGCCGATCCATCGGCGGGGAAATAAAACATCTTTGAATCCATGAATCGGCACACCGCATCATTTCTGTTACTCGCATGGGGGGCCGCCCTGATGTCTGCTGGCGGGCACGATCACTTTGCGGCGGGCATCTGTGACACGAATAACAACAATAGGCCGGATGCGGGCGAGAAGCTCCGCCTCATCGGACCGGATCTTTCCAGCCGGGTGTTCCACCTTCTGGCGAGACCCACAGGCTTTCGTCCCTCCCAGCGCTGCGGCGGATATTACGTGCTGGATGAAAGTGCGCGCACCCTGTTTCCTAACGATGCGTTCTCGCTAACTGCGCTGTCCGACGGGCAGGAGGAATCGGGTGCGGTGGATCACGCCCACACCGGGGCATATCTGTGGGTCGAGATCGTTGGCGTTTCTGGACCGGCCGGTGCGAGCCTCGGGTTCTGGGACGAGGGCAGATCCAGGGATTACGACACGCCGAGCGTTTCCTTCGCGACCAACGAGGGGGCGGGGAACCACGCTTTCGTGATAAGCGGCGGTAGAGACGACAGCGGCGAGGATCCGCACGGTCACATCCACGGCCGCGCTTGGACGGCTGACAAGCCGGGCGATTACCACATCACTTTCCGACTCGTGGACTGCAGCACGAGTGGTCCTAGCGGAGATCCATGGCATACGCCGAGCGAGCCGTTTGTTTTCCACTTTAGGGCAGGACCTGACTTCCAGCCTGTTGGCAAGTTTGTGCCCGGCAGTGGCTACGTGCTGACCTGGCCAAGCAAAATGGGCATTTGGGAGCCATATCAGACGGGTATCGTTTTCGAAATCCAGCGGACCAGCGACCCGGCGTCCGGTGTTTGGGAATCCATTGGGAAGGTGACCGGAACCACCGCCGATACCGCCACTTTCACCGATTCTTCTCCTCCCTCCGGAGCAGCTTTCTATCGTATCGCCCGAGACTGGGGCGGGGACAAGCAGTCGTATGAGTGAGTTTAATTTCGTATACAATAACATGAAAATATCATACAATATGACAATAGCATACACCAGTTTCTTCGTGGTCGGTTTGTTAGCCGCGCCAAATTTGTCAGCCCACACCACCTACGGTGGGACTGCTAGAAATCTTGGAGTTAACCAGGAAACGACACCTGGTTCTGGGGTATTCATGCCCGCGGCCATCTCCGGTGCCTCGGCGGCCTTGCCCTATTTCAAGACCATCACCAACCAGACCGTGACATCCAACTTCGGCTGGGCGGCGGGAACCGATGTTGCCTATGGGGACGCCCATCATATTCGGGCGTTCCGCTTCACGCTCGCCGAGGCCGGTTACGCGACCCTGAATGTGACTGCTGATTCTACGCGTGGCACCGCGGTAGGCTTTTCTATCATGCCTGCGTTTTCGCTGTATTCTGGGTTGCTCAGCACCGGCAGTGCTGACTATGACACCGCCGGCATCACGCTGGCGTGGTTGCAGACTCTGGGAAATCCCCAACCGCGGAACGGTGCCCTGAACTCGCTGGACGACTGGAAAATCGGCAACGACGCGAGTTTGGCTGATGGCCAAGGGGCTTACAATTTCAATGAGCTCAGCTCGCTCGCCTACATCGGAAATGTGGCCGATGGCACTTCTGCGAATTTCGGTGCTGCGGCCGGGGTGAACGGCGACGGCGTCGCGGATGGCTCGGTCCAGCAGTCGTATTGGCTACTCTCCGGAGACTATACGGTGATCATCGGCGGAGCGGAAATCGCGGAGAATAACTTGATGACCTTCGGGATAAACGCATCTCTAACCGTCATCCCTGAGCCGTCCAGCACGTTGATGATTGGCTTGGCTGGGCTTGGGCTAGCACTGCGCCGCCGGCGGTAAACCGGATTCCATGCTGCGTTTGTTTGACGATGGGCTCGGAGAGCTTTGATTCGGTCGCGCACTGAGACCTCGGTGATCCTTGCATCCGCTGGGTGGCGGACGGCGCATGGCGGCGGCGATTTCGATGCCTTTGGTTGAAAAGGCGCTGAAGCCCCTCAAGGGCAATTCCTGCTGCCCGTGCTGCTGCCTGTCACCCGGCTCGATGCGTCCCGGCTCGTCCCGGTGACCGATCCGGAGGCGTCACGGGTGACTGCGCGCTCCACGCCGCCGCTGCTTTTCTGGTGTTCCACGGTCTGGACGACCCTTCCGGAAGCATCGCGCACGACCTCGCGGCAGGTTTGCGCCGGAGAAATGGTGGCCATGGTCAACGAAATGGCCAGCAGGGGGAGGGTTGTCTTCGTGCTGATTTCGACTACTTCCAGACTGAATTCATTCAATCAAACCGCCGCTTGGCCGTCCGCTCCAAGATTGCTCACAAAAAAGCCCTCGTCGCGCAGAGGCAAGGACTGCGGATGCCGATCATTTTTCGAAAAAATTCCGGATTTGTGACAAATTGGCATTTCGGCTGCGTTTCTATCCATGTCGCGACACGACAGTCGGTCCGACTGAGACGCCTTCCGGTTAATGGGTTTTCCGGGGGGATCATCAGTCGGGCCGCTTTTGTTTTGGAGTGTGAAATATGATCCCCGCGGTGTGCGCTGGGTAGTGGCCCCAAGGAGTGAAAAACGCGGATCGGAGATTCTGAAATCTTTTTCCGAAACCGCTCTTGTCCGCAGGCTTGTCCGTGCCATACGCTCGCCCAACCTTTTTGAAGCGTGGCACAATCTTCCCAACTTACTCATATTTTAGGCGTTCTTCCATCCCGTTGGGGTTCCACGCGTTTCCCGGGAAAACCGCTTCATTTGATCGCCGGAAAGCCTCTCATCCAGCATGTTTGGGAACGCTGCAAGCAGTGTTCCCGTCTCGATGACATCATCGTCGCCACCGACGACGAGCGCATCCGCGACGCCGTCATCGCTTTTGGCGGAAAAGCCGCGATGACCTCGCCGGACCACCCGACCGGCACCGACCGCATCGCGGAAGTCGCCCGCGTGGTCCCTGGCGCGACGCACATCATCAACATTCAGGGCGACGAACCGCTCATCGATCCCGCGCTCATCGATGAACTCGCCGCCGCGATGGCTGCCGACCCTAGGCTCGACATGGCCACCGCCGCCAACCCGCTCGACCCGTCGGATCCGGCGGTTCAGGACCCGAATGTGGTCAAAGTCGTCATCGCGCTCGATGGTCGCGCGCTTTATTTCTCCCGTTCGCCCCTGCCGTTTTTCCGCAATCCGGTCGCTAGCCTGCCGGTCCTCCGCCACAAGGGCATCTACGCCTACCGGCGCGCTTTCCTTGAGCGCTTCGTCACCTGGCCGCCCTCGCCCTTGGAAATGGCTGAGTCGCTGGAACAACTCCGCGCCCTCGAAAACGGTGCCACCATCAAGGTCCTTCTCACCTCCGACACCTCGCCCGGTGTTGACACCCCGGAACAAGCCCTCGAAATCGAACGGCTCCTCTCTTCCTCTGCTCACTGATCACCGCTCACTCAATCACTTCATGAAATATATCTTCGTCACCGGCGGCGTCGTTTCCTCACTCGGCAAAGGCCTGGCCGCCGCATCCATCGGAACGCTGCTCGAACACCGTGGCCTGACCACTTTGATGCAGAAATTCGATCCATACCTCAACGTCGATCCGGGCACCATGTCGCCCTACCAGCACGGCGAGGTTTATGTGCTCAATGACGGTGCGGAGACGGATCTTGATCTCGGCCACTACGAACGCTTCACCTCCGGCGTGCTCTCGCGGATGAACAATCTAACATCCGGCCAGGTATTCGATTCCGTCATCAAAAAGGAGCGCCGCGGCGAGTATCTCGGAAAGACCGTGCAGTTCATCCCGCACGTCACCGATGAGATCAAACACCGGATGCATCAGGTCACTGTGGATAATCCCAATACCGATGTGCTCATCACCGAAATCGGCGGTACTGTCGGCGACATGGAAGGCCTGCTTTTCATCGAGGCGCTGCGCCAGTTCGCTCTCGAAGTTGGCAAGGAAAACGTCTGCTTCATTCACGTCACGCTGCTGCCCTACATCAAGGCGGCCGGCGAGGTGAAAACCAAACCGACCCAGCAATCGGTCGCCAAGCTCCGGGAACTCGGGATCCAGCCGGACATCATCATCTGCCGCACCGAGGCGGATCTCGATGAGGACAACCGCAAGAAGATCGCCATGTTCTGCAACGTCGAGCGCAAGAATGTCGTCGCCTTCCGCGATGTGGCCCACACGATTTACGAATGCCCGCTCGACCTGCGCCGCGACAAGATCGACCGACTGGTGGTGGACAAGTTAGGCCTCGGCCACACGCCGTCGCCCGCGCTTGAGGATTGGGAAAGATTCGTCCAGCGGGTGATTCATCCGAAGCACAAGGTCACCATCGCTGTTGCCGGAAAATACATCGAACTCCAGGACGCCTATAAATCCATTTACGAATCGCTGATCCACGCCGGTGCCCATCATGACACCAAGGTGCAAATCGTCCGCGTCGAAGCGGAAGCCATCGAAGACCACGGCGCGAAGTCCGTCATCGGCGATGTCGATGGCATCCTGGTTCCCGGCGGCTTCGGTGACCGCGGCACCGAGGGGAAAATCCTCGCTGCCAAGTATGCCCGCGAAAACAAGATCCCCTACTTCGGGATTTGTCTCGGAATGCAAATCGCCACCATCGAGTACGCCCGCAATGTCTGTGGTCTTGAAGGTGCGAATTCCACCGAGTTTGACAAAGCCACCAAGCACCCGGTCATCTGCCTTCAGGAAGAGCAAAAAGGCATCGAAGACATGGGGGCCACCATGCGTTTGGGTTCCTCAGAGTCCATCCTCTTCGCCGGTACTCAAGCCGCCGATCTTTACGGCAACGTGGACCGCATTCTCGAACGCCATCGCCATCGGTATGAGTTCAACTCGGACTATCAGGATCGGCTTCAGGACGCCGGACTTGTCATATCATCAGTCTCTGCCAACGAGGGTCTTGTGGAAATCGTCGAGCTGCCGAATCATCCATTCTACATCGGCGCGCAATTTCACCCGGAATTCCAATCCAAGCCAAACCACCCGCATCCCTTGTTCTCAGGTTTCGTCGCCGCCGCGCTCGAGCGCTCCCACCACTCTTGATTGAATAGTATAGACCGTTTGCCCATTGGCTTCAATTTAAGGGCTGGGAGCGCGAGTCTGCGACTCGCATGACCATGATTTGAGAAAGAGACCGTCCTTCGAGGCCTATTCCTTTCGCGTTTCATGGGCATGCGGGTTTCAAACCCGCGCTCCCAGCGGCGCGAATCACCTTAATTTGACGCGTATGGGCAAACGGTCTAAGGAGGCACCACACTTCTGTGGTGCTGGCGAATGGGCAGTCATTGAAAAGCGCGAAGCTCTTCCAAATGGCTTTCCATTCGCACCACGACAGCAGTGTCGTGGCTCCTTACAAAGCCTACTCCGCGAGGCGGATGGTCAAACGCCCTGGCTCGATTTTAAATTCCTCAACCCCGGCTATTTTGCCGCCGCCGAGCGCCTCGCCTAACAAGTCGCGACCCTTCAGTCCCGCAAGCCACTCGTTGGGCAGGGAAACACCCCAAACGGTCAGGTCGTCGAGGACGAAACTTGCTTGCCCGGGCACCTCGCTGACAAGAAACCGCGCGCGCGCCTTGAGGCGCTTGCCGCCGATGATTGGCAGGTCCGCAGCGAGATCGGTTTCGATGCGGGCGTGGACGGCGTTGGTGGCCAGTTCGAATTTCACGGATTGGCCGAGCGTGGTGTTTTCGTTGAGCAGGCCGTTGAGTTCGCGCTCGGTGAGGATGATTTCCTTCGAGCCTTTTTCATAGGTTGCCCCGGTCGGCTGTTGGATGGCCTCCACCTTCGCCTCGACTGCCGCTTTTTCCTCAGTGCTCAGGGTCACTGGTTGGATCGGGCGATTATACCACCACCAACACGCGCCGAAGATCAAGCCGATCACCGCCAACCCAATCAGGCATTTGATGAGGCAGGAACTCCAGCGTGGAGGAAGAATCGGTGGCGCAGATGGTTCGTTCATGGATATCAGTTACGGTGAATGCACGCCTCCGTCGAACCATTTTGACAGAATGCGGAGACTCCCAAATGGAGGATTAGCCGCCTGGGAAAAAGGGCTCCGGCCGAACTCTCACATCCAACTTGCCGCTTGTCGCTCTATCTGTTTGCATCCATCACAAGCGATGCGCATCACGGATTATCAGGCGAAATACCTCGCCTACGAGCTAACAAAACGCTGCCCCTCCGACAGCGTTGAGAAGCTTGCCAGCGCAGTGGCTGGGGCGCAGGTGGATCTGAATCCCCATCAGGTGGATGCCGCACTGTTCGCTTTCCGGTCGCCGCTCTCGAAAGGCGCGATTCTAGCGGACGAAGTCGGGTTGGGGAAAACCATCGAGGCGGGACTGGTCATCTCCCAGGCATGGACGGAGCGGAAACGCCGCATTCTCATCATCACCCCATCGAACCTCCGGAAACAGTGGCATCAGGAAATGAACGAAAAATTCTTTCTTCCATGCGCCATTTTGGAGACGAAGTCCTACAACGCTGCCATCAAAATGGGTTCCTTCAGCCCCTTTGAACCGAAGGAGGAAGTCTTGGTGATCTGTTCGTATCAGTTTGCCCGCAACAAGGCTGCCGATGTTCACCGCACCCCATGGGATCTCGTGGTGATCGATGAAGCCCACCGTCTGCGCAATGTTTACAAACCGGCAAACATCATCGCCAACGTGTTGAAAAAGGCGCTTCAGGAGCGGCACAAGCTTCTGCTCACCGCTACGCCGCTGCAAAATTCCCTGCTCGAACTCTTCGGTCTCGTCAGCATCATCGATGATCACACCTTCGGCGATTTGAAGAGCTTTCGCGAGCAGTTCGCCAATCTCAACCAACAGCAGGTCTTCGATGTCCTAAAAGCGCGTCTGAAGCCGATCTGCCACCGCACTCTGCGCCGCCAAGTCACGCAATACGTGCCGTTCACGAAACGCCACGCCATGGTCGAGCCCTTCGATCCCGGCGAGGGCGAGGACAAGCTCTATTACCTCGTTTCCGATTACCTTCGTAGGGACAATCTTCAGGCCCTGCCTCCCAGCCAGCGCAGCCTGATGACGCTGGTGCTGCGGAAACTCCTCGCCTCTTCGTCGTTCGCCATCGCCGGGGCGCTGACTTCCATTTCCAACCGCCTCAAAGCCCAGCTCAAGGCGGATGAACCCAAGCTCACCCTCGAAGACGAACTGGATGAGGACTACGAGTCTCTCGATGTAACCGCCGAGGAATGGGGAGACGATCCGCTCGAACCTCTTTCCGCCGAAAATCGCACCGCCATCGCGGAGGAAATCATCGATCTTGACGAGTTCACGCGTCTCGCACTCTCGCTCGATCACAATGCCAAGGGCAAGGCCCTGCTCAAAGCGCTCGATGTCGCCTTCGCCAAAGCCCGCGAACTCG
>JBBECN010000106.1:0-4813 GCA_040881795.1 Akkermansiaceae bacterium
GAATTCGCATTTTTTTTGATCATCCCTCACTATCCCTTGTGGAATATAGGGTTTTTTACTTCGAACGAGGGTTAATTCTAACGAAATACGAGAATTTTTGGGATTTTCTTCGAAAAAGGGAGCGATTTGGGGGGAATTTGGCGGGGGGTTACGGCATTCCATGTTTGCCCTTGGAAACTTCGGCTTTCGGGATGACCTTTGGGGCATGCCAGATCTTGTGCGTGTGGAACCGATTGCCTTGTTACCAACCCAGGCGGGTTGTGCGGTGTTTTTGGGTGATGGTCAAAAGGCCATCGTTTTTTACATCGATCCGGCGGTCGGGGCGTCGATCAATGCCAGTTTGAGCGGCCAGCTTCCACCGCGCCCGCTGACTCATGATTTGTTCATGCTGAGTTTGGAGGGTTTCGGCGGGAGGGTCTCGCGGGCGGTGATTGTGCGGATGGAGGAGGAAATTTACTACGCGAGGCTGATTCTTGAAGCGGAAAATGAGATCATGGAGCGCAAGATCATTGAGCTGGATGCCCGGCCATCGGATTGTTTGGCGCTGGTGGTGCGGTGCGGGGCACCTTTTTACGTGGTGCGTGAGTTATGGGAGAGGCTGGAGGACATGTCGGGGACGCTGGCGGAGATGCGGGAAAACAGCGGCGATGACGCACCGGGCTGAGCAATTTTGAGGATTTTGCAGAATCGCCTCTTGCGGGAGGGGGCAATGGTTTTAGGATGCCGCACTATGTCGAGCATCACAGCACCTTCACTACCCGCCTATTTCGATGAGGAAATTCTTCTTCACCCGGAGAACCGCAAGTTCCCTAAGTTCGACCTCATCAGGCTTCTCGGAACGGTATTCGCGCCAACCGAGGGATGCAGGGCCTGCATTCTGATTGATTTTGACGAGCCTGCGGAGCTGATCAAGGACTTCAACTTTCTAGAGCACGAGGGTTTCCCGGTGCAGAAAAACGCTTACAAGCACTTCTATCAGGGTCTGGCGAGCGGGGCACTTGATGCACTGGGCATGAGCGGCGGCGAGATGTTCGCGTTCCGCTGCACGCATGGGTCCAATCTCGATCTCAAGGATGATGTCTGGGATACTTCTGGAAACCATCTCTCGCTGGATCGGGATATCTATCCGAATTATGATCTGATTTTGTGTATCTCGACGTTTTCCGCCACCGCGCCGCTCACCGCCAAGTGCAAGGAGTATGGCTTCCGCGGCGCGACGCTGCATGGTCTGAACGACATTATTTTGAATTCAGGCCTTGCAGTGGATTACCACGAAGTTTCAGGCGATGCCGAGCGGTTGCGCCGGGCATTGAGCAATGCGGATTCGATCGAGATCGATTTTGCGCTTGAGGACGGTCGGGTTCTAACTGCCTGGCTCGGGCTGGCCGGCCAGGATGCGCAAAAATCCCACGGGTTGTGCCTTGGAAAAACCCCGGACATTGCCAATCTGCCTGCAGGTGAAGTTTACTTCGTGCCAAGCGATGCGCGCGGTCAGTTTCCGATGAAATACGAAGACGGCACTCTAGGCGTGTTGGAAGTGGCGGACCGCTGCATTGTCCGCTCCACCCTCATTCAGGGGAACCAAGCGACGATCGATTCCCACAACGCGCGTCTCGCGGATGACCCGATGACGGGAACGCTCGGCGAACTGGGATTCGGCACCCAGGTTCTGCCGGTATCCGGGGCGGATATCCAAGACGAGAAAGTGCTCGGCACTTGCCACCTCGCCACCGGCCGCGACGATCATCTTGGCGGGGATATTCTGCCAAACATGTTCAAGAAGCACGAAAACTCGACTCACGATGACATTCTCTTCGCGCCCCACAAAACCCCGAATTTCAACATCAGCCAGGTGCGGATGAAGCGGGGAAATCAGCGTGAGGTGCTGATCGAGAATTTCCGACCGGCGCGTTATTTGATGGAAGCGCTTGCCGAGGACCGTTGAAAAGCGGCGAAATGTTCCGGCTTGGAAAAGCGTAAAGCGTCGGTTAGCAAGAGTGCGCCTCTTGACCCTGCGCCTTGCGCCTTTTTCATTTCCCTAAAACACGATCCCACCATGAAACTTTGTTACACCATCCTCGTCGCCGGCGCCATGGCGTCCCACTGCTTTGCCGCCGAGGTGCCGGCGATGCGCCCGCTTTTCAACGGTAAAGACCTCACGGGCTGGATGGGTGAGGGCTACGTGGTGGAAGACGGGGCGATTGTTTGCACGCCCAAGGGAAAGAATTTGGTCACTGAGGCAACCTTCAGCAGTTACATCCTTGATTTCGAATTCAAGCTGCCACCCGGCGGAAACAACGGCCTCGGCATCCACTATCCGGGCTCGGGAGACGGCGCCTACACTGGCATGGAAATTCAGATTCTCGACGATTCCGCACCGAAATACAAAAACCTCAAGGACTATCAGTTCCATGGCTCGCTTTACACCTTGGCCCCGGCCAAAAAAAGCGGTCTCAAGCCCGTGGGGCAATGGAACCGCCAACGCGTCAGCGTGCTAGGGTCAGTGATCATCATCGAGCTGAATGGGGAAATCATCCTTCGCGGGAATCTCGACGACTTGAGCCGCCTCCATCCAAAACACGAGGGCGCGAAACGACGCGCCGGACACATCGCATGGCTCGGCCACGGTGACCGCGTCGCATTCCGCAACATCCAGATCGCCGAATTGCCGCCCGCCGCCAACGTGGATGGGGTCAAAGCCGCGGGGTTCACTCAAATTTTCAATGGCAAAACACTCGTCGGCTGGAAGCACGATCCAGCCACCACTGAATGGACCGCCCATCAAGGCATCCTCAAACACAGCGGAAAACTTGGAGAACCCCGCGACCTGTGGACGCAGAAAGAATATGGCAATTTTACCTTCGTCTTCGATTGGCGGTGGAGCGGCCGGGGCCCGCAAAAATTCCAACCGCTGGTGCTGGCAGACGGCACCCAGAAAATCGACGCCGACGGCAAGCCGATGACGGTGGAAATCGAGGAGCTCGACAGCGGTATTTACCTGCGTGGAAATCCCAAAAGCCAAATCAATTTGTGGAACTGGCCCATCGGATCCGGTGAAATCTACGGCTACCGCACCGACCAGGCAATGCCCGCCGAGGTCAAAGCGCAAGCCACTCCAAAGTCCCATGCGGACAGCCCGCTCGGCGAATGGAATCGTACGATGATCACTCTGATCGGGGACCGGGTGACGGTGTCACTCAACGGCCGTGTGGTCATCGACAACGCACAACTTCCCGGCATTCCAGCGCGCGGCCCGCTCGGCTTGCAACACCACGGCTCGGCGATCGATTTCGCAAACCTTTGGGTCAAAGAATTCTGAGAAAAGCCCGAGCGCTGGATGGCTTATCACGATGGACTACCGAGAAGCGATTGATTGGCTGTTTTCCACCCAGATGTTCGGCATCAAACTCGGGTTGGATGGGCCACGGCATCTGCTCAAGGAATCGCTCGCCTATCCGGCTCATGGCGTGAAGGTGATCCACGTCGCCGGGACCAATGGCAAGGGCAGCACCTGCGCGATGATCGACAGCATTGCACGCGCCTGCGGCAAGCGCTGCGGGCTTTTCACCTCACCCCATCTCATCGACTACCGCGAACGCATCAAAGTCTCCGGTCGCGAAATTCCCGAGGACGCGTGCGCCGCGATGCTCACCGACCTGCGCGAGATCTGCGAGCGGATGGAAACCCACCCGACGTTTTTTGAAATCACCCTAGCGCTGGCGATGCGGTGGTTCAGGAAATGCGAATGCGAGGTCATCGTCCTGGAAACCGGGATGGGCGGCAGGCTCGACGCCACCACCGCCGTGCCGGCCGACATCTGTGTGATCACACCGATCGGACTGGATCACATGCAGTGGCTGGGCGACACGTTGGAGAAAATCGCGATGGAAAAAGCGGGCATCTTTGTTTTGGGAAAACCCGTCATTTCCGCGCCACAAACACCCGGCGTGCAGTTCGTGTTAGAGAAGGAGGCAAACGAATTGCGGGCACCCATCGAGTTCGTCAGCGAGCCGTTGTTAGGCTACCCGATGTCCCTCGCGGGGGATCATCAGAAATCGAACGCCGCGCTTGCGGTGGCGGCGCTGCACCGCGCGGGTTTCCACCTCAGTTCGGACAGCGTGCGTTATGGGTTGTCGAATGTCGATTGGCCAGGGCGCTTCGAAGTCATCCGCCCCGGAGTCGTGCTGGACGGCGCGCACAACCCTCAATCCGCCGGAGTTCTGGCCGCGACCTGGCGGGAATGTTACCCCGGGAAAAAAGCCGCGCTCGTCTTCAGTGCCGTTGGCGGCAAGGACATCGATGGCATTCTCGCCATCCTCACCCCGCTCGCTTCTGAAATTTTCCTCTGCCCCGTTGATACCGCGCGCGCCGTCACTCCCGCAGAACTCGCCGCCCACCTCCCGAAAAACTCCCCGCCCCACCGTCTATTTGACAGCTTTGAAGCGGCCTTCACCGCAGCCGTTTCCCATCAGGATCCCGTGCTCGTCGCAGGCTCGCTGTTCCTCGTCGGCGAGGCCCGCGCCTTCCTCACCGACGGAGATTTTCAATCCAGCAGCCAATGATTTCCCTTCATAAGTAGCGATAACCTTGTTGTCGTCCCGCGCGAAAAGAAATAACCCCGATTCCATCCGTTTCCTTAACGCCACCGCCCTCCCGAGGTCGGCGGCTTTTTCGCTTCCTTATCTTCACTCCACGCCCACACGCAGGTCACGAGCCGTCCACAAATGCTCCGCCGCGCACGCCGCTTTGCCACGCATCTTCCTCGCGCCGCTCTTGCGCTTCGCGCCGAATCGCTCCCGGCATTGCTCGAACA
>JBBECN010000107.1:0-30245 GCA_040881795.1 Akkermansiaceae bacterium
ATCAAGACAAGAGCTGGAAAATTCTGTCAAGATTTGCACCCTGACCCCGATTTCCCGTGACCCCGATTTCCCGATTCTTTGCTCTCCTAGCTTGATCGCCGTGTTCAGGTGACTGAAATTATTGACTTGTATCGATCCACCGGGTTCTTCAATGCCTTCGTTGCCCCTCTCAAAAACCCTTCAGCGGATATGCACTCACTTTTCATTGCCCTTGGCCTTTCGCTCGCCACCCTCGTGCAAGCCCAGACCGAGACCTATGAGTGGACCAATTTCTCCGGTAAACCCGGCTCCTCCGACGGGGCCGGCAACGACGCCCAGTTCAAGGATCCCACCGGCGTCACCTTCGACCGCTACGGCAACGCCTATGTCGCCGATGCCTCCAATCACGTGATCCGCAAAATCACGCCCAGCGGCGTGGTTGTGACGATGGCTGGCAAGGCAGGAGTTTCCGGAAAAACCGACGGAACCCGTGAGAACGCACGATTTTACAACCCCTCGGACATCGCGGTGGATGACAATGGAAACCTTTTCGTCACCGATCGGACCAACAACCTGATCCGGAAAATCACCCCCGATGGTGTGGTCTCGACCCATTCCGGCGACCCAATCAATGGCTCCGGCAGCACGGATGGTCCCGTCAGCACGGCCAGATTTTCCCTGCCCTCCGGAATCGACATCGACGCTGCGGGGAATCTCTACATCGCAGACTCCAGTAATGGCATCATCCGCAAAATCACCGCGGACGGAATGGTTTCCACCATCGCCGGCACCGCCAACACGTATGCAAGGCTGCTCGACGGGACCGGCCCTGCCGCTATTTTCTGGAGTCCGTCCGATTTGGTCGTGGCCCCTGATGGCACCCTTTATGTCGCCGACACCGGCAACCGGGCGATCCGGAAAATCACCACCGATCGCGTGGTGACCACGCTGTCGGGAACCGGCACCGGATCTTTTCCCTCACCACTTGGCATCGAAATGGATTCTCTAGGAAACCTCTATGTCACCACTGGTTCCACAGGCTCCTATGTCACGGGAGTTTCCAATCTCGTCATGAAAATCACTCCCGTCGGGGTCATCTCTACCGTCGCCGGAGCGGCGGTCAATTCTTCGGCTACCCACGTCGATGGCACCGGATCCGCCGCCAGATTCTATGGACCTAGCGGGCTGGCGATTGGCTCTGACGGAAACCTGCTGGTCGCGGATTCCCGGAACCATGTCCTGCGCAAGGTTACGCCTGACGGCGTCGTCACCACCCCCATCGGCGCGCCGCCCACCGCAGCGATGGTGAATGGAACTTCCAGCGACGCCCGCTACAGCAGGCCCAACGGAATCGTTGCTTTTGGTGGAAACCTCTTCGTGGCGGATACCGACAACTGCGTCATTCGAAAAATCACCTCCACCGGCACCGCATCCACCTTCGCCGGCACCGAGGGATCTGTCGGCAAAGTCATCGGAGCGGTTGGCACCGGAAAGTTCAAATATCCGGAAGGCCTCGCGGTGGATGCCAGCGGCAATCTCTACGTCGCGGACACGGGCAATCACTCGATCCGGAAAACCACCACCGTCGGCGTGATTTCCAACATCTCGGGCGGGACTGTTTCGGGCTCGGCCAATGGCAGCCCCGGCAACGCCACATTCAAGTCCCCCTCGCGACTGGCGGTCGACTCGGCGGCGAATATCTATGTTGTGGACCGCGGCAACGTTTCCATCCGGAAGATCACCTCGACGGTGGTCTCCACCCTCGCCGGCGGTGTGACGAGTGCCTTTGCGGATGGAACGGGAAGCGCAGCCGCGTTCAACTATCCCAATGGCATGATCTTCGGGACGAATGGCGTTCTCCGTCTCGCCGACTCGGGCAACCATGCCATGCGGGAGGTCACCACGGCGGGTGTCGTCACAACATTCGCAGGCGGTGCTTTCGTGCTCACCACCCCCATTTTCGGCACGACGGACGCCATTGGCAGGGACGCCCGGTTCAACGGCCCGTTCGATCTCTCATACGACTCGGATGGCAATCTGATCGTCGTAGATGCCAGCAACCACACGATCCGCAAGATCACACCGGCGGGCGTGGTGACCACCATCGGCGGGACGCCCGGCGTCGTCGGTGGCGCGGGCGGGATTGGTCCGGCCGGTTTGTTTTCGATGCCGCGCGGCGTCACCACTATTGGATCGGACATCTACATTTCGGACACCGGGAACAACCGCATCATGAAAGGCGTCAAGCGCGGCTATCGGCCGATGCTGGACCGCTCCGAGATCAGCGCTCTTGGCAACGACACGGCTACCCTCCACGGCACGGTCAATCCCAACGGTTCCGTCACCACCGCCCGTTTCGAATATGGAACCAGCGCCAGCCTTGGCAGCGTCGCGGATGTCACGCTCAGCCCTAACAATAACCTGGCAGCGCAAACAGTGAGCGCCACTCTCACCGGCTTGAATCCCGGCTCCGCCTATTTTTACCGCCTCACCGCTACCAACACCGCAGGCATATCGTCCACACGGATGGGGCATTTTATCACCACCCGACCCATCGCCGAGGTCGAGTCTCCGGAAACCAAAGACATCAACGGGGTGAAGACGCTTGAGTTTGAGCCCGTCGGCATCAAGGAAGCCACCAGCCAGACCCTTTTTGTCAAGAACCCCGGCAATGTCCCGCTGACCGTGCATTCCATCCTCGCGGTGGGCGACCATCCGGAGGAGTTTGAAATCACCACCCCGGCACCCGCACCGATCTCCCCGGGAGCCAGTGCCGTCATCGGCATCAGGTTTTCACCCGCTGGAAAAGGAAGCCGGAAGGCCGCCGTGCGCGTCTCCAGCAGCGATCCCGCGAAGCCCCTGGTGGACGTGGCCCTCACCGGCACCGGCCTCACCCAGACGGAATCATGGAGAAATCTGTATTTCGAGCAGACCGGGAACACCGGCGATGCCGCGGATCTAGCAGATCCCGACAAGGATGGGGTGAACAATCTGCTGGAGCGGGCGTTCAACCTCCACCCGCTGCAAAGCGGGGCGGGTCCACTGGAGGCTGGCTCAGGACACAGCGGCATGCCTGTCAGCTCGCGGGTTGCCGACCGGCTGCGCATCGAGTACGTCCGGCGCAAAAGCAGTTCTGATCCCGGGATGACTTACGAACCGCTGTTTTCCTCGGGGCTCGAATCCCCCGCCGCTTGGAGTCCCACGTCGAGACAGGAGACGACCTCATCCATCGACGGGCAATGGGAGCGGGTGATCGCGGAAGACGATGTATCCGGAGCACCCAACCGCTTCGCCCGAATCCAGATCATTTCCGCGGATTGAGCCCGGGGAAGTCTCGCGCGATTCCAGCGCCTTGGTGTGAACAAGACCGATCCGGATGTGGTGCTTGCCATGAATTTTTTCTCCGTCAACAGGACAATGATGCAGGAAAATGGGGTCAGGAAAATGGGATCAATAAAAAATGGGGTCAGTGTGCAAATCTTGACAGACTGCAGGGAACTGATTTTGAAAAAGGGCGTGCTGCGGCCTCTGGCGGATAAGCGGGGGCTGGATACTTGGGAGAAGATCGTGAGCTTCACCACGGACGGGTTACAATCGCGGCTGTCATTCGACGTGTCAGCAGTTGCGGGCAGAGGCGATGTCATCCGTGATGGCGGAGTCAGCTGAATGAGTAGAAGCCGGACTGAAGTCCTGGACTACGATGGGTGAAATGCAGTCGTGGACTTCAGCTTCTATCCGGTTTCGACCAACCGGCGCAAAGAACCACCTGCCTCCCCGGAAACTCGCGCTGAAGGCACTCTCTGAAATGGAGTGACCGCTTGCGAAGCCCCTTGGACTGCTGCAGCCTGCTGCCGCTTTGGGATTCGCAGCCTGCTGCGCATCTCTCCGGGCCAACAGGCTGGCTCCGGGAAAGCGGCAGTCCACAGACTTTGTCTCGGCGGAAGAACGGTTATTTCCATTTCCGATGAATCTGCCAGTTTCCTGCCGAACCATGAGCTGCCTGTTTTCCGAACTCAAAGCCGCGCTGAAATGGCTATTAATCCTCGTGCCGATGGCCGTGGTCGTCGGCACCGCCACCGCCTTCTTCATCCGGGCGCTCGATGCGGTCACCTTGCTGCGTTTCAGCCAACCCTGGCTGATCTATCTGCTTCCGCTCGCTGGGCTGGGCGTGGGAATGCTCTATCATGTTTATGGCAAGTCTGCCGCCGGCGGGAACAACCTGCTCATCGATGAAATCCACCAGCCCGCCGTGGGAGTCCCGCGGCGGATGGCCCCGCTGATCCTGCTCGGCACGCTCATCACCCACCTATTCGGCGGCTCGGCCGGGCGCGAGGGCACTGCGGTGCAAATGGGCGGCGGCATCGCAGCCACCTTCGCCCGCTACCTGAAGCTGGATCCGGCCAGCGTCCGCCTGTTGCTGATGGCCGGTGTGGCGGCGGGATTCGGGGCGGTTTTTGGCACACCTGTCGCCGGCGCGGTGTTCGCCTTGGAAGTGCTCGTCGTCGGGCGACTCCAATATGACGCGCTGATCCCTTGTTTTTTCAGCGCCGTCATCGCCGATTGGACCTGCCGCGCCTTGGGGATCGGCCACACCCATTACCATGTCGAGGTTACGGCGGTCGGAAGCTGGGTCGATCCCCTGCTCATGGGGAAAGTCCTGCTCGCCGCCGTTACCTTCGGCCTTGCCAGCATGCTTTTTGCCAAACTCTCGCACCGACTCGGCGACCTTTTCCGCATCTACATCCCGCGCCCCGAGCTCCGACCAGCCATCGGCGGCGTGTTCGTCATCGGCTTGTTTTTAGTCTCCGGCACGCCGGATTACCTCGGCCTCGGTGTCCTTGGAAACCGCCCGGACGCGATCACCCTGCCAGCGATTTTCACCTCCACCGAAGTTCCCGCCAGCGCTTGGTTGTGGAAATTGGCGTTCACCGTGGTCACCCTCAGCGCCGGTTTCAAAGGCGGCGAAGTGACGCCCTTGTTTTTCATCGGTGCCGCCCTCGGCAATACACTTGCTCTCGCACTTGGCGCGCCCGTCGATCTTTTCGCCGCCATCGGCTTCGTCGCCATCTTTGCCGGAGCCACCAAAACCCCGCTCGCCTCCACTCTGCTCGGCATGGAGCTCTTCGGCGCGGGCAACGGCCTTTATCTCGCCACCGCCTGCATCGTTGCCTACCGCTGCAGCGGCTCGCAGGGCATCTATTCATCCCAGCGCACGCCGCAAACGCTTTGACCCACGGCAGCGCCCGGCACATGGTTTCCCACCATGATCGTAGGAATCACCAAGGAAATCAAAGCACAGGAAAACCGGGGCAGCATATTCGTGGACATCGCCGTGGACCAGGGCGGCTGCGCGGAAACGACTCGTGCCACCACCTATAGCCGTTTTCCTTGAGAATTTCGGCGAAGGTATATCCCTCGTACGGATTGAGTCCTTCCACCGTGTGCTCTATTAGATCCACTTGCGGAGAGGGCCGCATCAATTCGAAGCCAATCCATCTGAGGCGCATTCACCGTCCAGGTGACGAGGAGGTCGACTTCGCTGGCCACCCTGGAAAACCATGAGGCGGAGATCGTCGTATTCCTCTGATAGGCGAGACCCTGGGAGCCACTGGATCTGAGTTGCTCAAAACAATTTGAGCCGTCAATCGAGCGGAGACAACAAATGCGACAAGGTTTCCGCGTCGATTTTAAGTTTGGTGGTTTCTTCTGATAGAAGCGCTTCAACGAGGGCGGCCTTGTGTTTTTGGAGGTCGAGAATGCGGTCCTCAATGGTGCCGCGACAGACCAGTTTGTGGACGAACACGGGTTTGGTTTGGCCGATGCGGTGGGCGCGATCGGTGGCTTGATTTTCGGCGGCAGGGTTCCACCATGGGTCGTAGTGGATGACGGTATCAGCGGCGGTTAGATTGAGGCCAGTGCCGCCGGCTTTGAGGGAGATGAGGAAGATCAGGATTTCGCCAGTTTGGAATTTTTTGACTAGGCTCGCGCGGTCGAGGGTCTTTCCCGTTAGCTTCAGGAATGGGATGTTTTCTTTTTCTAGATGGGCCTCGATGAGTGCAAGCATGGAGGTGAACTGGGAGAAGAGCAGGATCCGGCGGCCTTCTTCCAACAAGGTTGGGAGCAGCTCTTCGGTTAGATATTCCAGCTTGGCCGACTCGATGACGGTTGCGGCGGCGAGGGACTTGAGAAGTTGCGGGTGACAACAGATTTGACGAAGCTTGAGCAAGGCATCGAGCACGATGATGTGCGACTTGGCGAGTCCCTTGGCGGCGATGGCGTCGCGCACTCGCTTGTCCATCGAGGCACGGACAGATTCGTAGAGATCAGTCTGTTTTTTGGTGAGCTCGACGTAGTGGATGAGCTCGGTTTTTTCTGGCAGATCGGTGGCGACTTGGTCCTTGGTGCGGCGCAGAATCAGGGGCGAGACGCGGCGGTTGAGCGCGAGCTGTGCATCGGGCGAGTGGTCCCGCTCGATGGGTTTGCGAAACTGGGTGTTGAAGGTTTTCTCATCACCGAGGAAGCTGGGCATGAGAAAGCGCATCAGGCTCCAAAGCTCGCCGAGGTGGTTTTCCATTGGTGTGCCGGATAGACAAAGACGATGGGCGGCTTTGAGTTTGCAGGCGCTTTGGGCAACGATGGCTTTCGGATTTTTGATATACTGGGCTTCGTCCAAGACTAGGAGATGCCATTCCTGGTTCACAAAGGTTTCGAAGTCGCGGGTGACGAGCGGGTAGGATGTTAGAATGATGTCGGCATCAGCGATACCGTCAAAATTATCCGAGCGATCCTTGCCCTGGAGGGTGAGGATTTTGAGGTGAGGAGTGAATTTTTCCGCTTCAGACGCCCAGTTGGGAACGACGGAGGTGGGGGCGATGACCAGCGAGGGTTTTCCCGGGTTCTTGGCACACTCAGCAGCAAGGTGGACGAGGGTTTGAATGGTTTTACCAAGTCCCATGTCATCGGCGAGAATGCCATTGAGGCCATGAGTCGAGAGAAACTGCAGCCAGCGGTAGCCCTCCAGCTGATAGGGTCGGAGCTCAGCGTGGACGGTGTCCGGAATTTCGACCAGAGGCAGGCTGGTGATGTTCTTAAGGCCGCGTCCGAGCCGGGCAAGCGCGCGGGTGGTCTCGGAGGCATCGATGGCGAGCGAGTCGGCGACTCCGGCGGCGGCGAGGCGATCCAGCCGGATGTGGCCATCGCTGGTGGTGTTTCCATGGAATAAGTGACAGACTTGCTCGACGATTTCCAACAAGCGCCGGGCCGGGAACCGAATGAACCCATCCTCGGGATTCTCGCAAGGCACGCTGATGGTATCCGGCAACTCGGGCGAGTCTGATGGCGGAAAACCCTGTTGGATGATTCCGGCGATGATGGGAATGAGGCTGAGTTTTTTCCCACCGATTTCGAACTGCATGTCGAAGCGGAACCAATCGATGCCATGATCTGGATCCGCCTCGATGGCGGGGAAAAACGTGCTGGCATCGTGCGCGGTGAGGCCTGCCTTGGGATCAACTTCGAGGGTCCAACCGGATTCGCGGATGGCGGCGGCCTCGGGGCCTTCCAGAAAATTCAACCAGGCGATTTCAGGTTCGAGGAAGGTTTCAGGAAGTGTGACGGCCAGGCGGGTGGTCGTATTGAGGTGGGGGGCGGGGGCCACATCGGACAACGCAATCAGTCCGTTACTCAGCAGCGTTTGTAGGTGAAGAGCCTCCTGTTTTGGGTTCCGCGGCCAAGTGATGCGTGTGTCTCCGGCGATCTGCGTATGCACCGGCGTGGCCTTTGATGCGAGTGGCGCGATTTCTGGACTATCGCCGTAGCGGAAGGTGGGAAGGCCAATGACCAGATCCCTCGCATCGTACGCGGGACCGATGGTTTTGCGACCGATGTGGAGAACTGCCACCGGGGGGTCTGCCGGACGGATGTCATTTTTCAGTTCGACCGGAGTGGGGAGTGGCCGTGCGGAAATTGCACCTAGACGATCGAGGAGGAGGGGGATTTTGGCCTGTGGAATGGTGGGCCCACGTTCCCATGCGGTTAGGACTCCGACAGGAAGATCACTTTCGATGGTGCCAAGCAACGATGATGTTAGGTCGAGGTAATGGGGCGGCTCCGTGGGTAGGAATTCAAGGGAGTTTCTGGTGAATTGCAGGACGGGGCGGGTGGAGCCATTAGGCTGGGATTCCCAAATGGCCTGAACGTTTTCAGGAGGTCCGGCGCTGAGGGGAGTGAAACTTAGATTGCGATAGCCCGGGCCGCGTTCGGTGAAAAAAAGGCGGCCTTCTTCGAGAATCCCTTGCAGCAAATCGGTCCAGCCCGGGCCAGTGAGTTTCACGGTGTAGCCGCCTTGTTTCCTTTCGATGCGGCGGTAGAGAGCGACGAGGCGGATATCCTCCTCGGACATGTATTTGGGAAGCTTGGTGATGTCTGCGGTGGCGAGATTGTCTTCGACGGTGACCGAATTTTTGTTCCGGGTGCCCACCCGCAAGGCGAGATGGGGGAGAGCTTTTGGGTCGAACGCGGATTTTTCGATGCAGTAGGCGAGAAATTTGGGGTGGGGCAACGAAGATTTTTTGGAAGCCACCGGAGCGCGGCTGGCCTTTTCCAATTCCTTGAGCCAAGTGGTGGCCTCATGATCGAGCTGCGATTTTGACAACAGATCGAACAGTGTGGGCGTGCTAAAGGTTGAAGAAAAACTGGCAGAGAGAAAATTCAACAAGGCAGCAGAGTGAACGCATTCATAGCCAACAGGACACGAACAATCCGTACTGATGTTCCAAATTCCATTGCGCGGCCGAAAATGAAGGAAAACTTCGTATGGAGTGGGATGAGTGCCCCGAACCTTTGCGGAGACATAAACGGCTTCATTTTCGTCAATTCTTGTGAAATCCAATCGAGTGACAAATCTTGTATTCGCGTAGGGAGTACAACGAGCGAGTGTGGGCTTGTTAAAAACCGTCTGCCAGCGATTGCTCCTCAGATAATCAGCCAGACTTGGATATCTGAATTGAATGGTATCTGTTATATCCATGAATTAGGAGTACTTACTCGATGCACGATTCTGGAAACCACCCGTGAATTTGAAAAGAAAAACCGAAGAAGGGGAATATTTTCATCATTTGGCAAGCACTGGCTCTGAGCGATTGGAGATGAATCAAAAAAATGATCCGGAACCAAAAAGGCTTCGGATCTTTTCGAATTTGTATGGCAACAGAATCAGGCGGGTTTATTCGCTCCGGCGTTACGGATCTGCTCGAAGGTTCCTTCAATAAGCTGTTTGCCTTGCTCGCCGATGTTATGATAGATGGTGGTCATTGTCTGAATGGTGCTCGCTGCGGGACCTGCAAAGGTGAATTCACAGTTGGTCACTTCGCACTGATTGAGCGAGAAAGGACCGTATCCGAGGACGACAAAACGGCAATTGGTGAAATGGCAGGCTTCGTATTCGTGGAAATCGAGCACGACTTCTTCATTGGCGAAATTATTCTTGGAGATTTTCATCGGTGTTTTCGGGTTGATAGATTTCGATAGGAAGTCCGTGCATGGATTCAAATGGCACGGGGCCGACAGTTAAGACGCTCTCCCTGAGTTGTGCAACCTTGATCACACGAAGGGTTTCTCAGGAAATTCTGCTATCCAATTGGAAAACCTGTCCTGAAGTGTGTGGGAGATCGTGGTGAAGATGCCGAACAAATTTTGCAACTTCATGCGCTCTATTGAATCGCCCAAGCAGATGAGCGGCACGGATGGCTTCACGCCGCTGCGCCGTCACAGAGGCCGTCATTCGGCTTTTAAAAAAACCGGGAAGAATGACATTCACACGGATCCCATCGCATCCATGAGATCTGGCAAGATCCTTCGTCAGGCCAAGGAGCGCCGCCTTGGCGGTGGCGTAAGCCACCTGCCCGACCGGTGGATGAAGCGCCGAAAAGCTGGAAATAAAAATGATATGGCCGGACCTTCTTTCCACCATTCTAGGCAACGCAGCTCTCGCACAATTCAAGGCCCCCTTGAAATTGACGTCAAAAACTTCATCCCACGCAGATTCCGTGAGTCGTGCCAATGGCATGTCACAAGTGGTGCCGGCTGCACAAACCAAAAGGTCCACCGATTGCCGGGCGAAATAACGCTGCACCACCGTTTGATCACATACGTCCAAATCAGCACTGGGCGGCCCGAAAATTTCCCAATCTGGGGACTTTAAAGCAGCGGCGATCGCATTGCCCAGCGCGCCGCCTGCTCCCGTGATGACCGCTTGGTTCATCTCAGGATTGTGGTGGAGAATCGGCAGTTGCCGCAAGTGCGAGGTGATGGATTCGGTGCCAAGCCCAAAACTCCCGCCGATCGACAAAATCAGTTTTGAACCCCCGCAAACAAGAACTTGGGAAAGCGCTGTGAACAACCTCAGAACGAATGGGCAGATCCTCCTGAGAAGAGCGTGAAATAGAGGTCATTCCGAAACGATACAGCTTGTTGCGCAACTTATTCCTGCCGTGGAACACTTGGATTATCGACGAGGAACAGGTGTTAGTCAGGCTTTTTCACATTATGAAGAAGAAGATCTTATGAGGTCAAAAAAGAAGAAATCATCAGAGAATCTCAGTTATCCTGTTAGGTGGGCGGAAAGGTTTGGAATGGTTTCACTGGAGTTTTCGGAGTGAACGAAACAAGCCTCCCAGCGGGTTGCTGGGAGGCTTGAGGGATTGATTCAGAGTCGGAGTCCAGCAAGGTGGTCACGCGGCTTAGAGCAGCATTAGCGCCGGCTGCTCGACAAGTTTCCTAACTTCAGAAAGGAACTGGGCTGCGATGGCACCATCGACAACGCGGTGGTCGCAGGAGAGTCCGAGGTTCATGCGCAGGCCGGGGACGATCTGGCCGTTTTTGACGACTGGTTTTTCGATGGCGGCGCCGACTGAGAGGATGGCGGCTTGAGGAGGATTGACGATCGCGTCAAACGATTCGATACCCCAGGCACCGAGATTGGAAACCGTGATCGTGCCACCGTCGAATTCGTCGGGTTTGAGTTTCTTGTCTTTGGCTCGCACGGCGAAGTCTTTGACGGCCCGCGAGATCGCGAGCAGCGATTTATTTTCCGCTTGTTTGATCACGGGGGTGACGAGTCCGTCTTCGACGGCGATCGCCACGGATAGTCCGACGTGTTTGAATTTTACGATGTGGTCGCCGGCGAAAGAGGCGTTGATTGCAGGAACCGTTTCCGTTGCGTTGATGACGGCTTTGAGGATGAAGTCGTTGACGGAGTATTTATTGCCGTGGGTTTTCTCGGCCTGGTCGTTCACTTGTTTGCGAAGAGCCATCATGGGTGCGGCGTCCACTTCGACGTGAAGGTAAAAGTGCGGGATGGTGGTTTTGGAGGTGAGAAGCCGGGAAGCGATGATTTTCCGCATCGAGCTGAGTTGGATGATTTCATCCCCCTCCTTTGCAACCGGGATGATAGCTTGTGGGGCCGGAGCCGAAGTGGTTGGCGTCGGTGCAGCGGTTTTGGATTTCATCGATGCGGCCAATGCGGCTGCGGCTGCAGCTTCGGTGGATTTTGCAACCGGTGCTTTGGCAGGTGCGCTGGATGCGGATTGCACATCGTTTTTGACGATTCTTCCAGCGGGTCCTGTACCGGTGACGTCGGACAGGTTGATTCCTAGGTCGGCTGCTACCTTTCGCGCCAGCGGGGATGATTTGATGCGCTCGTCATTCTGGTCCGCTACGGGGGTGGACGCCGTAGCAGTGGCAACGGGCGTTGATGTTGCAACGGGCTGAGATGCAGCAGGGGTTTCGGTGGTGGTGGAGGCGGGTGCGGGAACATCCTCGAATTCGCTACCCATGACCGCTAGAATGCCGCCGATTGCTGCTTTTTCTCCTTCCTTGACGAGGATTTCGGTAATCACTCCATCATCAAAAGCTTCCATTTCCATGGTGGCTTTGTCGGTTTCAATTTCGGCGAGGATATCGCCGATTTTGACGGTGTCCCCGACTTGTTTGTGCCATTTGATGAGGGTGCCTTCGGTCATGGTATCCGAGAGCTTGGGCATTTCGATGTTCACAGACATGGTATTTGTAGGAGTGGAGTCGCAGGGAGAATGGTAGAATATGAAGGCATTTCCAGCCTTTTTACTGCCGGATTGAGAAACAAAAAAGCGCGGGGAGCATTGATCTCCTCCGCGCTTGGAAATGGATGGCAAAATGGCTCAGGGAGCGATCGGTTTCATCGTTGGGACCAGGCCGATATTCGGGCTGCCGACGGAGCCTTGGGCACTGGCGAGCATGCGGGTGGACTCGGAAGTCGTGCCACAGCAATCGTTCTTCGGACAATAGAGACGCACGCATGGGCCGCACGGGATGCGAACCTTTTTGGTCACGGTTTTGTAGCGAGGAACCTTTTTCTCGATGGTTTGCACCATACCGCCTTTGCCACTTTTGGCGCTGCCTGGAACAAACACCTCTTCGGTGATGATGTCGTATTTGCAGGTTTTGACTTGGCGGGTTTCAGTGCGATAGCCGGAGCCTTGGGCGGTCGTGCCGAACATCGAGCAGCATGAGGAGAAGCCAAGGGAGACGGCGATCAGGGTGGCAAGAAGGACGAGGTTTTTCATGTTAGGTTCTGTTGGATGTGGAGAGGGAAAATCAGGGTTTATAAAAGGCAGCAGCAGGAGTTCAAGCCGAGGGTGACTGCAGTGGCGGCCATGACGGTGATTAGACGCAAGATCATGGTCGCGATGCTAGGAAGGATGGCGGTGTTGGCAATAAAAAAGACTGGATGCTGCGGGATCTTAAAATCGTTAGCCCTTCTGGATCAGCGGGTCCGTTTCATTGATGGGTGAGGCTGATTCGTCGTGGATCAGGCGATGGTTAGAACCTTCTCCACGATCCGACGAGGATTTGGAAGTTGTTCATGCTCAATGTGTGGTGAATAAATTGCCGGTGCATCGATGGAGCAGACGCGTTTGATGGGAGCATCGAGGTAATCGAAGGCGTGATCTTGGATGAGCATGGCGACCATCGCGGAAACTCCGCCGAAGGGCTTGGACTCATCGACCAGGACGACGCGATTGGTTTTCATCACGGTTTTCAGAATGGCCTCTTGGTCGAGGGGTCGGATGGAACGAAGGTCGAGGACTTCGGCGTTGATACCATGCTCGGCTTGGAGGATTTCCGCAGCAGCGAGTGCTTGGATCACCGAGCGGCCATGGGCAATGAGCGAGATATCGGAGCCCTCACGTTTGATTTCTGCAACTCCAAGTGGGACAACGTGATCTCCATCGGCCGGATCCGGGACCTCGCCGGTGGTGCCGTAAAGCAGGGTGTTTTCCATCACATAGACAGGATCGTTGTCACGAATGGCGGCTTTGATCAGGCCTTTGGCATCCGCCGGGGTGGCAGGGGCGCAAACTTTGAGGCCCGGAAAGGCCGCGAAAAGTCCCTCGGGGATGTGCGAGTGAGTCGCGCCGACGCCGGTTCCGCCGTTGGCAGGACCCCGGACAACGATGGGGCAGTTGCAGAGACCGCCGGACATGTAACGGACACACGCGGCATTGCTGACAAGCTGGTCAAAGGCGACCGAGTGGAAGGACCAAAACATCAATTCCATGACCGGACGGACACCGAGCATCGATGCTCCGATGCCCATGCCGATGAAGCCGGCTTCGGAAATCGGGGTATCGACGACACGTTTGTCGCCCCACTTTTTCCAGAGGCCTTCGGTGACTTTGTAAGCGCCGTTGTATTGGGCGACTTCTTCGCCCATGATAACGACGTTGGGATCGCGGGCGAGTTCCTCATCGAGGCCTTCACGGAGGGCTTCACGGTAGGTGAGAATGCGGGACATGGTATTTCGGAAAAGCGGGGTGCGGTAAATTTGGAAGGAGATGCGACAGGATCGGGCGTATGGAATCAGTCGTCGAAGAAATGGCGGCCGATCTTGGAGGCGGGGGTGTTGTTGTCCGTTTCCCAATACACGTCGGTGCTGATGTCGGCGATGGTGGGGGCGGGAGACTCTTCAGCGAATTTGACGGAGGCGGCGGCTTCTTCGGCGGCGGCCTTGTTGATCGCGGTGGCGCTTTCTTCGGTGAGCACGCCTTCCGTGATCAGGCGGCGGCGGAAAACCGAAATGGGATCGTGGTTTTGTTTGTAGTTTTCGATCTCTTCCGGCGTCCGGTATTTTTTGTGATTCGCGTCGGCGATGCTGTGGCCGTAGTAGCGGTAGGTGTCGATTTCCAAGACCGTCGGCTTGCTTTGTTTTTTCGCGCGCTCCATGGCGATGTGGGTTTTTGCGCGGACTTCATAGATATCTGAGCCATCGATCACATCCCATTCGATGGCGTAGGCTTCCGCGCGCTGGGCCAGGCAGCCGCTGTAGGAGGACGAGCGCTCTTGGGAGGTGCCCATCGAGTAGCCGTTGTTTTCAATGACGTAAACGACGGGGATATCAAACAGCGCGGCGATGTTTAGAGATTCGTGGAATGCGCCTTGGTTCACCGCGCCATCGCCGAGATAGCAGAGGCAGCAGCCTTCGCGCCCGAGGTATTTCAAACCGTAGGCAAGCCCAAGGCCAAGCGGGGTTTGGCCGGCGACGATGCCGTGGCCACCCCAAAAGTTCTTGTCAGGGGCGAAGAAGTGCATGGAGCCCCCCTTGCCTTTGGAACAGCCGGTTTGTTTGCCATACATTTCCGCCATGCACTCGTCCATTCCCATGCCGACGGCGAGGGCGTGGCCGTGATCGCGGTAAGCGGTGATGTAGTGATCATTCGGACCACCGAGTGAAATCGTGCCGACAGCGACCGCTTCCTGGCCGATGTAGAGGTGGAGGAAACCGCCGATTTTACCGCCTTGGTAGTATTTCAGTCCTGCTTGCTCAAATCTGCGGATGCGGACCATTTGTGAGAAGAGCTCGATTTTGCGCTCGGGGGTGAGCGATTGATTGATCGGTGAGCTGGCGAAATCGAGGGCGGAAGGGTCGGCGCTGGTCATGGGGCGTGCGTTGAGATGGAGCTGAAAAGTGGGTGCGGTGTCTTAGTGGGATTTGGCAGGGACGGGTGCAGAGACCGGGAGTTGCGGCAGGCGGAGTTGGGCAAGGGCGAAGATCCCGGTGAAGAGAACGTTCGCGGCGGTCATGTTGCGAAGGAAGACCCATGAAGGAAGCGGCGATCCGGCCGGTCCGGTCCAGATGGATTGCCAGAAGCCGGTGAGTGTTTTCGCGTAGAGCGGGTTACCGATCCAAGCGGCGCCGTTGGTGACGAGATGAAACACCACCGCTGCTGCCACAGAACCAAGCAGAAGTGTGGGGATGCCCTTGTTGGTGAATGTTTTTCCGAGGAAGAAAACCGCGACCAAGGCGAGAAGTGTGGTGGCAAAGATCGCAAAATTTGAGACCGGGCCGATTCCGAGTGGGTAGGTGAGTGCCCACACGCCGAAAGGAATCGCAAATCCGCGCCAGCCGGGTGCGAGCAGGGCACCGCAGAAAAAGAGCGCGGCAAGGGGCTGGAAATTTGGCAAGGTCTCCGGGAACGCGCTGCCGAGGGCACGGAAGGCAATGAGGAGTCCTACAACCAGAACTAGCGGGAGATAGCGTTTCATGACGCAGCGAGGATTGTGGATTTTTGGAGGCGCGGCTAGAGTAAAATCTGGGTTTGTAAAAGGTTTTTTGTTCCTGAGAGGGTGGGGAACTGGTAGTTTCCGGGAATGGATTGGAACACCCTGGTCGAGGCGGCTTGGCAAGCACGTGAAAACGCCTATGCGCCTTATTCAAATTTTCACGTCGGGGCTGCGTTGCTGGCTGCCGATGGGCGGATTTTTTCCGGCTGCAACGTGGAGAATATTTCATACGGGCTCACCAACTGTGCGGAGCGGGTTGCCATGGGTGCGGCTGTGGCTGCCGGAGTGCGGGAGTTTATGGCGGTGGCGGTGGTGGCGGACACCGCCGTGCCGATTTCCCCCTGTGGAGCGTGTCGGCAAGTGCTCGCTGAGTTTGGCGTGCCGAGGGTCCTGCTGGTGAATCGGACGACGCGTGAGGAATTCAGCTTGGAAGATTTGCTCCCGCGGGCCTCCACCGGCATCCTCGACCGAGTGAAGTGAAATTGTTCCACGTGGAACATCGGCGAACCGCCCAGTAACTGCTCCCGTCATTCCATTCCGTTTCCAAGCTTGAGCGGGGCCGACATCCGGCTATGTTGCGCGCCCAGCGATGTTTCGATACCCAAAGTGCTACGATGTGATTGTGATTGGTGCCGGCCACGCCGGCGTTGAGGCCGCCATGGCCGCAGCCCGGCTTGGCTGCGAGGTGGCGATCCTCACTCAGAATCTCGACACCATTGGCCAGATGTCCTGCAACCCTGCAATTGGAGGCCTCGCCAAAGGTCACATGGTCCGGGAAATCGACGCACTCGGCGGAGCGATGGGTCTCAACACCGATGCCACCGGCATTCAGTGGCGGATGCTGAATGCCTCAAAGGGCCCATCGGTTCGCGCGCCCCGTGCCCAGTGCGACAAGAAAGCCTACCAGTTCCGCATGAAGCGTGAGCTCGAAGCCATGCCCGGCGTGGAAATCCACCAGGGGAATGTCTCTGAATTGTTGGTGGAAAACGATCACGTCATCGGCGTCACCACCTCCCTGGGCATGGAAATTGCCGGTAAATCCGTCATCCTCAGCGCAGGCACCTTCATGGGGGGGCTCATGCACGTTGGCCTTCGCAACGAAAAGGGCGGACGGATGGGGGATGCGACATCCCATGTTTCCGAATCGCTCAAACGCCTCGGCTTCGAGGTTGAGCGCTTCAAGACTGGCACGCCTTGCCGTTTGAACGCCCGTTCCATCGACTTTTCACGCTGCGAGCGCCAGGATGGTGATACGCCGGTTCCCAAGTTCAGTTTCATGGCCGACACCCTGCAAAAGGGCGAAAACGACCTCTTCACCCTCAATCCATGGGGTGATCCAATGTTCCACGTGGAACAAATGCCCTGCTGGATCACCTACACCAACCCGAGGACCCACGAAATCATCGCCGGGAATCTCCATCAATCCCCGATGTATTGCGGCATCATCGAAGGTGTCGGCCCGCGGTATTGCCCGTCGATTGAGGACAAGGTGGTGCGTTTTGCGGAAAAGGATCGCCATCAGATTTTTTTGGAACCCGAGGGGCGGCACACCCTCGAGTATTACGTCAACGGGGTTTCCACCTCCTTACCCTACGAAGTGCAGCTGGAATTCCTCCGTTCCATCGTCGGTCTTGAAAAATGCGAGATTCTGCGCCCGGGCTATGCGGTCGAATACGATTACTGCCCGCCCACTCAACTGCGCCCGACCTTGGAAACCAAATTGGTGGAAGGCCTCTATTTCGCCGGCCAGATCAACGGTACCTCCGGTTATGAGGAAGCGGCTGGGCAGGGGCTCATCGCCGGAACGAACGCCGCGCTCAAGGCCCTCGGCAAGCCTGAGTTCATCCTCGGTCGTGACGAAGCTTACCTTGGGGTGATGATTGACGACCTGGTCACGCGTGGTTGCACCGAACCTTACCGCATGTTCACCAGCCGCGCGGAATACCGTCTGCTGCTGCGCCAGGACAACGCGGACATCCGGCTCACGCCCAAGGCAGCGGCCATTGGCCTCGCCAGCGGCGAGCGTGTCCGCCGGGTGGAGGAAAAACTCGCCTGCCTTGAGAGGGCGGACCCGTATGTCCGCCAAACGGCTCATGAAGGCGTCAAACTCGACCAATGGTTCCGCCGCAGCGAAAACGCGTGGCAAACCCTTCCCGAACAAGTCCTCGCAATGTTCCACGTGGAACTTTGGCCATTGATCGAAACGAACTTCAAATACGAAGGCCACCTTGGCCGTCAGCAAGCGCAGATCGACCGGATGGCGCGCCAGGAGCACAAGCGGCTGCCTGCCGAACTCGACTACACCACGATTCGCGGATTGAAAAAGGAGGCTCAGCTTCGTTTCACGGAAATCCGGCCCACGACCCTTGGTCAGGCTGGCCGGATTCCCGGGATCACGCCGGCGGACTTGGCCATGCTGGTGATTTGGCTGGAGAAACTTGAGCGTGAAGCTGCGACGATCTCCTGATCGAGGATCAATACGCGCACGCTCCCTCTGTGAACGGGGCGTGGTAAGCGTTTCAAACAGCCAGCGCCCCGATCACGTCTTTCACGCGTCCGGCGATGATGTCGGCGAGGTTGGTCTCGCCTTCCTCGCGGAGGAAATCGCAGTAGTTCGAAGCGACGGCCTCGAGGTCATCCGCGTATTCCAGGCCAAGCGCTTCATAACCGGTGAGCGCTTTTTCAAAGTGCCTGCGCGCCCACGAGCGGTCGCCGGTGTGGAGTAGGGCGAGTGCTAAATTGTTGTGGGACTGGGCGCTATCGGGGTGCTCCTCGCCGAGCAGAGTGCGGCGGGTTTCAAGCGCGATCATGTGCATTTCCCGCGCCTGCTCATAGAAACCGGCGGCTTGATACAAAGCACCGAGGTTGCTGGAAACCGTGGCCGTTTGTTCGTGATCCTGGCCGAGTTGCGAATGGACGATTTCCAGGGCGCGCAAGAAATGGGACTCCGCAGTGTCGAGGTCGCCCTTGGCCTTGGCAATGAAACCCAGATTGTTGGCCATCGCTGCGATATCGAGCGTCAGCGGCGGTTCGTGCTTTTCAAAGAACCCCATCGCTGTCGCCCAGTGTCTTACGGCGTCTTCTTCGCGACCGAGGCCGTCATACGCGGCACCCAGTCCGGCGTGAATCCGGCCGATTTGATCGAAACGGTCCGGCCGGTCTTCGAGTTGATCGATCGCTTGGCGGTAGTCTTCGCGGGCGAGCTCGAAGTTGGCGAGTTCGCGATGGATGTCGCCACGAATCTCCAATGCCGAGGCGAAGGCATCAATGCTGTCGAGATTCGGATTGAGAGCCTGTTGACATTTTTCAACCGCCGCGCTTGCGGCATGCAGCGCCTCATTGAGATTACCAGCGGCGCGCAGGGCTTCGACGCGATCGTGTAGAATGCCGATCAGGGTAGCGGTAGGGGAGTCCATAGTTCGTGGGAATGCAGCTATTATCGGCCAAATTTCGCCCCTTGCGAGCTGAAATCACCGGGAGCCGAAAGTCTTTCCATCAATTCACTCCTCGAAGCGGGTAACCTGCCAAGGGCGTCGCTTAGGGAGATCGACGCATCGGTCTGCTTTTGGGTGACTCCAAGCAGCCTAGAGAGTTCGATTTCAAAGTGCCGCAGTGCCCGCATGCTGGCTGGAGCGCGGTCGATGTGGTCGAGTGCCCGTTGGAGTAAATCATGAAGCTGCGGATCCGGGTGCTCGGGCTCGACGGCGAGTTCCAGCAATTGGCAGCAATAGGCGGCAAGCAGGGTGGCGGTGTAGCTTCTGCGGAGACCCTCACGCCAATGCGTGATAGAAACCTCGCGCAAGGTGTGGAGATCGCCGCGCCGTGCCCGGGTGAGGGCAATCTCACCGCCGAAAAATAGATCCAGTTTCCCGGCAAATGGGCTTTTCGGGCGGCGCGCGCCTTTGGCCACAGTCTTGATCAAACCTTCGTCCGCCGTGAACCAGTGCACGATCAAACTGGTGTCCGTCAAGCGGGTGAGCCGAGTCACAATGGCCGGTGTCGATTGCACCCGGGAAGCTTCCAAAATCTCTCTAGGAATGGCGATCGAAATCGAATTTCAAGAAAATCGAATTTCCGAGGGGATTGCCCTTCCACCGCCGATTTGGATCAGATTAAAATCTATAATTCACTCTTAATGAATCATTTATGGAATTTACCTCTTCGGGATCGTGAGGGATTGTCCAGGCCGGATCAAGGCACCTGAAATGCCATTCGCGCGCTGGATTGCCGATACCGAGCTTCCATTGCGGCTGGCGATTGCGGAAAGCGTATCGCCCTTTTTCACCACATAACGGGTTGATTTTGGCTTGGGTTTGGCCACCACTTTAGGTTTGGGCTTCACGACCTGCGGTTTGGCTTTGACGACCACAGGCGTCGTTTTGGACACTCCGCTGGTGACGGTTTTGGTTGGCGTGTTCGGCGGGCTGGTCCTTGCGACTTGGGTGGGAGCCAGCGGAATGGAATTCATCGGCGGCTGGTCGTTTTGGGCGACCGCCGGCAGCGCGCTCGTTTTGTCCATGCGAGGTGCGGGATCGTCGGGCTTGCGCCATTGCGAAGGGTTATCTGCCCACTCCTCGCGGTATCTCCCTTGACTATCAAAAGGTCCAATACCGGGCTGTTGATTGGAGGCGCTGGAGCCGCCACCGCTGTTGCCGCATCCGGTGAGGACGAATGCGAGACCGCACGAGGCGGAAATCCAGAGAGCCGTATTCATGCCGCAAGCATGAGCCATTCGCCGGTTTTGGCAAAACATTGTTAATCCGCCCGAACAGTTTTTTGTGAATCCAAGCCGCCCATCCTTCGAAGATCCATGATTTCCGAACTCCGAATCCAGCACGAAAAACTTCGAACTTGCGCCACGGCCCGCAGGATGTCACGAGTTTCACGAAAGGTCGTCAGGGGCATTAGCTCAGTTGGTAGAGCGCTTCGTTCGCAATGAAGAGGTCAGGAGTTCGAATCTCCTATGCTCCACGCCCCAAAAAGCCCCTCGCTCAAACCGCCCTCTTCCAACGAGTCGCGGAACACCGTGAGCTTTTCTTCCGTTTCTCCTGGGTGGACTGAACCACTCACAAACCCGGCAGCTTCCGTCTCACACCGCCCCCGGAACATCTGAACGACTGGAAATCCGACTACGCCGCCGTGCTCGGCCCCATGTTCTTCGGCGAGACTCCCGGATTCGATGAAATGATCGACGCTGCGGCGGAATTTGAAAAGACTTTCAACTCCACCGCCTGACTCTTTCAGAAGAATTGAGGATCATCAACCCTCCTCAACCAAAAATTTTTCACTAAAAATTCAGGATTTTCACAACCACCCCCCGTATTTGTCCCACCCCCTTTGATAGGATGGAGCCATGACGCCCTACCGCCACCTACCGCCGCCTTGTTCTGGATCGACCCCACCGATCCCGAGGCGGGAGGCACCGGTCACACCGTCCGCGCTTGCCGCAATGCCGGCGTGCCGGTGGTTTTCCAAGACCAATGGACTATTTGGCTCCGCGAACTGACCCCTGACTCTACTATGGAAACCTTCGCTCCCGGCGACCGCGTTGTCGCCATCAACACCGACCATTCTGGGCCGATTCTGGCCCCGCGGGCGGTCACGCAGCTTCTCTACAACTTTCCTGACGGCCCTCTCCGCAGCGACCAAGTCTATCACATCGCCGGCGTCGAGTCCCTCCGGGATCAATCGCAAGGCGTCTTTCTCACCGGTCTGCGCGTCCTCCATGGCACCCACGAAATCTCCTGGCATCACAGCCGCTTCCGCAAGGTGGACACGCTGCGCGACCACGCTCCGAAAAAACGCATCCGCAGACGACCCACTCCCGCCAAACTACCGACTCCGGCCATGCTTCCCGCCTTCCACTGAATTCCAAAACCACTCCCACCATGAACTTCTTCAAACCAAAAAAGAAACGGCAACCGCCAACGGACGACTGCCAGGAACTCTCCGCCATCGGCGACGACATGGAGGCTTGGGACGACCTCGAAGATGAGCAACTCAAACAAGTCATCTCCGTGAAGTTCATCGAGTATGGAGCCACCCAGGACGGGTCGTGGATCTTCGAAATATGGCCAAATCCAGAGGCCTTCCGGGGAATGGTCGGATAGCCGAAGGGGCCGTTCCTCCGTAGACCCGCAGAAACCATTCTTTCTCCTTCACTCCCCATCCGTTCCCTATCAGAATTCCCGAAAAGCCGGATCGAGTTAGAATCCCACGCCGCCGCCTCCCACCCCTTTCGCAAATCCATCCAATGCCCCTGAGAATCCTTCACACCGCCGACAACCACATCGGCCTCTCCTTCAGCCGCTACCCGGACGGGGTCCGTGACCGCCTGTTGGAAGAGCGGTTTTCCGCCCTCGAGCGGCTGGTCGCCACCGCCAATGCACGCCAAGCCCACTTCTTCGTGGTCGCGGGCGATCTCTTCGACAAGGTCAACGTCCCCAAATCCGTGGTGGAGCGCACCGTGAAAATCCTTCGTGAATTCAATGGCGAGGCCGTGCTCGTGCTGGCCGGCAACCACGATTATTGCGAAGGCCCCGACAGCAAACTGTGGAAATGGTTTCGCACGGCGGCCGATGGCAGTTCGGTCATCGCTCTAACCGATCAGGAAACCAAGGAATTCCGCGGCGACGACTATCAGGTCCGGTTTTACGCCTGCCCCTGCCCGAGCAAGCACGCCAAGGACCATGTGATCGGCTGGGTGGCGGATGAGGAAAAATCTCCGGATATGCTGCACATCGGCATCGCCCACGGCAATGTCGAGGGGCTCGGTTTGGATGCGGACCAACGCTACTTCAACATGTCTGAAGGCGACTTCAGGAAGGCCGGTCTCCATACTTGGTTGCTGGGCCACATCCACGTGCCATCCCCGGCGCCCGGCATCACCGGTCGGCCGCTCTATTTCATGCCCGGCATCCACACGCCGGACTCGGTGAAATGCAGTCACCCCGGCCACGCATGGTGGATCGAACTGGAGCCCGATGGTTCATCTCGCCACGAGCAACTCACCTCGGGAGCCATTCGCATCGTCAGGCTCACCCGCAGCCTCAATCATGCTTCTGACATCGCCGCCCTCCAAGCGAACTGCGCCGCCCTTGATGCACCTAACACGGTCTTGGATTTCCAACTCACCGGCCGCCTCCACGCGCAGGAACTCGCCGAGCTCCATCTGGCACTTGATGCGCTCCAGCCATCGTTCCTGCATCTTTCCCGCGAGCAGGACATCGCCCAGGCACTCGATGCCGCGGCCATCGCCAAACGTTTCCCGGAAGGCACCTTGCCCAACGACCTGCTCCAGGCGCTGCTCGCCGATCAGGAACTCCACCCGGGCGACGCCCACCTCGCTCTCGAACTCATCGAATCCCTCCAAACCTCATGAAACTCCTGAGCATCCGCCTCCACCCGTTCGGCGGCACCCCCGACCGCAGTTGCACGCTGGCCGACGGCCTCAATGTGCTCGAAGGCCCCAACGAGTTCGGCAAGAGCACGCTGAGTCACGCCCTGTGGCACGGGCTTTTCACCGCCACGAATCTCACCCCGGCGAGGCTCAAGCAAGCCATCGGCCGTTGGTATCCGCTACCCGGCGGCGACCATGCCAGCGTCACCCTCGAGTTCGAGTCCGACGGCCACCACTTCACCCTCCAGAAAACCTGGGGTGCCGGCTCGTCCGCCAAACTCCAAGCCAGAGGGTCCGCAGCCATCGCCGATCCCGGAAAAGTCCAGGAAACCCTGCTCACCCTGCTCCGCCGCAACGAGGCCACCTGGCGGCACATCCTTTTCACCAGTCAGGCCCAACTGTCCCGCACCCTCGACGATTTGCAGTCCCGTTCCGGAGACCTCGACGACGTGCAATCCCTGCTGGCCGGTGCCGCCGCCATCCCCGGTGACATCGCTCCTGAAAAACTTGTCTCCGCGTTAAATGACCGCGTCGAAGCTCACTTCAGCCGTTGGGACACCGCCACCCATGGGCCGGAAAAAGGAAAGGGCATCGACAATCCGTGGGCGAACCGGATCGGCCCGGTGCTTGCCAGCCACTACGCCACGGAAAATGTCCGCCGCGAGCTCGGCAAAGTCGTGAGTCATGAAAACGACGTCGATGACGTCAACCGCCGCATCCAGCGCCTCAAGCAGGACATGGCCGCCGACGAAGAATTCGTCGCCAAGGGCCGCAGCCTGCGCGATGGCTTGGCCAAACGCGATGGCTTGGAGGAACGCTGCAAACGCTTGTCCGGTGAGCTCCAGGCACTGAAGCAAATCATGATCGCATGGCCGGGAGCCGCCCAGATGATCCAAGGTCGGGAAGGGGATTTGGAGACGGTCAAAAACGAGCTGGCAACCCTCGACGAGGAGTTGAAGAACGCCCGGAAACGCGTCCACGCCATAGAATTGCGCCAAGCTCACGCAGCCTTGGCAGCCGCTCGAAAGGATTGGGAAACCGCTGCCGCAGCACTCGTTAAATCCAAGCCCGTGGACGCGGCGCTGCTGGCCGAGCTGAAAGTGCTCGAACCCGAAATCACCCGGACGCGCATTCAAATCGCCGCACAAAAACTCACTGCCCGGGTGGAGTGCTCCAAGCCCGTCACTGTCACCGTGGAGCGGGGGACGCATGCGCCGGAAACCCTAACACTTTCCCCGGCCGAAGCATGGTCGGGTGAAGCCGAAGGCAAATTCCAATTCGCCTATCAGGACCTCAAGCTCAGCGTCGAAAGCGGCTCCGGAGACATGGCCGCCCTGTTCGCCAATCTCGACGCTGGCCAACTCCGTCACGGCGAAATTCTGATAGCACTGGGCCACGATAGCGTGGCCGCCGCCGAACTTGCCGACAAGGCGCACCACCAACTCGTCGCCGACGAAAAGAACGCGAAGAAGTTCCACACCACGGCCCTGCGCGGCCGCTGCGAAGACGAATGGAAGGCGGACATGGAGGCGCTGGCCAACCTTCCCGAGACCCGCTCCGTCGAGGTGCTGGAAACTGAAAAGACCCGGCTGCTAGGCCGTCAGGCGAAACTGGGAATCGAGATCGGCAACGAAAAAACCAAGGTTGAGGCATGGGTCCGGGAACATCACGACGTGAACACCCTGACCGACCGGATCCTCGCCCGCACGGCCGAACTCCAAAAAGACCAGAGCGACCTCGCCAGCCTGCCCGTGCTGCCGGACGGATTTTCATCCATCCCCCAATTCCTCACGCAACTCAGTCAAAAAGAAGCCGCCCGCGATCAGCTCGATGAGCAACTCGGCGACTTGAAGGTCAAACAGGCGCAGCTCACCGGCGCGGCCCCGGAATCCACCGCCGAGGACCTCCGCGCCGAATGGGAAACCCGCGACCGCGAATTCCAGCGCCAGCAATCGATTGGCGAGGCTCTCTTGCGCATTCGATCAAAACTGGACGGGATCGTCTCGGAGCGCGACACCGCAAACCCCATGCAGGGACTCGCCGACACGGTTTCACGCCACTTCAAAGATCTCACCTGCGGACGATACGAAACAGTCCGCCTCGACGGCAGCGCGCCCGTCGAGGTCTCCGCCGGCCACCCGCTCGACCCTTCACTTCTCTCCCAAGGCACCCTCGGTTCCCTGGCCCTCGCCACCCGGCTCGCCCTCGCCGAACTCTACCTCAAGGACATGGACGGCTTCTTCCTGCTCGACGACCCCTTCACCGACATGGACGCCACCCGCCGCCAAGCCGCCGTTCAAGCCATCGGCACCTTCGCCAGCCAACGCCAAGTCCTGTTCTTCACCTGCCACACCGACCACGCCCGGGAGTTACAAAGCCTTGCTGGGGCAAGCCGCCTGCAAGTCACGGGATGATCGATAAGCCTGTCTACATAGCGTCCATTTCATTGTTTATCTAACGTCGATTTCACCCCATCCAACTCGCTCCGAATCCCGACGGCTACAACGTCGGCTTCAACTCCGGGGGCGCGGCCGGCCAAACCGTGCCGCATTTCCGCATCCACGTGATCGCTCGTTAGTATCTCCCCATTCAAAAATCCTCAATCCTCAATCGTCAATCGTCAATCCACCACGCAAGGATCGGGGATCGGGGATCGGAGATAGTAGATTGTGGATCGAAGATCGAGGATCGCTCAGGTAGCGCGCTATCGCCGAGAGCGCAGCCAATGAACGACGAAAGAAAAAGCTCAAGACCCAGCCGCCCCGCCCGACTTGATCCCTGCGATTCCTTCGACGCTCGCAATGCCAATGGTTCCGACATGAGCCACGAATCCCGCCTGCTCGACTCCGCCATGGAATCCATCAAGCGCACCTTCGCCCGCCGCGCCACCACCTCGCTGCTCTCGGGCCGCGACGGCCTGCTACCCATGGCCTCCGAAACTCCAACTTCATCAGACGACATGGAACTCGTCACCTGGCTAGTCGTGCTAGATCCAAAATCCTGAAAGTCTCCAGAGAAAATCAGACTTTATCTCTTGAGTTTTCTGACTATTCTTTCAAGCGACATGAAAATCACCGTCGAACTCCCCGAAAGCGAATTGGCTGAGATCTGCGAAATCACCGGCGTCGCCAAAAAAGGCCCCGCCATCCGCAAGCTGCTTGCAGACACCCTGCAAGCCCAGCGCCGGGCGAAAATCGCCGGGAAATTCCTCACTGGTCAATGGTCGACCGAGTTGAGTGGCTACGAGGCCTCCAAAGCCACAGACCGCGCCCAAGCCCAAACCCTCTCGGAACAATGGCGCGATTGATCGAATCCTCCCTTTGGGTGGACTTCACCCGCAGGAAGTCCCCGCTTGCTCTCAAAACCCTGATCCAACCCTGGATCCTCGATCCGCTTGCCTGCCTCTGCGAGCCCATCGCCTTCGAAGTGCTCCGTCACGCCACCCCACAGGAACAAAAATGGATCACCACCCAGTTTGAAACCCTGCCACTCCTTCCCACTCCCGCTCACCTCTGGCGCGATGCCACCCGCCTCGGCCAACAATGCCGAGCCGCCGGATTCAACGCCGGCTCCCTCGACCTCGTCATCGCCGCCCTCAGCATCCATCACGATGCCGAACTCATCACCTTCGATGCCGACTACCTCGCCATCGCCCGCGTCTCCAAACTCCGCGTCCGCCACCTCTCCCGCGATCTCCCGTCATGAGGCATTTTTCGATTTTTATCGTTCACCTCCGGCAAACAATCGTTCACAAATAGCGAACAATGAACACGCTCTCCGATCTCTTTCCCAAGACGCGGGCGGAAATCCTCCGCCTGCTCTTCGAGACCGGAGATCAGGAAATCCACTTGCGCGACCTTGCCCGCCTTGCCGACCTCAGCCCGGCGGCTCTCCAGAAGGAACTCACCTCCCTCGCCGCCAAGGAACTCGTCCTCACCCGCCGGGATGGGAACCGCCTCTACTATCGCGCCAATACCTCCCATCCGCTCTACCCGGAGCTTCGCGGA
The DNA here is from genome assembly GCA_040881795.1 of Akkermansiaceae bacterium. Classification (GTDB taxonomy): domain Bacteria; phylum Verrucomicrobiota; class Verrucomicrobiia; order Verrucomicrobiales; family Akkermansiaceae; genus Luteolibacter. The sequence continues at coordinate 26,986 of JBBECN010000107.1, forward strand.
CTGGTCCTCAAGACCTCCGGCATCGCCGCCGAACTCTCTCGCGCCCTCGCCGCCGTGGATGGCATCGACCTCGCCTTGATCTTCGGCTCGATCGCCGCTGGCACCGCCACCAGCCGCAGCGATGCGGACCTCCTCGTCATCGGCAGCACTGGCCTGCGGAAACTCACACCCGCCCTCCGGGGTGTGGCAGATTCCCTCGGGCGGGAAATCAATCCCATCTGCCTCACCCCGGCGGAGTGGCGGGAAAAACGCGGGAAGGGCGACGCCTTCGCCACCCGAGTCGCCGCCGAACCGAAATTCTGGTTGAAAGGAGGTTCCGATGCGCTTGCAGCAATGGAAGGCTAACGGCTGGCTCCAAGCCCACCAGACCACCCCGGCACAGATCGGGGATCTGATCGCCATCGTGGACCGCGATCTGGAGGACTCCATGGGCGAACTCTCGCCGGATTGGCAATTCGGCATCGCCTACAATGCCGCGCTCATCCGACTCTCGCGTCCGCGGAGGAAAAGACCCACCTCAAGCACGCCCAGATCGCCCTGCGCAAAGCCGCCTTCGTCAAACTGCAGCGCGATTTGGTGAAGCTGGAAAAATCCCACAAGAAGGCCCCGCTCAAACCCGCCGCGCTGCTCGACAAAATTCTGGAAATCCTTAGCCGCTGCGACTTCTCCAGCTACGACGGCGAATCCGCCGAAGATCTGAACGCCGGCCTCTCCGCCCCCCACTCTTTCTCCTCGCCATCCAGCAACGCCCCCGCTTTTCTAACCGGGTGCTTTCCGCTGCTGCCATCCAACGCCTCTACGACCGCAACGTCGGCGTCACGCCGGTGACCGAGGGTTCAGTTGTCAAGGAATCCTTGACAACTGCCGCCGACGGCAAGGACTACCTGACCAAGCTCTACAATCTCGACGCGATCCTCGCCGTCGGCTACCGCGTGCGCTCGCCGCGCGGCGTGCAATTCCGCCGCTGGGCATCCACCGTGCTGAAGGAATTCCTGCTCAAGGGCTTTGTCATGGACGACGAGCGTATGAAGAACCCGGACGGACGCCCGGACCATTTCGACGAGATGCTCTCCATTCTCTTCCTCCGGTTTGCCTCGTTGATGCAGCAGTTTTCCCCATCCCCGGAGGAGGTGCCAGCATGAGTGCGCCGCCAGCTGGAGAAGCGGAAAGTCTATCGCCCCACTCCTATTTCGTGGATGAAACGGGCGACGGCGTGATCTTCGACAGTAAAGGCCGGGTCCTCGTCGGCACGGTCAGGCGTCTCTTTGACAAGAAGCTGCACACGCGTCCGGCTTTCGAGGTGATTTTCGCGAGTAGGGGCAACGCTCGCACGCTCGCTCTGCGGGAGCACCTGCTGGAAGCCCAGGAGAAGTCGCGCAAAGCAGCTGGGACTTTTGCCGATGCGACAATCCATGTGCGAGCCATGCCCGCGCACCTGCATGCCGGCCTACAAGTGGCGGATTACTGCCTATGGGCACTGCAAAGGCTTTTCATGAAAGAGGAGGACCGCTTTCTGTCCCTGATCTGGCCGAAAGTGGGCCTGATTGTAGATGCCGATGACACCTCAGAAAACCCCTATGGCACTTATCACACGCGCAAACGTCCACCAATGAACGTTCTGGGCATAAAAAATCGGAAGGTAGAGGATTGAGCGGCGAACCGACAATCACACGGCTTGGAGCCGAATTTCACCTTCCGATGCGAGAAGGCTACCGTGCTCCCCGAAGAACTTCAAATCAAATTTAACGACCACCGCATTCCCATGGCCGACACCAATCAAAAACAACTGGGCAGCACGCTCTGGAACATCGCCGACCCACTGCGCGGCGCGATGGATGCGGACGACTTCCGCGACACCATGCGTTTCCTTCCTGCTGAATCGAATCTGATCATTTTCGTGGTGCCACGAAAATGATCAGCCACAGAGCCGACCAACCGACACCCATGAGCGACCTCATCCTCTACACCAGCGACGACGGCAAGAGCCGCATTCAGCTCCGGGCGAAAGACCAGACGGTCTGGCTGTCCCAGCGGGAGATGTCCCAGCTTTTTAATGTGAGCACGGACAATGTAGGATTGCACCTCAAGAACATCTTCGCGGACGGAGAACTGGAGGAGAATTCAGTTACCGAGGAATCCTCGGTAACTGCCACCGACGGCAAGCACTACCAACAGGGTGAAGCCAACTGTCAAGGAATCCTTGACAGTTCATGTCGAACCGAGAATGACGTCAACTACCGAGGATTTCTCGGCAGTTCGAAATCCAGAACGAGCCAATCGTTTGCAGCGAAAATCCCATGAGTAAAAAAATCATCATCATCGCGGGGCCGAACGGCGCGGGGAAAACGACCTTTGCGAAGTCGTTTCTCCCGGAAGAAGCGCAGTGTCCGCGCTTCATCAATGCGGACCTGATCGCTGCCGGGCTATCGCCCTTTGCCCCGGAAGCTGCCGCTCTGAAAGCGGGTCGTTTGATGCTGAAGGAAATCGCCGAATGCGTACGGCGTGGAGATAGTTTTGCCTTTGAGACCACACTGTCAGGTCTGAGTTACTTGGCGCAGATCCGGCAGTGGCGGGCGCAAGGCTACCATGTGAGCCTGTTTTTCCTCTGCCTGCCGGATGCCGAAACGGCGATCGCCAGAGTGGCGGAGCGGGTGCGGCAGGGCGGGCACGACATTCCCGAAGCGGTGATCCGCCGTCGATTTGCCGCCGGGTTGCGTAATCTCGAAGATGCCTACAAATCCGCAGTCGATACTTGGGCGAAATACGATAATGTCGGGGAGAGACCTGCACTTTTAGAATGGGGAGAAAACGAATGAAAGCCAAAGACATCAGCGAAGCCAAAGACGTGGATCTGCGAACTTCCATGGCTGCCCTGCAACGAGCCGCCGATGCGGCCCGTAAGACAGCGATCCAGACCGACACCGGGATCGTGATCCAAAGGGACGGAAAACTGGTCCGCATTCCGGCGAATGAACTGCGGAAAACCACAGCCTCCGGGGAAGAAGCATGACCGCCACCAACCAAAAACAACTGGGCAGCACGCTCTGGAACATCGCCGACCATCTGCGCGGCGCGATGGATGCGGACGACTTCCACGACTATATGCTGTCCTTCCTCTTCCTGCGCTACCTCTCGGACAACTACGAGACGGCATCGAAGAAGGAACTCGGAAAGGATGATCCCAAGCTGGATGGCGATGGCCCGCGCGTGCCGCTCGCGATCTCATCGCGCCGTGCCCGGACCCTCACTGGTAGGTCTCC
>JBBECN010000108.1:0-4493 GCA_040881795.1 Akkermansiaceae bacterium
CAAAGACCGTGAATGGCTGGTTTCCCCACTGCATCTGAACTTCTGGAGGCCCACCACCAACAACGACGAAGGTGCGAAGCTTAACGACAAGCTCAAAGTCTGGCAATACGCCGGAGTGAAAGCCAAAGCCAGCCAAGTCACCGCTGCGCAGGATGGCAAGGACGTCACCATCACCGCCACGCTGCAAATCCCCGCTGGCGATAGCAGCGCCACCATCCAATACCGCATCACTGGTAACGGCCAAATCCTCGTCGATACCGAGTTCCGCGCCGGGAACGATCTGCCGACGATTCCACGGATCGGTTTCCAAGCACAAATACCTAACAATTCTCCGTTGCTGCAATGGCACGGCAAGGGCCCGCAAGAAAACTACATCGATCGTAGCACCGGCGCGTGGACCACCATCCACGGCGGACTCATCCCGGCGCTTTTTCACCGCTATGCCGATCCGCAGGAGTCCGGCAACCGCACTGGGATCCGCTGGGTCACGCTCTCAGCTCCGGCCGGCGGAGCCAGCCTGCGGGTGGATGCCACCGGCGAGCATTTGTTGGAAATGAGCGTCTATCCCTGCTCCGCCGCCGATATCACGCTGGCGGTGCACCCCGACGAAATTCCGCAGCGCGATTTTCAAACGCTCAATCTCGACCACCGCCACTCCGGTCTTGGCGGCAGCGATTCGTGGGGTGCCCTTGCCCTGCCGAAGTATCTCATCAAGCCTAACAGCACCTACCGCTGGTCGTTCATGCTGACCGCCTCCGAGGCTCCCGCCGCTCAGACTCCCATCCTGCCGAGACCACGCTGATTGAAACCGCCCGCCCGTTTTTCCAGCCCTATTCGGGCGGTTGCCAATGGCGCTCGGAGCAAGTGACCGCTCGGGCGTTTTCAGCTCGCCCTTGGCGTGGTGTCTGCTAATTTTCGCGCCGTAACAGAACGTCCATTTTCACATGCCTCACCTCAAAGATAAAATCGGCTTCACCGCAGAGGGCCTCGCAATCGCTTCCCCAGCCGAAGAAAACCGCCTTCGAGAATTCGTCAATCTAAAGCTCGCAGCCCGCGGCTATCCGATCGTCGGCAATGAGGCAGACTACCCGTTCCTCGATCTTGGGCGCTCGCTGATCGCAAGTTTTCAGGAAAAAACCCGGCTGCTTTCGGACTATCTCTGTCCTGCGGACGCCCACATCGAAAATTTCCTGCGCGATTATCTAGGCAGCGAAATCATCGCCGAAGTTTTTGCGGACACGCCGCATCTGTTGCCGATCAGCGCGCTGGTGATGGAACGCCACGGCATCAGCCGCATGCTCTCGCTGCCGCCCGATCATGATGAATTCAAGTCCTCGATCCTGAGTTCTTACCGGGTGCATCAAGGAGTTTGTCACAATCCCGCCAGCGACCGCCGCACCACCGAGGGAGTTTTCCACGTTGCGGAAGGTGGCTTGCCCGTGCCCGCTGATAAAAAATCGATCCCTAAAATCGTCTTCGCCCGCCTCCTCAAGCATGCGCTCAATCCTCCGGAGGACATCAAAACCCTGCCATTCACCGGCACCTCCAACGAGCCCGCAAAAGTCTTCGTCTCCCTGCTGCTCCGCCCCGTCGTTGCCCCGGCCATCCCCGGTGTTTCTCCGGAAAAATCCATGGAAACCCGCTTCTTCGCGCCGGGAAATCTGGTCAGCAACCTGGACTTCGTCGAGAGCATCTTCGGCAATGCCGGCGATCCCTTCCTGCCCGACAACGACGCCCGCCTCGATGCCGAGGGCTGGTCCGGCCACACCGGCTGCGTGATTCTCGCACCTCACCTTGTCTCCTTGAAAAAGAAAGACCTCGGCCTACCTAACATCTCCGAGGCCACCGAGCGCCAAAAGCGCGAGGGCATGTGCTGGACTGACGAAGATGAACTCTACAATGATGGAGGTGCCTTTAAGATCACCTGCCGCGACAAGCGCGGAGTCATCGTCACTCTGATTGCGGACAACTACTACGGTTATTGCAAAAAAGAGGTAAAAACCCAGCTCAGCTATGCCGCCAATCTCTATGGCAATGCCGAAGAGGAGCACGCCGGCGGTGCGATCGCCTTCCCCAGCTTCGACCTCGGCGAGGATTTTTCACTCAGCGATTATTCGCGTCCGGTGGATCACACCTTCGCCGATTTTTCGCAGCTTTACGCAAGCATCTTCGACCTCCAACCCGAAGGTTATGGCATCGACCAACAATACACTAACATCCACTACGTGCCCGAAGACGTGCAGATCAATCTGCGCCACCAGTCGATCACTTGGAAAAATGCCAGCGGCGCGCAAAAAGTTGCGCTTCAGCCCGGCATCACCTATGTCCTGCCCTCCGGTTACAAGGTCGAGATGGTGAAACCTTCCGCCGGCCAGCGCTGGCGGCTCATCGGCACCACCGCCGAGGGCACCTTCTGCCACAAACCCTGCACCGTCTCCGGCGGCGGGAAATCGGAAATCTCCAAGTCTCTTTCCGACGCGATGATCACCGCCGCCGTCATCGTCAATGACCTGAAGAGTGACCTCGACGCTGCCTTGGAAATCATCAACCACGATTTCTCCCACCGCTATCAGCACCCTCGCGATCCCGGCAAGCCCGGTCGCCCGCTGCTCAGCCCGGAACGTTCGCTCGGCTCCGTCGTCCGGCTGCTCACGCCCAATGTGGACTACACCGATGAATACAACGCCTGGCTCGCCACCATCGGCCGCTCCGTCCGCGATCTGCTTTTCATCATCAAACGTTTCTACAAACCCGACTGGGGCGAAAACTGGCGCGACCGCTTCAGCGTCGATCTCATCAACGGCCAGCCCGGCCGCCAACTCATCTACCGCCGCCAACGCCTCGTCACCCAATACCTCCGCGTCGGCTTCAGCGAGGACGGCACCTGGCGCACCTTCAGCATCCGCAAGGACTTCGCCCCGGCGAAAAAAATCCAGACCGAGGACGATATCAGCGCCTCGATGGTCGTCCCCCACAGCGCGGTGGCAGGACTCCATCCGGATGTCACGAATCCTTCCGTCAAGTTCGTCACCAACTGCGAATACCGGCTCTTCCAGCGCCCGGACGACGCCATCGTCCGCGGTTATGACAAAAAAACCGAAAGCGATTTCAGCCACGGCGGCCTGTTTTTCTCCAACTACGAGCCGATCACCCGCGCCGACGCAGGCGCGATGGTCAAAGATGCAATCCGCTTCGAGCAATTCACCACGCCGATGCGCAAGATGCTCACCGACTTCGTTGAGTCACCGAAGCCGGACTACGTCGTCAGCTCCCACCTGCCGCGTCTCGTTGATGGCAAACCGACGAAAAACCCGCGCTACCTGCAAAACCGTCCAGACCTCGAAGACCCGCGCTCCGTCTATCTCGCCTTGCTTGGCGCGCGGCTTTTCCGCCGCCTGCCACTCGCCGCCGCCGTGCCAAAGCCGGTAAACTCGGTGCTCGCAGGCCGCCGCAACAATCCGCCTGATGAAGCCGCCGGCATCCGTGCCCTCGCCGTTTACAACCCGATCCACTATCAGGAATTGCCCGAGTTGTTCATGGATTTCATCGCCTCTCTCACCGGCAAGAGCCCGTCCACCACCGGTGCCGGCAGCGAGGGCGCCCTCACCAAAGGCCCCTTCAACGCCATCCTGCCGATTCACGACGTCAACGCCGCGCTCGTTTCCTATCTGATCACCGATTACCACGGCTTCACCAGCGCCGCCGGCCACATCGGGCGCAAATACCGCATCGAGCATGACATCAGCCTGCTCGTTCCGGAAGTCTGGTCTCGCATGTTCATCCGCGAGCGCGAACCCGCCTACCTCATCCGCAAAGGTTTCCTCGAAAAAATCGAGGACTTCGAGCACCAAGGCAAAACCATCGAAGCCAGCCGCCTTGGCTATCGCATCACCGAGAGCTTCGTCACCACCTTCTTCGGCCGGATGTTCTCAGCGGCGGACACTGTCTTCACCGAAGACATGCTCCGCCCCGAACTGCAATCGATGGACGACTTCATCGACGGCCTCGACAACATCATCGAAACCCAGCGCCGCGTTGCCCTCAACTACTTCGAAGATGGCAGCATCGATTTCGCCTGCCCGCCCCTCAAGGCCCTGCTCCATGTCATGGCCTATGGAAATTTCGAAGGCAAACCGCTCACCGACCCCGCGATCCGCGCCCTATTCACCCGCGAGACGACCCTTGCTTCTGATTGGTATCAAGCGCGGCTTGATGCCAAAGTCACCGTCGATCAAGCACTCTGGAAACGCCACATCGCGTATCTGGAAGGCTTCCTCGCCAAGTCGAATTACCAAAGCGAGCTGAAGCGCCTCCGCATCCAGGACCGTCTTGCCGAAGCCCAAGCCACCCTCGCCCACGTCAGCTCCCCGGCCTTCCGCACAAGCCTTATCGGCATGCTCGGCACCGACCCCGCACTGGTCTGATCCGCCCTTGCAACCTTTTTGCAAGCCATCACCGGAAGTTGTATTTTCAGAAAAGGCCGTTTGACACTC
>JBBECN010000109.1:0-4475 GCA_040881795.1 Akkermansiaceae bacterium
GAGTTGAGGGTGAAATCGATGCCGGTGGCGATGTTTTGCTCGTCGGTGATTTCCGGGAAGAAGAACGCGTGGCCTTTCGGGTGGAATTTGAGGACGCCGGTGAGCTGGTTTTTCGGCGCGTTGGGAAGTTGGTAGCAGGATTTTTTCCCGAGAATCAGGCTGCCCTCTTTGACCATTGCGTCGAGCGTGTTGCGCAATTCCGTGACGCGCGGTCCGGGGAGTTTGAGGGTGCGCGCAAGCTGGGATTTGGAAAGGGGGTTGCCACTTGCGGAGCGGAGGGCGTCGAGGATTGAGTCTCGCAGATTGTTGCCGGGCATGGTGGAAGATTGACGCCTCAATGGATTCCCCGCAACGGTAAAGGCGGGGAGGGGCTTGAAATATCAGCGGTCGGTGAGCCGCCAATGTATGGAGTGCGGTGGCAGAGCGCAGCGGCGACACCGCTTTGGATTCTTCGCAAAGCCGGGGTGACAGGGCCGATGAAACATCCAAAGCGGTGTGGCGCTTCGCTTCCCACCGCAGTCCAAGGGGTGCAAACGATGAAAACCCTCAAGAAAAAGGATTGCGGGGCGTAAAATGTAGGGTAGGGTATTGACCATGTGATTGCGGGGGTCATTGAGGCATTGCCAGCTTCGAAAATCTCGTCTTTGCTTGCCCAACCGTGAAATTCAAACACCATCTCGTCATGAAAACCCAATCCGCCCGCCGCCCGCACGGCTTCACTTTGGTCGAACTGCTCGTCGTCATTGCGATCATCGCAGTGCTCGCAGGTGCTGGCTTCGCCGCTGGCAATGCCGCCATCCAGAAGGCGAAGAAGACCACTGCGTTGACCTCCGCCACCGCGATCGAATCCGCCGTGAACAATTTCTACACCGAATACGGGACGATGCCTGCCGATCCGGTACCAACCGGCTCCGTGGACACCAAAACCGGTGCGGGGTTGACCATTCTCAAAGTTTTGTTAGGCACCAGCGATGCCGCGAGTTTGGCGCTGAACACCCGCTCCATCAAGTTCCTCTCAGTCAAGGAAGGCAAAGCGAACAAAAACGGCCTCATCTACTCCGGTGCGGGAAGCACTCAAACCGTCAGCGGGCTCTTCGACCCATGGGGCGGCCCGTATCACATCGCCCTGGATGACAACTATGACGAGATCGTCGAAGCGAGTCCTTCGGCCGGTGGCAAGACCACGCTTAACGGCCGCCGCGTCGTCGCTTGGAGCAACGGTGCTGACGGCGTTAGCGGCACCGGTGGCAAAACCGGCGACGATGTGAAGACCTGGTAAGCTTGCCGGGCACTTGAAATTCTTCCAAAACCCAACTATGAAGAGACCCCGTCCGGCCTTGGCTGCGGCGGGGTCTTTCGTTTTTGAGATTGCGGCGAGATACCGCTGACGCTTGCCCGGGGACTTGGGGCTTGATGGGAGGCGCGGAATTGAAGATTCCATCTAAAAATCGATGAACCTACCGGAAACCCCCACCCGCTCAAAACCCGCCTGGCAGGCTTTCGCGCGGATCATCGCCGCCAGCGCGTTGGCGCATTTGTGGTGTCTGGGTTCGCAGTTTTTCATGGACGATGGAGTGGGCATCGTGCGCAGCGAGTTGATTCCAAGCCGCCGCTGAATTCGTGCGCATAGAAGACATCCCGGCGAGTGCCGCAAAGGACCTGAAGCGGATTGAGAAAAAACTCGCGGAAAAGGACGCTGAGATTCGTTAGATCAACCCAACCGGTCCCGGATCGCGCGGGTGGCGGCAGTCACATCGGCGGCCCGCAGCAGGGCGGAAACGACGACAACGCGGTGAGCTCCGGCTGCTAGAACCGCCGGCAGGGTTTCCGGAGTGATGCCGCCAATGCAGAAGGCGGGGAGTTCCGCGCCGACTTGTTTTTCCATCATCGCGATTTCCCCGAGACCGATGGCGGGGCGGCCGGCCTTGGTGGGCGTGGGAAACAAGGGGCCGAAGCCAATACAGTCGAAGCCTTCCGCGAGTGCGGCGCGCGCTTGGTCGAGCGAGTGGGTGGAGCGGCCGATGAGTTTCCCGGGGCCGACAATTTCGCGGGCGGCGCTGAGTGGGCCGTCGTCCTGGCCGATGTGGACGCCGTCGGCGTCGATGGCGGCGGCGAGGTTGGGGAAATCGTTGAGGATGAATGGAACACCGGCGGCGCGGCAGAGCGGCAGGAGTTTTTCCGCGACACGCTGGATGGTGGCAAGGTCGTGGCCTTTGGCGCGGAGTTGGAGCAGGTCGGCGCCACCGGCCAGGAGGGATTGGGTGACCGATTCAGCGTTTTCCTCGGGGACGTAGCCGAGATCAAGGATGCAATAGAGGCGGGCGGAGTGGAGCTGGAACATCGTGTGAGGGAGAAGAGGATAGAGGAGGCGAGACGCTTCCCGCAACAGTCTGGAGCGGGATGCTCCAGCCACATGATGAATGAATGCAAGGGACAGGAGTGTCCCTTCTCCTTAGGCAGTGCGCTCTTCGAGGTAGCGGGCGACCCAGCCGATGTCGTAGGTGCCCGCCGCGAAATCCGGGTGGGCGATGATTTCCTGCTGGAAGGGAATGGTGGTCTTGATGCCGCGGATCATGAACTCGCCGAGCGCGCGTTTCATGCGGGCGATGGCGATCTCGCGGGTGGCACCGGTGACGATGAGTTTGGCAATCATCGAGTCGTAGTGCGGCGGCACGGTGTAGCCGGAGTAAACGTGGGTATCGACCCGCACGCCTTTGCCGCCGGGGGCATACCAGAGGCTGATGGTGCCTGGGCTGGGGGTGAAATTGTTGAAGGGATCCTCGGCATTGATGCGGCACTCGATGGAATGCCCACGCGGAGTCGCTTCAAGCACGTGGTGGGAAAGCGGCTCGCCGGCGGCGACGCGGATTTGCTCCTTGATGAGCTCGCAGCCCATGACTTCCTCGGTGACCGGGTGCTCGACCTGGATCCGGGTGTTCATTTCCATGAAGTAGAAATTTTCGGCAGCTTCATCGACGAGGTATTCGATGGTTCCGGCGTTTTGGTAGTTGATGTTTTTGATCAGATTCACCGAGGCCTCGCCCATGCGGGCGCGCAGCTCAGGGGTGAGCAGCGGGGACGGGCATTCTTCGATGATCTTCTGGTTGCGCCGCTGCATCGAGCAATCGCGCTCGCCGAGGTGGATGAAATTCCCGTGGGAGTCGCCGATGACTTGGAACTCAACGTGGTGCGGATTGAGCACGAGTTTTTCGAGGTAACAGGCGCCGTTGCCGAAGCAGGCGACGGCCTCGTTGGAGGCAGCATGGAAGAGGCTGATGAACTCTTCTTCCTTGAAACACGGCCGCATGCCGCGGCCACCACCGCCGGCGGTGGCCTTGATCATGACGGGCAGGCCGATTTTTTTCGCCTCGATGAGGGCGGCTTCAGCGTCCGCCATGATGTCGGAACCGGGAGTGATGGGCACGCCGTTGGCGATGGCGGTGGCGCGGGCGGTGGCCTTGTCACCCATCATCGAAATGACTTGGTGGGACGGGCCGATAAAGGTGAGGCCGGAGCTGGCGCAAATTTCCGCGAAGCGGGCGTTTTCCGAGAGAAACCCGTATCCGGGGTGGATGGCATCGGCCCCGGTGATCTCGGCGGCGGCGATGATGCGGTCGATTTTGAGGTAGGATTCCTTGCTGGAGGCCGGGCCGATACAGACGGCTTCGTCGGCGAGCTGCACGTGCATGGAATCGACGTCCGCCTCGGAATAGACGGCGACGGACTCGACATCGAGCTCGCGGCAGGCGCGAATGATGCGAAGGGCGATTTCGCCGCGGTTGGCCACTAGGACGCGCTTGAACATGGTTTGGGGAAGTAAAAAGGTGATCAGTGATCCGTGATCAGAGAATAGAAGAGGGAGGATCGGAGGTCGGTCGTGGTGGGTGAGTGTCGGGGCAAAAATCTTTTCGGATCAGGGCTCACGGATCACTCGGCACTCTCTGGCTTATTTGATGCGGAAAAGTACGTCGCCGTATTGCACGGGGGTGCAGTCTTCGGCAACGATGGCGCAGATGGTGCCGGATTTTTCGGCTTTGATCTCGTTCATCACCTTCATCGCCTCGATGATGCAAAGCGTTTGGCCGATGGAGACGGTGGAGCCGACTTCGACAAAGTTCGGGGCGTCCGGCGCGGGTTTTTGGTAGAAGGTGCCGACCATGGGTGAAGTGATTTCCGCACCTTCGGCAATGGGGGCGGCTGGCGCGGTGCCAGCGGCGGCAACCGGCGCAGCGGAAGATGCCGGAGCGTATCCCCCGGGAGCGGCGCTTGGAAAACTGCCCATCAGCGCACGGAGATCATCGAGGTCGGCGCCTTTCTTGAGCTTGAGATGAAAGTCCTTCTTGGTGAGGTCGAAATGGGTGAGCCCGTGCTCGTTCATGAGTTCGACAATTCGACGGATTTCCTGGAGGTCCACGGTGAAGAGAGATTGGGAGTTAGGTGGGAACGAGAGGCGGTCCGGCGAGACGCGCTTCGTT
>JBBECN010000110.1:0-4458 GCA_040881795.1 Akkermansiaceae bacterium
GTGTTGACCCCGCATCTGGCCGGCTCGGCCGGCCGGGAGTGTCACCGATTGGGCTTCTACATGGTCGATGAGTTCCAGCGCTATCTGGCGGGCGAGCCGCTGGTGCACCGCATCACCTCGCAAGCCGCCCTGGCCATGGCGTGACCTAGCATGAATATTCTTTTTCATACCATCGCCATCGAGCCCGAGCGCTGGACCCCAAAACGGGTCTCGCGGCCATTGATCGAAATCCTCGGGCCGGTAGCCGAGGCTGGCTTCCGCGAACTCGAAATCTACGAACCTCACCTCGGCGCCGAAGCGACTTCGTCTGCTATCCGGGAGGCTTTGCAAGCCAACGGGCAGATGCCGGTTATCCTCAGCTCCTACCTCAATTTGAATCCCGCCATCACAACCGACGCCGAGGCGGAGGAGGGGATCGAACAAATCGCCCGGCGGGTGGACTTTTACGGGTTCGGCAAAGTCCGTCTTTTTGCCGGCGGCAAACTCCAACCGGATGACCGGGCGGGCATCGCCGGGTTCGTCGGCCGCGTCCAGCGCATGGCGGACCGGGTGCCGGGCGCCGCGGTGCTGCTCGAGACGCACGACGGATCGTTGGCCGATGATCCGCGGGCCGTCGTAGATGCCGTGGAAGCAATCGACCGGCCCAACGTGGCGCTGTTGTTCCAGCCGACGTTTTTCACCGACCACGACGCGATCATCGAGCAATACCGGTTGCAGCGTCCTCACATCCGGCATTTGCACCTGCAAAACCGCAACCCCGATCTGAGCTTTGCCCCCATGGAGAGCGGCATCGTGCCTTGGCGGGAGCTTTTCGCGCTGGGTGCCGGCGAGTCTGATGCGACGTTGGAATTCGTTCCAGCGGCTATCTGCAGCCCGGCGGATTTCGATCTGCAAGCGTCCCTAGCGCAGGCGGTGTCGGAGCTGGCAGCGATCAAAAGAATATTGGGTTGAGAGACCGGGCAGGTCGTACGAGACCGTGCTTTCTCGCACCCTCATTGCTCTCGCGTCTGGTGCCATTTGCTGCGGAGCACCGAGGGTCACCGTCCACTCAATTTGACGGGAGGAGCGGGACTGGAATTTGCGGGGGGCGTTTCGTCCGTGATCTCTAGCCCTCCAGAGCACCGCTCGAAAACGTTAGGCTGCGGCGAATGCAACTTGATCACGCGTCGCTGTTTTTGCTTCCGAATTCGCGTTGCAGGCGGATGTGGCCGGTCGCTGTCTCCCTATCCCCCGCGGCCGAGGAAGCAGCCGCCTAGGTCGAGCGGCGGCGGATCACGTGGGCGCCCAGAGCGCCGACCGCCAAGGCCAGCAGTGCGTAGGTCGACGGCTCGGGGACTACATTCACAGTTCCACTGAGGCTGTCGAATGTGGCCGAATATCCGTCGGCCAAGCCGGTGGTGCTGAAGCTGTCGAAAGCTCCCAAGTTCGTCTCGAAGTCGAAGATCTTGACCGATCCCAGCGTGCTGAAATTGCTGCTGAACGTCAGATCCAGGGTGCCGCCAAATTCCACGGTTTGGCTTCCGGGTCCGCCCGCGACGAGATCGAAGAGGCCGGAGGTGAATCCATTGATCTCGAAGATACTCGTGCTGTTGAGATCGAGAGTGAGATTGTCCGCGAAGGTCAGCGTGCCCGCGCTGTTGCCCGGGGACAAAGTGCCGCTGATCTTGGTGTTGCCGACAACGGTTCCGTTGCCGCGCAGCGTCTGGCTGCTACCGACGACGAAGCCGCCCGTGACAGCTGAGACGTCCAAGGTGGCGCCACTGGCCACGTCGAGCACACTGCTGCTGCCTACCGAACCGGTCGCACTGATGATGAGGGAGCCCGCGCTGACCGTGGTGGCGCCAGTGTAAGTGTTGTTGCCGCTGAGGGTGAGCCCGGCGGCGCCCTGCTTGGTGATGCCTCCGTTGGAGATGACACCGCCGAGGGTGGCGGAGTTCGCTGTGGTGATGGTGCGGGTTGCCCCCCCGAGATTCATCGTTCCATTCAAGGTGATCGCTTGACCAGAGCCCCCGAGGGCAAAATTGCCGCCCACCGTCACGGTGTTGGTCAGGGTTGTGGGCGAAATGAAAGAGGCCAAAGTCCCACCGTTGATGGTCAAACCGCCGGTGCCGAGGGCAGAGTTGGTAAGGACCTGCAGCGTCCCCTGCTGCAGGGTGGTTCCCCCGGTGTAGGTGCCGGCTCCCTCGATTCGGACAGCTCCGGCCCCGGTCGTGTTGATGACCATGGCCAGATCCCGGCCGCTAGTATTAGATTTTATACCCCCAGCAAAGACCGTGTTGCCCGAGCCCGACCCAACCACGGTGATGACGTTGGTGACACCCGTGGTCCGACCGTCAAATTCTCGATTGAAGGTAAGATCGCCAGCGGAGTTGTTGCTAATGGTAAAACTGGCGGTGGCTCCGACAGTGATTCTTTGGTTGTCTCCGCTGTCGGCCAATTTGCCGAAGCTCACCGCACCCGCGCCGGCCTCGAGTGTGATGCCCCCCGCCCCGATGTTCACAACGGTGTTGCCACCAGTGCCACTCCCATCTAATTCCCGGTTGATTTGGGTGGTGCCCGCGTTGCTGCGGAAAGTCATGGAATTGAAAGTGAGCTGATTTGGCCCCGCTGCAAGCGACACATTTGTGGGGCCGGTCACCGTGGAATTGTAGAAAAACAAATTGTCACTCGCGCCGGGATTCACCGTGGCATTAGTCGTGCTGCCGTCGGTGTTCGAGTAATTGGTTGCGAAATCGATCCGCGAGTCATCCACGCCGTAATTGTAATAATCCGCAGCGAATGCCGAACTGGCTGTCAGACAAGCCGCAACCAGAGTTATCAGGCGCGTTATGCGGTGTCGGGGGGATAAGGTGATTTTGCGCATGGCGGGGGAACCTGCACTGAGAGGTAAAACTGCGCTTCACCCGGAGCAGAAGCAATGGACTATCCCCTCTTTTGTTTGCATTATCTTGTTGCCTGCTACGCACGCGCTTGTCATGCGCGTCGGTAATTTGGCGGTTTGCGTGGGGCGAGAGTTCGGGCGCGCGTGCACTCCTGATCCGCGAGTTTCCCCGCGCGCGTCGGCGAGAGACGTACACGGCCTAGCCGGAACTATGCAAAACCTGCTCCGGATAAGTTAAACTTTTGCGCATGTTTCCAGGGGGCGCAGGCGTCCCGTCTGTGTTGTCTGGGAAGTGGCATCGGCATCTTGCCGATGATGTCTGGTCGTGACGGGCGGGGCCTCCAGCTCGTAGAGCCAGCCGAGTCTGCGAGACAAGTCGCCCGGCGACCAACTGATACGGCTCGGAGAGGCGCCCGTGCTCCTTGGCTACGGCGCTAGGCGCTCACCGAACAGTGAGCCCATTCTTGCTCACGTGCACCTTTGTTGCGGCGCTGAAAGGCGCGGACTGTTTTGCCTTCGTCACGGCTTGGGGGGCTTTTGCGCAGTCGGCGACGTCGGCGTCGGTCTTGCGCTGGCGCGCAGTCATTATCCGAGCTTGGAGCGGATCGCGCCGAACACGAACCGCAACCGCCGCCGCTCCCGCCAAGCAATGAACAGCGCGACGGCCGCCGCCCCCCACACCACTGGCGCCTCGGGAATCGGCACCAGCTCACCGCTGCCGTCCAAAAGCTCGCCGCCGTTGATGTCTTGATTGGCCCAGACGACTTGGCTGAGTTGCGTTGAGCTGAGACCGCCGGTGCCGAACACCAACTGCGTGAACTCACTAGATGTCTGCGCCACACCCTGCCAGTTCGTAATGGTCAGAGTTCCCGTCCATTCGATGGCCGAGCTGTCGGCAAAGGTCAGTTGGCGGAAACCTGTCTCCCCATAGGCCCCGAAGTCGATCGTCGAGCTGGCGCTCAGGGTCAACGTCCCGAGCGATTCCGAGAGCGTCGAAGCGCCGACCAAGAACGTGCCGCCATTGAGGACGAGCCCGATCCCGTCTCCGATCTGGTTGCTGGCCCCGAGCACGAGCGTGCCACCGCTGTTGACCGTGATGCTGGCAGAGTTGTTGATCGCGTTGCCGCTCGAGTTGCTCAAGACGAGGCTCCCCTCATTGATCACAGTCGCCCCGGTGTAGGTGTTGTCGGCACTGCCGTTAAGGATGTAGGTTCCGCCGCCTTCTTTGATCAGGCCTCCGTCTCCGCTCAACACGCCCTGCTCGGTCACCGTTTCACCAGTTGCGACATCAATGGTCGCGTTGTTCAGCGTTTTGGCACCGGTCAGCGTTGCGCTCTCGGTGAAGCTGACATTGAAGATGCTCATGGCATTGGTCACGGAGCCGGTGGTGTTGATTTGCAGGGTCGAGGACGCGTTGCTTTGTGTGATCGTTCCACTGCCCGCGGCGTGGACGTGATCGAGGCGCAGTGTGCCTTGGCCGAGAATGGTGCCACCGGTGTAGGCGTTGCTGCCGCTCAGGATGAGCGTGCCGTTGCCGGTTTTGGTCAAGCCGCCGGTGTTGTTGGAGGCCAGCGCGC
>JBBECN010000111.1:0-4412 GCA_040881795.1 Akkermansiaceae bacterium
GAACGACATTCCATTGACACCCCATTCACAGGCCAACGAGGACGTTGGCGTGCCCGGGGGGCCTTCCAAATCCAGTTCAGCAACTTAAACCACCACCACGAATCCAAATCCTCTTCCAAAATCACGCGATGACATTTCCCAAGCTCCTCCTGTTCCTGACTCTCCCGCTCTACGTGCTCGACCAGATCACGAAGTTCTGGACCATTGGAAGATTCCCGCCGCAGGGGTCGCATGAGGCTTTTGAAATTCCGGTGATTGAAAATTTCTTCCACCTGGTGCGCGTCCACAATCAGGGCGTGGCCTTTGGATTCGGAAACGGAACCTCATGGGCGCCGGTGGTGTTTCTAATCGTTCCGCTCCTGGCTTTGACGATGATTCGGATTTTTTGGAAAAAGGGCGTCTTCCATCATCCACTGTCGCAAATCGCGGTGGCCTTGCTGTTGTGCGGGATTTTTGGCAATCTAACTGACCGACTGGTTCAAGGGTTCCTTCTCACGGAATATGCGGACGCCACCTTCTGGAAGCGGCTGTCGGCGGGTTACGTGGTGGACTTCATCGCGGTCAAGCTGCCGCTCTACGACAAGATTGTGCCTAGCAGCCGCGGTTGGTGGCCGGCCTTCAACGTCGCGGACTCCTGCATTTTCATCGCAGCCTTCATGCTTTTCATCGGCGGAATCCGCGATGAGCAGCTCGCCAAAAAGAAGGCGTAAGGGCCGGAGTTTTCAAAAATCTTCCCTTTGGCTTTCCCGACCATCGGGCGATCAACTACTAAATGTGCCGTAGTTTTTGGATTGACGCTACCAGATGGGTGCCTAGGATTTCGCACGTTGTTCCCCATCCAGTTTCATGCGTTGCGTCCAATGCGGTTCTCTCAAAGACAAAGTCCTCGACTCGAGATCATCGAAAGATGGCACTTCGATTCGTCGTCGTCGCGAGTGTCTGAAGTGCACCTACCGCTACACGACCTACGAGCAGATCGAGCGAACCGAGCTGCGTGTGGTGAAGCGCGATGGAGCCCGCGAGGCGCTCAACCGCGAGAAGCTGATGAGCGGTCTGATCAAGGCTTGCGAGAAGCGGCCGGTGCCGATGGATCGTCTCGACCGCGCGGTGGAGGAGATTCTAACGGACCTGCACAAGGATCACATCAGCGAGGTGCCGTCCGCGATCATCGGCGGCAAGGTGATGGACAAGCTCCATCAGATCGATCCGGTGGCCTACGTCCGCTACGTTTCGGTTTATCGCCAGTTCGAGGATGTGAACGAATTCATCGCGGAAATCCAATCGCTTTCCCGCCGCGCCGCGCGCGATCCTTTCCAGCGCCGCTTGTTTAAAGACTGAACTGTTTTCACCCCTGACTCCCCCCAACACCCCACCCCTTTGATTTTCCCCTCCCTTAGAGCCACTCAGTGATCTCCCTCATCGGCAATCGCCCCGCGCTTCAAATCGGCCGCTACCAAGTGATCGATTACGACACCGCGTGGCTGGATGATGCGTTGTCGCGGGCGGCGCGGGCGGCGGACCATGAGGATTTTCCCTTCGTCGAGGACATCCGCAGTGGCGTGGTCCGTTATCTGGAAACGAAGTGCGATCTCAAGCTGCTGCAGCTCGAAGATCTGTTTGACCGGATGCGCAAGATGCTGGTGAAAATCGGCTGTGAGCGCATCGCGGAAAAACTCGAACCGCTGGCACCACCGGTGACGGTGTCGCTGGTACGTGCGGCGATGGAGGCAGGCAACGGCTTCGAACTCGCGTTTTTCGAAACCCTGCGCGTCGAACTCGGCGACCTGCGTGCCGCCGGGGCCGAGGTGATCCGCTTCACCGGGCTGCGCGAAAGCTCGCTGATTCTTCGTGGCAGCGCGAAGTGGAACAAGCGCTGCGACAGCCTGTATTCAGAGATCGAGGCCTTTCTCAAAGCCTGGGACCGCGAGCCGTCGGGAGACAACTGCCAGATGGCTCCGGCCGTCGAAGTCGAGCATTGATGGCCCTTAGGTTTCCCCGAGGCTTGACCCCGCCGCCGTGGCGTGCATCTTCCGCCTCCGATGATTTCCGTTCAGTCCCTTCGAGTTGAATTTGGCGCGCGCGTGCTTTTCAACGACCTTGCATTTTCCGTTCAACCGCGTGAGCGCATCGCTTTCGCCGGGCACAATGGCGCGGGCAAATCCACGCTCATGAAATGCGTGGCCGGCATCATCCGGCCCACCTCCGGGCAGATCAGCGCACCGAAGGGCACCCGGATCGGCTACTTGCCACAGGAAGGTATCCACGTCAAAGGCCGCACGCTGTGGCAGGAAACCGAATCCGCCTTTGGCGAAACGATGGCACTCAGTGAGAAGATTGACCGGCTTTCCAACGAGCTGGTGAAGTTGGATCCACGCTCGTCGCCGTATGGAGATTTGTTAGAGGAAATCGGCGAATTGGAGCTCCAGCTGGATGCGATGGATCCAGCGCGGATGAAGCCGCGGATTGAGTCCGTGCTCAAGGGGCTGGGTTTTCAAACCAAGGATTTCACGCGCGATTGCTCGGAGTTTTCCGGCGGTTGGCAAATGCGGATCGCGATGGCGAAATTGTTCCTCCAGGAGCCGGAAGTGCTGCTGCTCGACGAGCCGACGAACCACTTGGACATCGGCACGCAGATTTGGGTCGAGCAGTATTTGATCAACTACCCCGGCGCGATCCTGCTGATTTCCCATGACCGGGCGCTGCTGGACACCCTTTGCACGCGCACCATCGCCTTCTCCCACGGGCGGGCGGAAGAGTATGCGGGAAACTTTTCCTACTTCGAGCGCGAGTCGGTTTTGCGCAAGGAGATCCGGGTGAAACAATACACCGCACAACAGCGGGAAATCGCGGAAACCCAGCGCTTCATCGACCGCTTCCGGGCGTCGGCGAACAAGGCGACTTTGGTGCAATCGCGGATCAAGCTGCTGGCGAAGGTCGAGCGCATCCCGGCGCCCGAGCAGGACGATGCGGTGATGAATTTCAAATTCCCGCCGCCACCGAATTCCGGCCACACCGTGGCAAAATTGGAAGGCGTGGCCAAAAGCTACGGCCCGATCAACATCTTTAACGGCTTTGATTTTGAAATCAACAAGGGCGAAAAATTCGCCATCGTCGGCCCTAACGGCGCGGGCAAATCCACCTTCTGCCGCCTGATCACCGGACAGGAGGAACCCGACGGCGGTGCCCACACCTTCGGCCACAAGGTGGCCACCTCCTTCTTCTCTCAGAACCACGCGGACGAGCTGGATCCGAATCTATCAGTTTTGGAAACCGTCGAGGCCGCCGCATCCCGCGAGGCGATGCCGCACGCGCGGAATTTGTTAGGTTGTTTCCTTTTCCGGGGCGACGACGTCTTCAAGAAGATCGGCGTTCTATCAGGTGGCGAGCGCTCGCGCGTCGCGCTCGTCTGCATGCTGTTGCGCCCAGCGAATTTCCTGATCCTCGACGAACCGACCAACCACTTGGACATGCAGTCGCAAGACGTGCTCCAGCGCGCGCTTATCGACTATCCGGGCAGTGTGATGATCGTTTCCCACAACCGGAATTTCCTCGATGCCTTGGTCACCAAGACCCTCGAATTCCGCCCGGGCGAGCAACCGACGCTCTACGCCGGAAACATCACCTATTACCTCGAAAAATCCGCTGAGGATGAGGCGGCGAAAAAAGGCATTCCGAAACTCGCCACGCTGGCACCAGCTTCTAACAATACGGCTTCACGGCAGTCCGTCCCCGGGGTGAACCGCAAGGAGCAGCGCCGGATCGAAGCCGAGCAGCGCGAAATCCGCTCCAAGGTCCTCAAGCCGCTGGAAACCGAATTCATCGCGCTCGAAGCCAAGATCGCCGAACTCGAAGGCGCGCAGGCCACCCTCAGCCAGCAGCTATCCAGCGCGGAAGTGAACGACAATCCCGGGAAACTCCGTGAGGTCACCAACGCCGTGGACAAACTCGCAAAATCGCTCGAAGTCAGCTACTCCCGCTGGGGCGCGCTTTCCGAAGAGATCGAACGCCTCCGCGCCAAACTCGGCATCGAAGCCTGAGTTCCGCACAGAAAAGTGGCTGGCGCGTCTCGCGCCAGACCGTTGCGGAGGCGTCTCGCCTCGCGCGTTCTGACTCAGGATTCGTTGGATTCGTGGTGCCTGGGTCCACCTCCGCGTAAAGGCCATCGCCTAACGGGCCGAACTGAAGCAAGTGCTTCATAAAAAACGCCCGACTACTTGGCGGAGACGGGCGTTTTTGAAAAGCAAGATCCGGCAGGAATTCCTGCGTCACTTTTTATTCGCCAAGACCGAAGCGGACGAAGCGGGTCACCGTGAGGGTGTCGCCAAGGTCTTTGCCTTTGGCTTCGAGCAGGGCGGAAACCTTGATGTCGGAGTCCTTCACGAATCCTTGCTCAAGGAAGCAGCTTTCAGCGA
>JBBECN010000112.1:0-2941 GCA_040881795.1 Akkermansiaceae bacterium
CGGTGCGAGCCGGTATGGTGACGGATCCCGCGGAGTATCGATGGAGCAGTTATGGTGAGGCAATGGGAGCGACCGGTCGAAGCGGGGCCAAAGCGAAAGCGGGCCTGGTGCGCGCGGTGATGGCCCACAATGGCTGGGAAGCCGATGCGCGTCATTGGGCGGGCCGTGTTGCAAGGGAATACCGGATGCTCTTGCTGGAAGAAGGAGAGGAGAAAACGAAGGAAATGATCAACGAGCAGGGGGAGCGGGTGGAGAAAGTTTTGAAAAAGGGACTGAAGAGCGGGCAGGTGGCGGCGGAGTTGGACCGGCTCGGGGCCGGCCGGGATGTGGCTTGGAGTCGGATGTTGAGGTGGAAGGTGAGATATTTTACGGATGGAGCGGCGGTGGGCAGCAGGGCGTTTGTGGAAAGCTTGTTTGAGCAATGCCGGGAGCGGTTTGGCGCGAAGCGCAAGAGTGGCGCGAGGAAGATGCGTGGCAAAGTGGCGTGCGCGGCGGAGCATTTGTGGACGGCCCGTGACCTGCGTGTGGGCGTGGAGTGAATCACCACGAAAAACAGAACTGACAAACTCGTCGGCCCCGGCGAGGGTGCCAAGGCTCGCGAGGTGTTTTTGAAATGAGCGTGGAAGAACAGGGTTGCACAGGGCTGCCGGTTGTTCGTTGATGTCCTGAGAAATCCATGATGCGTCTCAAACTTACGATCGCCTACGACGGCCGTCCCTACAGCGGGTGGCAATCCCAAGCCGGGGGAAACACCGTGCAAGACATCATCCAGGAGGCGATGGCGGAAGTGGCCAAACAACCGCTGCGCCTCCACGGCTCCGGCCGCACGGACACTGGCGTCCATGCGCTGGCGCAGATCGCACACTTTGACGCGCCCCCGGAAATTTCTATGAACCCCTTCAACTGGGTGCCCGCGCTCAACTGCAAGCTGCCCGCCACCATCCGCATCATGGCTTGCGAGGAAGTCGCGCCGGATTTCCACAGCCGCTTCTCCGCCATCGGCAAAGTCTATCACTTCGACCTCTGCACCGATCCCATCCTGCCGCCGCTCAAGGCCGGACTCGCCTGGCACCTGCCGCGCCAGCTCGATGCGGATGTTCTCTGGGAAGCGCTTTCGCTCTTCCTCGGCCGCCACGACTTCCATGCCTTCGCCGCCTATCGCGGCAACGAAACGCCCGAGATCGACTGGTGCCGGACGATCGAGTCGGTGGAGCTCACCACCTTGCAGGATGGCTATCAGATCAGCTACAAGGGCGACGGATTTCTCTACAAAATGGTCCGCCTTCTAACAGGTGGCGCGGTGCATGCCGCGCAAGGCCGCATCCGCTTGGATGACTTCGCCGCGCTGCTCGACCAGCCACCCGGCCTGCCACTCGGCAAGTCCCCGCTGTGCGCGCCTGCTGATGGGCTTTTTCTCCAAAAGGTGGTGTATCCTGAACCAGGATAGGCTTCCACTTTCAGGCTTATTTGTCGGTGGGTTTCGACGGTTTCACGGCAGTGCGTTCGATAAACTCGATGATCATGCCGGCAACATCCTTTTTCGAGGACTGCTCGATGCCTTCGAGGCCGGGGGAGGAATTCACCTCCATCACCACCGGACCGTGATTGGAGCGGAGTAAATCCACGCCGGCGACGTTCAAACCCATGGCCTTTGCGGCGCTGATGGCGACCGCTCTTTCATCGGTGGAAATTTTCACCTTTTCCGCAGACCCGCCGCGGTGGAGGTTTGAGCGGAATTCACCGGGCGCGCCTTGGCGTTTCATCGAGGCGACGACTTTGCCGCCGACCACGACGCAGCGGATGTCCGCGCCTTCCGCTTCTTTGATGAACTCCTGCACCAGGATGTTGGCGTTCAATCCCTTGAACGCTTCGATGACTGACTCTGCTGCATTCGTGGTTTCCGCAAGCACCACGCCGACGCCCTGGGTGCCCTCTAGCAACTTGATGACCAATGGCGCGCCGCCGCACATTTTGATCAGCTCGCCGGTGGCTTCCGTGTGGTGGGCGAAGCCGGTCACGGGCAGGCCGATCCCGCGCTTGGCTAAAATTTGCAGTGAGCGCAGCTTGTCGCGCGAGCGTGCGATGGCGACGGAATCATTGAGGGTGAAAACGTTCATCATCTCGAATTGCCGGACCACCGCATTCCCGTAAAAGGTGTGCCGCGCCGCGATCCGCGGGATGATGGCATCCGCCACCAACTCCTCGCCATCCACATAAATCCGCGGCTTGCGCGAAGTGATGTTCATGTAGCAACGCAGGTAATCGACGACGCGGACGTCGTGGCCACGGGCGAGGGCTGCGGTGACCAGCGCGTCGGTGCTGTAAAGTTGCGGATTCCGGGAAAGGATGATGATTTTCATGCGTGGCGGGTTCGAAGAACCAGTCGTGCGGGTGTGCGCATGCGTCCAATAGTTCCGTCGCTTCATGGTCAATGAGAAAAACGATTGTGACGGTTTGTTTGCAATCGCCATGCACGCTGGCTTGAATCGGGGCATTGTGGGCGATAGTTTCGCCCCATGCGGATTGATATCGTGACCTTGTTTCCGGAAGTGGCGCTCGCACCCTTAAGCGACTCGATCATCCAGCGGGCGCGCGCGGCTGGGATCGTCGAGGTGCAGGCACATCAACTGCGCGATTGGTCCTTGGACAAGCACCGCCGGGTCGATGATTCGCTTTGTGGCGGCGGGCAGGGGATGTTGCTCAAGCCGGAACCCTTGTTCGCCGCAGTCGAAGCACTGCGCGGGCCGGACACCCGGGTCATTCTGATGACGCCGCAAGGCAAGCCGTTCAAGCAGGCCGTCGCCCGCGAACTCGCGGAGGCAGGGCATTTGCTGATCCTCTGCGGCCATTACGAAGGCGTCGATCAACGGGTGATCGATGCGCTGGTGGATGAGGAAATCTCCATCGGCGACTATGTGCTGACCAATGGCGCGCTCGCTGC
>JBBECN010000112.1:3041-5081 GCA_040881795.1 Akkermansiaceae bacterium
GCCCTCACGTGGAACCCGCAACGATTGAGGATTTACCGGCCCTCACCGAACTGGTCATGAGTCTCTTCGCCCTTTCCGGGGACTTCTCACCGGACAAATCCGTGCAGGAGCGCGGCTTGCAACTCATCCTCGAACAGCCGAACCGCGGCCGGATTTTCGTCGTCAGAAACAAGGACCAGATTTTCGGAATGGTGAACCTGCTCTTCACGATTTCCACCGCCTGCGGCGGATTTGTGATCTTGATGGAGGATGTGGTCATCCATCCGGATCATCGTGGTCAGGGTTACGGCGCGATGCTCGTCGATTACGTGGTGGATTTTGCCCACAAGAAACAATTCAAGCGCATCACCTTGCTGACTGATAAAATCAGCGCCGAATCCCAAGAGTTTTTCAAAAAACAGGGATTCGAGTATTCCAACATGATCCCGATGCGTCGCATCATCGGGTGATTTCTGCTCGATTCCATCGGAGCGATCCCGCCGCCGCATGGCATGAGCTGAGATCCGTCGCCAAGTTGGCCGATTTTTCAAAACTCTTGGAGATGATTCCTCCATGGTTTTTTGTTTTGAAAAGAATGCGGAGGGTTTGTCGTATGTAACAAGTTACCCTGAACTTTTCCCTCAAAAAATCCATGGTCTTCCGCTGCTTCCTGCTTCTCTTCCTTACCGTTCATGGCTCCATCATGGCCATTGCTCAGGAGTCCCGCCGCCTTGAGGTTTTGTTCCTCGGCGATGACCGCGGCCACAAACCCATCGAGCGCTACCGGGTTTTGAAACAAGCCCTCGGCCCACAGGGGATCAATCTCACCTTCACCGAAGATCTCGCCACCATCACCCGGGCAAATCTCGATCTTTACGACGCCTTGCTGGTTTACGCGAACCACGAAAAAGACCAAGTCCCGGAAGCAATTTCACCCTGGGTGAGGGATGGCGGCGCGCTCGTCGCCTTGCACAGCGCTTGCGGAAATTTCCATCCATCCAAAGCCTGGTTCGAGCTCGTTGGCGGGCGTTTTCAAAGCCACGAAGGGCGTGTTTTTAGTCCGAAGACGGTGGATGCCGATCACCCCATCACCCGCGATCTTCCGGTTCTAACCTGCTGGGACGAAACTTACATTCACCGCGATCTCACCCCGGATCGCCATCTGCTCCAAGTCCGCGAGCCGATGAACAAGGACGAAACCGAGCCCCAGCCATGGACTTGGACCCGCGACGAGGGAAAAGGCCGGGTCTTCTACACGGCCAGCGGTCACGACCTCCGCTGCTGGAAGGAAAGTGCCTATCAGATCCTCGTGAAACGCGGGATCCTGTGGGCGGTTGGCGACAAACGTGCCAAAGAATTCGATGATCTGAACTTGCCTCCACTCGAAATTGAAACACCCGTGATCGAGGGCCGCACCCACCCGGACATTCCGATGATGGCCTTGCAAAAACCGTTGTCGCCCGCAGCCAGCGCGGCCCATGCCCAAGTCCCCGTAGGCACCCGCCTGCAGCTTTTCGCCAGCGAGCCGATGGTGATCAATCCGATTTCCATCGACTGGGACACCCGCGGCCGCGCCTGGGTGGTGGAGAGTTTTGCCTATCCGAATGATGTGCCGTTGGAGCCTCGCAGCGGCAAGGACCGGATTAAAATCCTCGAAGACACAAACGGCGATGGCAAGGCGGACAAAATGACCGTTTTCGTGGACGACCTCCGCCATTGCACCACCAGTGTTTTCGCCAACGGCGGAGTCGTCGTGACCGATGGTCCGGACATTCTTTTCCTGCGGGATGACGATGGCGACGACAAGGCGGACACCCGCAAGGTGCTGGCCACCGGCCTCAACATGAACGACACCCACGCGTCCACCTCACACTTCCTCTACGGCATCGACAATTGGATCTACGCCACCGTCGGCTACAGCGGCGTGAACATCGACTTGGCTGGGAAAAAATCCAAGTTCGGCACCTCTGTTTTCCGTTTCCGCCCGGATCTATCCGAACTCGAGCACCTCCAACGCACCACCAACAACACCTGGGGCCTCGGCTTCACCGAGCAGGGCGA
>JBBECN010000112.1:5181-28256 GCA_040881795.1 Akkermansiaceae bacterium
ACCTCCAACGCACCACCAACAACACCTGGGGCCTCGGCTTCACCGAGCAGGGCGATGTGATGGGTTCCACCGCCAACAACAATCCTTCATGGATCCTCTCGATTCCCTCCGCCGCCTACACCGGCAGCGGCATCGAACCCGGCCCGACGCCGCGAGCCGACACCTCCACCATCATCTATCCGAACACGCTTGATATCACGCAGGTCGATCAAATCAATCGCTACACCGCTGCGGCAGGTCACCAATTTTACACCGATACGCTGCTTGATGGCGTGCTCCAGAGCAACAACGTGCTCGTGTGTGAACCGACCGGCCACGCGGTGGGACTCGGCATGGTGGTGGATCATGAATCGTTGAAAGCCACACATTTTCGAGGCAACAACCTCTTCGCCAGTTCGGACGCATGGTCGTCCCCGGTGGTTGCCCGCGCGGGGCCGGATGGTGCGGTCTGGATCGCCGATTGGTACAATCCGATCATCCAGCACAATGTCGTCTTCCGCTTCTGGAACCCGGCGCGCGGGTATGACTATCCGCACAGCCCCTATCAGATTGGCGAACAAAAACCCGGCAAGGGAAATGCCTATGTCACCCCGTTGCGTGATCAAAGTCACGGCCGCATTTGGCGAGTCGTCCCCGCCAACGGCAACGTCCGCAAGCCCATCAATCTCGACCCGCACAAATCCGCCACGCTCATCGCCGGATTGCAATCGCCCTCGCAACACACCCGCCTGCATGCCCAGCGTTTGCTGATCGAACGCGGGAAACCCGATATGGTGGCGGACTTGATTTCACTCGTTTTTGGCAAAGCGGTTTCCGCGATCCACGTGATCCACGCCATTTGGACGCTTGAGGGCTTGGGTGTGTTGCCTGGAAGCCCGGCCTATCAGGCATTGGAAAGCGCGCTTGGGCATGACGATGCCATCGTCAGCCGCCACGCCATGCTCGCCCTCGGTGCCGGGGATCCGGCGGTGGTCCGCGCCTTGCCGCGTTTGCTCACCACCACCCGCAATCCGCGCGAATTGTTGTTGATGCTCAGCGCCGCCGCCCAAGCGCCGTCCAACGAACCGATTGCGCAGGCACTCTGGCAGGTCGCCACCCGCGAAACCAAACTCGACGCCAGCCAGTCCGAGGCCATCCGGCTTGCGATGCGCCGTCAGGGTTCCACTCTGTTAGCGGTCGCTTTTACAGCCGATCTTCCCGAAGGCTGGGCAGGTCAGGAAATTCTCGAAATCGCCAAGCGCATCGCCGCAGGCCCGAACCGCGCCGCGCTGGTGGCCATGCAAGCCACCGCTCCTGCTGGGGTGCGGCCGAAGATAGATGAAATCCTGAACGCCGCGCCAGCCCCCGAGCCGACGGAGCCGGAGTTGCCCGAGCACTTGCTCGCCGGTCAGACGATTTACCTCAAAGCCTGCATCGAGTGCCATCAGGCGGATGGAAATGGCGTCGAAGCGACTTTCCCGCCTCTCGTCGATTCCGAGTGGGTGAAAGGGGATACCCGCACGCTGTTGCGAATCATGTTAGGCGGAGTTTACGGCCCGATCCAAGTGAACGGCGTGGAGTTCAACAGCGCCATGCCCGGACAAATCCATCTAACGGATGATGAGATCGCCGCGACCGCGAGCTACGTCCGCCATGCGTTCGGGAAGCAGGTTGGAAACCCCATCGCCCCTTCCGAAGTCAAAACCCTGCGCCCTGAGATCGAGGAGCGGAAATTCACCCCGTGGACTGCCGGAGAACTCCTCAAGCTGGAGAAAAACTAACTACAAGCGCATCAGCTCCAGCAGCTTTTCCGCACACGCCCGTGCGAACATGGGGTCATGAAACGGCTGGCCCGCAGCGCTGATTGGCCTGAATGCTTGTTTGCCGGGACTGACGGTTTCGACATTGACCCGATTGACGGTTTTACTTTGGACTTTTCCCCTTGGAAGCTGCGTTGACGATCCGCGCGACATCCACCTCCAGTCCCTGACAAATGGCGAACAGAGTGGCGAGGCTCGGAATATTAACCCCGTCCTCAATGAATGTGATCGTTCGTTGATCCAGTCCTGACCTTTGCGCCAGAGCCAACTTTGACAGACCACGCTTGAGTCGGTGGAATTTCAAGTGCTCCGCCACAATCAGGGCGAACCGTTGCGCCTCTGGCAATTCATTCACCCCTTATAACAAGTCAATGCACCGCCCCTCCATAGATCAGAGAATTCTCTGTGCCACGGGCTTTGACGCTTGACCCAACAGGAATTTCTCGGAGACTCCCAGCCATTGTAAAAGACTCATGAGAATTTCAGCCCTCACCTTCCATCTTGTGATCCTGATTCAGGTAGCGGCAATATCTCAGGAACTCCCGATCCCACCAATCCTCACATCATCCAAAGCCGAGGCAATCGTGTACCAGGAAATGCGTCTGGCCGCCCAGCGGGAAAAAGAACGCCTGCGGAGCATCCATGCGGCCCCGGCTCTCTCAACCTGGCAGATTGGCCGCACCACTCCCAAAATCACCATGCGGCGGCTGGCACCCAAGACCTGGCCAGTGAAGCCTGCTCCGGTAGTCGGCGAGTGGACGGAGGAGCAAAAGGCTGAGTGGCGGGATTCTCGCCAGGACTTCCGGACGATGCAGCTTTCCGCCACGGTCTTTGATCGTAAGCTGTCCGAGTTGCAATGGCGCAAAGGCGCACTGGACTTCACGGTTTTGAGCAACATCGATTTCAACTACATTTCGATGATCGGCTGGTTGGAAAGCGGACAGACACATTGGTCCACATTCTTTTTCGTCAGCAACATCGATTCCGAGCGCGAACAGAGCTACGCCCGGAAGGCCATGGAGAAAGGCGAGGTTTACACGCCGCAAACTGTTCCGGACGGCAGCATGTTGAAATCCGACAGGCCCGATTACGTGATTTACGCAAAACCCGGAGAAGAAGTCCCCACCGATCTGGTCGAGGAAATGGACGCACTCCACCAGCACTACGCCATTAACGAGCAAGCGCTCAAAGTGGCGTGGCAGAATCGGCAGGAAATGAACGAAGCCCTGCGGGCCTGGCACGAGGCGAACCCGCCAATACCCAGAGATACGGTCATTAATTTCTGGCCGGTGCGCAGTCGGACCAACGGGAAGAACTAACACCTTCCGCAAATTCATGAAAACTCATTCAATCTGGTCCATTCTGGCTCTCTTATCCGTGGCCGGAGCTCTCCGAGGCGATCCCACGGCGGATTCCCTCAATGACGGACTCATTCTCGAACATGATCCAGTTGAGGACAGTTCGCTGCTTTCGTGGTGGGGCATTGAAGACCGCTTTTACTTCATTCAACAATCCGAAGACCTCGTAACATGGGCGTTCATGCCCATCTTCGAAGTCGGATTCGACGAAGTCATCTCGTGGGGATTCCGCTCCAACACTTCCAAGCTGTTTTTTCGAGCCCTCCACACCGCCGATATTGATTCGGACCTGATGCAGGCCGACTACGACCATGACGGGCTGACAACCCATCAGGAATGGCTGCTAGAGTCACACCCGTTCAACCCTGACACCTCGGGCGACGGTATTTTCGACGGCATCGCCCACAAACTCGGGCTGCCGGTGACACCACCCGAAATTCCAGAGCCTGATCCCATGGACACCACGCCGCCCGCCATCACCCTCATCCAGCCGGAGACTGCAATTCTCCTCCCATGAAGCCGCCAAAATCCAACCCTTGGCGACTGCCTTTCGCGCTGCGCATCTGTGCATTCTCCATTCTCGTATTCCTTTTTTCCGCCCCCATCCACGCGCTCGAAGAACTTCCCTTCACCCAAACTCTACCGGAAAATCCCGGCACAGCACAGCTCGCCGCGTTCCGCCCGCTCTCCGAGCCCCTTTGGCCTGTCGGCGAAAATCCCACTCAAGCCCAGAATGCTGCAATAGAAACTTTGCTCCGTTCGTTCTCCACCCTCCAACCCTTCGCCCCCGGCATCCTCGCCCGGCTGACGCAAGCGGAGGAATATCTTGCCTCGCACCCGGCCTCACCGTGGAACCCCACGCTGCGGCTCAACCTCGGCCTGATCTACTACCGCCAAGGCTTCTTTTCCCGCGCCCTCGATCAATTTCAAGCCGCTTGGCTTGGCCTCGAGAACCAGTCCCACCCCCGCGCCAAAACCCTGGCGGACCGCGCTCTTGGCGAATACCTCATGCTTAACTCAAAGCTCGGGCGCGTCGAAATTCTCGAGCCTGCCTTCGAATCTGTAATCAACCGAGAGGTTGGCGGTGTCGCCACTGAGATGGTCGCTGGTGCAAGGGCTGGACTTCATGCCATGAAGACCACACCGGAAATCGCCTTCCGCTGCGGCCCGATGGCGCTCGACAGAATCTACGCATCATTCGATCCGCAGCGCCCCATTCGCGAAATTCTTCTCGGTGCACAATCCACCACCCAAGGAACTTCCCTCTGGCAGAACTACCAATGGGCCATCGAAGCCGGCATCCCGTTGCGCCCCGCCCGCCGGGATGCCGATGTTCCACTTCCTCTACCCGCCTTGGTCCACTGGAAAAGCGGCCATTTCGCCGCAATCACCGCTTTCAAGAACGGGCGCTACCACGTCCAAGACGGCACCTTCGACGATTCCATGTGGATCACGCCCGAGGCCCTTGCCGATGAAACCAGCGGCCATTTCCTCATTCCGGATGATACCAATTTCCCGCCTCAAGGCTGGAGCCTCCTCGATCAAACAACAGCTGAAACCGTCTGGGGCCGGGGATATGTCACTGGCTACGATCCAGACGCCACCGGCCCTTGCGACAAGAAAATCGGATGCCCTGCTCCTGTTCCCCCCGGTATGGCCGTCTGGAACGTCCACCTTATGGCGGTCAGTCTCAACATCACGGATCGTCCTCTAACCTATTCGCCGCCTTTCGGCCCGGCACCTGACTTCACCGTGACCTATAACCAACGTGAAGCCAATCATCCTTCGGTGTTTGCCTATCCGAACTTTGGACCCAAATGGACCGCCGGATGGATCTCCGCCATCATTGATGACCCGAACGACGAGTATGAAAATGTCAGGCATTACCTCGCCGGTGGCGGCGCACACGTTTACGGAGATTACGACGACACCACCGGAGACTACGCCCGCCAGCTCAAATCTCAGGCGCTGCTCAAGCGCACCAGTTCCACAGCCTACACACTCACCTATCCTGATAACAGCGTTGTCATTTTCAACTCCCCGGACGCATCAACCGTTTGGCCAAGGCGGGTATTCATGACTTCCCAGACCGATCCCCACGGAAACACCCTCACTTACACTTGGAACAGCGCGGGTCAACTCACCCATATTCACGACAGCCTCAACCAAGCCACCACTCTGGCTTACGAACATCCCACCGATTCCCTTAAAATCACCAAACTAACCGATCCCTTCGGCCGCGAGGCCAACTTCGGTTACGACGAATCCGGTCGCCTCGAACTGCTCACCGACCCGGTCGGTATCGAATCCGAATTCACCTACGGCAGTGGCGATTTTATTGAAATACTCAGCACTCCCTATGGAAACACCACCTTTGAAACCGGACAGGTATTCGACTTCCCTCAAATCGAATTTGCCAGCGATACCCGCCGCTGGATTGTCATCACCGATCCTATGGGTCTCAAGGAACGGGTCGAATATCGACAACTCGCTCCCGGAATCCTAACCGAGGATGAACTCCTACCCAGCCCACGCGAAGACGAGCCCAGTGGCGAGCTAGACGGTGTCATCGCCACCCGCCTTAGAGATGGTTTGGGCATCCGCAAATATCGCAACACCTTCCACTGGGACACCAAGACCATGCGGGCGCTAAACAACGACCCCACCTCCGATTACACCAAAGCGCACATTTATCAGTGGCTCCACTCAGAAGATTTTCAACGAATCGAATCCATCCTCGAGACAGAAAAACCACCCCTGCAATCCCGGATTTACTACAACTATCAGGACCAATACGACGCCACCCTTTTTACCGGATCCTCCCTCGTATCCAAAGTTGCACGCGCCATCGACGATCTCGGGCAAAACGACCTGGACCAGAACATAGGCACCTCGCAAATTTCCCAGTTCGCCTATAACCTCCTCGGTCATCCCACCCGCTCCATCGATCCCGTTGGCCGCGAAGCCGAGCGCATTTACGATTCGACTAACAACATCGATCTGTTGGAAATCCGCCAGAAAACCGGTGCTTCCACCTGGGAAACTCTCGTTACCCTCGCGGATTACACCGACCACCTCCCCGGAGAGGTCACCGACGCCTCCGGCCAAACCACCGCTCTCATTTGGAACAGCAAAGGCCAGTTGGAAAGCGTCACCGATCCCAACGACGACGAGACCACCTACACCTACGACCACCGCCTCAACTTCGATCCAGAAAACGACACCCCTTCCGGTTACGGCTACCTCTACAAAATCGAAGGCGCTATCACCGGAGCCACCACCAAATTCGCCTACAACAGTGAAGGACTCCCTGCCACCTTCACCGACTCGAAAGGCCACAAGATCACACTCGAATACGACAATCTCGACCGCCTCACCAAACGCACCTACCCCGACACCACCTTCGAAAAGTGGGATTATCTCCACCTCGACGTCCATCAATACACCGACCGCCTCTCCCGCACCACCACCTACCTCCACAATGCCAGCCGTCAGCTCATGGTCGAGACTGACCCCGAAAAGCGGATCACCCAATACGACTACTGCTCCTGCGGTGCCATCAACCGCCTCATCGACCCGAACGGCAACACCACCCGCTGGAAATACGACATCCAAGGTCGGCTCACCGAGAAGATCCTGCCCGACGGCACCAAAACCACTCATCAATACGACCCCTACAACGGTCGCCTGCTCTCCACCACCGACGCCCTCGGCCAAGTCACCGGGCACACCTATCACCTCGACAACAATCTCCACCAAACCACCTTCACCAACTCCATCCACACCACCCCCGGCCACACTTGGATCTGGGACCAGCACTACAACCGTCCCTACACCCTCACCGACGGCACAGGCACCACCACTTGGGCCTATCACCCCAACGATGGCAGCACACTCGGAGCCGGGCAGATCCACACTATCAACGGCCCGCTAACAGACGACACCATCACCCGCACCTACGATACCCTCAACCGCCTTACTGGAAGGCAAATCCACGGCAGCGCCAACAGCCTCACCCGTCAATTCGATGCACTCGGCCGTCTCGAACAGGAAATCAACCGCCTCGGCACTTTCGGCTATGAATACCTGAACCAAACCCACCTACCTGAAACGGTCACTTATCCCGACGGCCACAGCACCCATCTCACCTACAAACCCAACAATCAGGACCGCCGCCTCGAACGCATCGAACACCGCTTCGCCAACATCAGCATCCTTGCCGCCCACGAATACGGCCACGACCCGCAAGGCACCATCACCACTTGGAAACAAGAGCGAAGCAGCCTCGATACCCGCACTTGGCACTACGGCTACGACGCCGCCACCCGCCTCACCTCCGCCATCCTCAAGAACCCCGCCGAAACCATTCTCAAAACCCACGGATGGCAGTTCGACCCCGGCGACAACCGCATCGCAACCCAAACCGATGTCGCCGGCCTCATCCCCACCCGTCACAACAAACTCAACCAACTCCTCACCCACGGCAGCGGCCCCACCCGCTTTGCCGGTACTCTCGACGAACCCGGAACTGTCAAGGTCAACGGCCAGGAAGCGAAAATGCGCAATCATACGCTCTTCGAAGCCTATCTAGAACTCCCGTCTGGCACCCACGAGATTGAAATCGCTGCCACCGACTTCAGTGAAAACACCACCACCCAATCCTTCGAAGTCGAAATCGCCGACGAACCCGAAACCCAGTTCGAATACGATTTAAACGGTAACCTCACCAAAAAGACCACCGCCACCGGTTTCACCACCTACGATTGGGACGCATTGGGCCAACTCATCGCCATCCACCAAGAGGACAGCACCAGCAGCCACTTCTCGTACGACGGACTTTCTCGCCGCGTCTGCATCATCGAAAAAGACGAAACCGACGCCATCACCTCCGACAAACGCCACCTCTGGGACGCCTTACAAATCGCGGAAGAGCGTGCTTCAAACGGCAGCACCGTCGAGAAACGTTTTTACGGCCACGGCGTAGAACTCGTAACCGGCCCACAAGCAGGCAATTATTCCTACCGCACCGACCACCTCGGCAGCATCCGCGAAGTGATCGATGGCGCAGGAAACCTCACCGCCCGCTACGACTACTCTGCTTGGGGAGAATCCGAACTTGTCTCTGGAGCTTTTGACTTGGATTTCTGCTACACCGGCCACTTCTACCACCTGGCCAGCGGCCTTTATCTCGCCCCCTTCCGTGCATACGACGCCGGACGTGGCCGCTGGCTATCTGCCGATCCGATTGGGGAGGCGGGGGGATTGAACCTGTATGGGTATGTCGGAAATGATCCGGTAAATTTTATCGATCCTGATGGAAGGCATCCTGTTTTGGCCATCCCCATTATTATTGGCCTCTTTGCGACAACAGAAAATGCCCATGCTCCAGCAAATGCCGCAGACCAGAATGTGAGTCCGCCGGGAATTGCTCTTGCGGCTCAGGCCATGTTCCCACCAGGTGCAGCCTGTGCAAAAAATGGTCTTAGCGCTATTAGAGCCGGTGCCAAATCGGCAAAAGTAGAACTACCGCTCAAGGCTTCTGACGCGCAACTAGGCAAAAAGTTCGCACATCATAGAGACGTGAATCGACCCGGATACAGAACTCACGACGAATACCGAAAAAAGGCACAGGATATGCTAAATGATCCGAGCGCTAAAGTAACAAAGATTCCTTGCGATGCTGTCAAGCATTCGGGAGAAACTCACTATCAGGTCGGAGATGATCTTCTAAGATTAGATCCACAGGGAGCATTCCGGAGTTTATACAACTTACTTCCATAAATATTTTTTGTATGAGTGCTCGTTATAACTACATAGTAACTTTTATTCAATCGGCTTGTCCGGCTTGCCCTTTAAATTTTTTAGAGCATACTATGTTGATTCTTGGTGAGGGCAGCGACTTCCCATTTCAGGTTTCTGTGCAATCAATGAGTAATAATACGAATATCGATGAGTGCTTTTCCAAAGAAAAATTTCTCAAGATCTTTCCTCCGACAACTGATCAGATCATAACTGTCTATCCCTCAGACTTCGGTAAATTTAATCTAATGTTTTATCGAGAACTAAATTTTTTGGTGATGTCTTTGTCGTTCAAAAATAGTCAATTTTCAAAGAATGAGCGTAAAAAATTATTCGATAAAATTTCGGTTTATTATTCGTCAATATTTTCGTGTATTATTACTTCAGGCGAGGAGCTTGAATTATCAGATAAGTTTATATTCACTGCACTTAATTCTTCTTTTAAGGATGCTTGTAATGATTTAGATCTATTAGAGTTTGCTAGGCTTAATTTACTTTATCCCACTGCTTAAAAGTGGGTGAGTGTGACGTGATTGGAATCGCTTCTCGCGGATTAACACCATCGCACGATTTTCTCCACCGGACATGCCGCAACTTTTTCTGAATCCGACCTTTTCACATATTGCTCAATTTGGTAGGAAATGTCCACATTGAGTCGCACTTTTGTCACTTTCCTGGGTTTGCTGATTTTTCTCTCTGTGGGAAGATGGGGAGCTTCTGCGAACGTCGCCAACATCAGCATCCTTGCCGCCCACGAATACGGCCACGACCCGCAAGGCACCATCACCACTTGGAAACAAGAGCGAAGCAGCCTCGATACCCGCACTTGGCACTACGGCTACGACGCCGCCACCCGCCTCACCTCCGCCATCCTCAAGAACCCCGCCGAAACCATTCTCAAAACCCACGGATGGCAGTTCGACCCCGGCGACAACCGCATCGCAACCCAAACCGATGTCGCCGGCCTCATCCCCACCCGTCACAACAAACTCAACCAACTCCTCACCCACGGCAGCGGCCCCACCCGCTTTGCCGGTACTCTCGACGAACCCGGAACTGTCAAGGTCAACGGCCAGGAAGCGAAAATGCGCAATCATACGCTCTTCGAAGCCTATCTAGAACTCCCGTCTGGCACCCACGAGATTGAAATCGCTGCCACCGACTTCAGTGAAAACACCACCACCCAATCCTTCGAAGTCGAAATCGCCGACGAACCCGAAACCCAGTTCGAATACGATTTAAACGGCAACCTAACCAAAATAACCACCGCCACCGGCAGCACGAATTACGAATGGGATGCCCTCAATCGCCTCATCGTAATCATCTATCCGGACACCTGCCGCAGCGAGTTCACCTACGACGGCCTATCCCGCCGAGTCCGCATCGTCGAGAAAGACGCCACAAACACCGTCACCTCCGACAAACGCCACCTCTGGGACGACCTCCAAATCGCCGAAGAACGCGCCACAAACGGTTCCACCGTCAAAAAACGTTTCTACGGCCACGGCGTAGAACTCGTCACCGGCCCCGATTCTGGAACCTACACTTACCGCCGCGATCACCTCGGCAGCATCCGTGAAGTAGTTAGTAGTAGCGGCACTCTCGCCGCCCGCTACGACTACTCTGCCTGGGGCGAAGTAACCGAAGCACCCGTGGCGTTCGATATCTATGATGATCCAATCTACGGCACCTTCGACATCGACTTCCGCTACACCGGCCACTACTTCCACCAATCTAGCGAATTACACCTAGCACCTTTCCGCGCTTACGATGCCCAACTTGGCAGATGGCTATCTGCCGATCCGATCGGGGAAGCGGGGGGAATGAACCTTTACGCCTACGTCGAAAATGATCCGGTAAACGCTTCTGACGAATTGGGACTTCAACGAGGACCAGGTAGAATTATTCAGGGGCCAGGATCAAGAGTTGGACGACTAGGAAGCCCGACCAATCCTTTCGTATTTCCCCGAGGAGCAGGACCCCCACGAACAAGCCCCTTTGCGTGGCCTCGAAAAGGGACAGAACGCTGTAATCAAATCAACAACATGCAGCGTACGATGGAATACGCTCAAGGAAACCAAGGAAATCAAAGGGTCTACACTCATGGGGAAGTGTTGTATATGGCAATGCGGTGGCTTGGTCCTGGAGCAAGGGTGACGCGCAGGGGGGATGGGATGATTTCCGCAGATGGCACACGTTTCTGGAGACCGCCGACGAGTAAAGATTCGGCTTATGCAAATACGGGAATTCAATCCAATTTCCAGCGCAGGGATCCAAATAATGGAGCAACTTTATCAAACTATCACGTCAATGTCGCCTGTGAATAAAGGGTTATACCTTGAGTCATTTTTTAGCATAAAGATGAATTTGGACGATCCGATTTCCCTACCATCGGAGGATCTGTTTTTTCATGTCGATCTTCGATTTGGATTCCTTGGAGGTAAAGGAACCAACGACTATTACGCTTTTGTAGCCACCCCTGAAGCGATGAAGAAGCATCGTTCGATTTTAAGCGGAAAAAAAGTAATTATTGTTGGTGAGAATCCTATTGAAGATATGCTGACTTCCATAAATTCGACAATCCAGCAATGCACTGCGACTGATAGTTTGTCAGCTTTTTCAGAATTGTCTAAGTTCTACGAATGGGAATATGAAAATTACCGAGTTACAGATGATTGAATGGGGTCTATGATAACTGGTTAGATTGTGAATAAGTTCAGGTGTTGCATTTCAACAAAACTTCCCTCCAGCACACTCTAGCAACTCCCCCGAAGATCGTCGCTCCGCCCCGCATAGCATCCCGCTGCGTGCTGATCACGGGTGCTGCTAGCCTGCGGGTCTGAGGACGTGCGCGGTGTAATGCTGCATCCGGTCCAGGATCCTCCGGCAAGCCGGGTCCCTCCCTCCCCGTGAATCAGTCCTTGGTTTTAAATGCTGCTTATTTGAAGATGCCACTCAGTCCCGACTAACAAGCATTGGCGGTTTTCAGTTGAGAGGTGAACGAGATTGGTGCGGCCAAGGTTGGCATCTTCCTTTTCACTCGTGCATCAGCTCCAGCAGTTTCACCGCGCAGGCGCGGGCGAAGAGTGGGCTGTTGATTTCAAGATCGTAGCTTTCCACGGGCACCTTTGAATTTTTCCGGATCGCGCTGAACAAGGCTTCGTCGGCGACCGGATTGTGGAACGGCTGGCCCTCGGCACTGATCACGCTGATGGCCCGGGTCGGGATCAAAATCGCGGCGGGTGAGGGATATGCGTTCACCTTTTCTGCAAGGATGCGGCCGAGCTCGGCGCATTCATCTGCCGTGGTCCGCATCAACGTGACCTGCGGATTGTGGATGTAGAAATTCCGCACCGCAAATTTTTCGGGGACCGATGCGCGCTCGCCGAAGTTCACCATGTCGAGGCAGCCGGGTGCGACCACCACCGGCACGCGCGCTTTCGCCGCGGCGTCCATCCGTTCCGGGCCGGCGTTCAGCACGCCGCCGACGAGTTCGTCCGCCCACTCGGTGGTGGTTAGATCAAGCACACCGGCGACCATGCCACTTTCAATGAGCGCTTCCATCGAGCGGCCGCCCGCTCCGGTGGCGGCGAAAACGAGCACCTCGTAGCCGGCTTCCTCAAGGATGCGCTTCGCTTCCGTGACGCAGGCCGTGGTGTTTCCAAACATGCTCGCCACGACCAACGGACGCGAACCATCGACCTCGATTTTTGCATCCACCATCCCGCAGATCGCTCCGGCGGCGCGGGAGAAAATCACCCGCGAGAGCCGGTTCAAGCCCGCGATGTCGGCGATGCTCGGCATCATCACGATGTCCTTGGTGCCGAGATAATGTGCGGTATTTCCCGCTGCCAAGGTGGAAACCATCAGCTTCGGGAAACCCAGCGGAAGCGCGCGCATCGCTGCTGTGCCGATGGCCGTGCCGCCGCCGCCACCCAGTGAAATCACGCCATCGATGTCTTGCACGGCG
Source organism: Akkermansiaceae bacterium (assembly GCA_040881795.1). GTDB lineage: Bacteria > Verrucomicrobiota > Verrucomicrobiia > Verrucomicrobiales > Akkermansiaceae > Luteolibacter. Next base: position 18,108 of record JBBECN010000112.1, read on the forward strand.
GCGAGCTTGGCGAGGAACACGGGAGCCGCTTTGCTCATCGCCACCACGCACTCACCACGATCCCGGCGCGCCAATAAATCCGTCAGGTCGAGTCCGGCGGACGCCGCCACCTGCTCGCGGGAGAACTGGGGAGTGACGGTGGGCGGGCCACCGGTGCCGACGTCGATGAGCAGCGTTTTAAAACCCCGTGCCCGGATCAACTCCGCGACGAAAGCATGCTCCTCACCTTTTGAATCCAATGTGCCGAGAACGGCGATGGTGGCCATGACTGGGTGATGGTTAGTTTTTCCGTTTGACGGAGATGGATTTGAATTGGCGTGTTAGATGGGTCAGTGACTCCTCCACGCTCATCCGCTCCAAGCTCGAAGCGCCGACAAATCCCACACAATCCGTCGCGCTGATGACGCGGTCGGCATCCTCGGGCGTGTTGATCGGTCCGCCGTGGCAGAGATAGAAAATGTCGTCACGCACGGTTTTCGCGGCATCGATGATCTCCTGGGTCCGCTTGATGGTTTCCTCCCAACTGACGACGGCGTTGGTCACACCGATCGAACCGCCGACGGTGGTGCCGACGTGGGCGATGATCGCGTCCGCACCCGACTTTGCCATCTCGACGGCTTCTTCGGGCGAGCCGACATAGACGATGGAAAACAGATCCATCTTGCGCGCGAGAGCGATCATTTCAAACTCCTTCTTCACGCTCATTCCGGTTTCCTCCAGCACCCCGCGGAAGTGGCCATCGATGATGGTGTGGGTCGGGAAATTGTTCACTCCGGAAAATCCCATATCCTTCACCTTGCCGAGCCAATGCCACATGCGGCGGCGTGGGTCGGTGGCGTGCACGCCGCAGATCACGGGGATTTCATTCACCACCGGGAGCACTTCATACTCGCCGATTTCCATGGCGATCGCGTTGGCATCGCCGTAGGCCATCAGGCCGGCGGTCGAGCCGTGGCCCATCATCCGGAAGCGTCCAGAATTATAGATGATGATGAGATCCGCCCCGCCTTTTTCGATGAATTTCGCGCTAATCCCCGAGCCGGCACCGGCGGCGATGATCGCCTGGCCTTTGGAAAGCGTATCGTTGAAGCGCTCGATGACTTCCGTGCGGGTGTAGGGGTTCCCGATTCCTGTCCATGGATTTGGCATACCGCGTGGATACTGCCCCAGAAATGCACGTCAACATTGGAAGCGTGCGCGGCTCCACATTCTGCTATTCGAGTCGCACATTCGTGATCTGCGGCACTTCAAGTGGCGCGGATCAGATGTCGATTTCGCCTTCGAAGACAAAGTCGGCCGGGCCGGTGAGGGTGACGTTTTTGAACGCCTGATCACCTGCCTTTTCGAAACCGATTTCCAATGTGTCACCACCTTCGACATCGACCTTGATCGGGCTGGGAGCACCGGTGAGAAGATGGTGAATGAGGGCGGAGGCGACCATGCCGGTGCCGCAGGCCAGCGTCTCATCCTCCACGCCGCGCTCGAAGGTGCGGATGGAAATGTGGTCGGGCGCGAGCACGGCGGCGAAGTTCGCGTTGGTACCGGCCGGGGCGAAGGCGGCGTGGTTGCGAATGGCCGCGCCGAAGGTGAAGACGTCGAATTCATCGAGCGCATTGGAGCTTTCAAGAAACGCGACGACGTGCGGGACGCCGGTGTTGACGAAGTGCAGGCTGCCATCCAGATCGGGGACCTTGGCGTCGATTTCCAACTGAAGGTCGCGGGGATCCGACATCGCGATGCGCACGTCCTCGCCGACCATTTCGGCGGCAAGGGTGCCGGCGATGGTTTCGAAGGTGACCTTCTTCAGCACGATCTCGCCGAGATGGGCGGTGAAGCGGCCGAAGCAGCGCGCACCGTTGCCGCACATTTCGGCCTCGCCGCCGTCGGCGTTATAATAACGGAAGCGGAAATCCGCGCCCTTTTTGGCGGGCTCGACGGCCAGCAGGCCGTCGGCACCGATGCCGCGGTGGCGATCGCAGAGCGCGGCGATGGTGTCCGCGTCGAGGGCTTCAGAGAGTGAGAGATCGCGATTATCGACAATGATGAAGTCATTGCCAGCGCCGTTCATTTTGAAGAAGTGGAGGAGCATGGTGGGAAGAAGATTTGAGATTTGAGATTAGCCCTTGGGGGCGGCAATGAGACCGTCGGAACTGATCCCGTCGCGGCCCAAGGTGGAGAGGTCGAGTCCAATCCTCAACCCCAATTATCGGGCCGCGCGCGGATGGTGCTGTTTTTCGCCGCCAGCCCTTGGTGCTACGGCCGCCCGGTATGACCCGGCCCCATCCATCAGGGTTTTCATCTCCCCCTGCGGATATTCCTTCCCCTCTCCAGCCGGCCGTCTAACCTCCCGGCAATCCATGAGCCCCCTTCAGCAGATCCTCGCCACCTACCGCGCCACCTCCAAGACCGAGCGCGAAAAAGGCAGCTACTTCGAGGAACTTAGCCACCGTGACTCATCGGACTGGCAACACGGTTGCCCGGCGCGTTGAATCCTCCCGCACCCATTCATGAACGCAGTAGAAATCGAAGAAGCCGTCTCAAGGCTCGCCGAACAAACCTTCGATCCGGAGGTTTTTCCCTACGCCTTCCTCGAAGCCTTCGGAAACAAGGAGACCACTCTCAAGCGCCTCCGTGCGGAGGGAAAAGCCAGCACCAACCAGTCCGACCTCCCCGGCGGCGTGCTCCAGCGGAACAACATCCACCTCAAGGTCTGCCCGGAAGGCGAGGTGGCGGCCACGCTTGCCGCCCTGCGGAATAGCCCGGCCACAACCAAGCAGAAGGCCAAGTTTATTCTCGCCACCGATGGCAAGACGCTGGAGGCCGAAAGTCTTGCCGACGATTGCGAAACGGTCGCCTGCGACTACCCGGCGTTTCCCGATCACTTCGGATTCTTCCTACCGCTCGCCGGCATCACCACGGTCAAGCAGATCCGGGAAAACGCCTTCGACATCCGCGCCACCGGCCGCCTGAACCGCCTCTACGTGGAACTCCTCCGCGAAAATGCCGATTGGAGCACGGAGCTGCGCCGCCACGACATGAACCACTTCATGGCCCGTCTGATCTTCTGCTTTTTTGCTGAGGACACCGGTATCTTCCACAGCAACGGCCTGTTCACCGCCACCGTCGATCAGATGAGCGCGCGGGATTCCTCGAACACCCATGAGGTCATCGAGGAACTCTTCCGCGCCATGAACACCAAGTTGGCGGAGCGCGGCGTGGCGAAGATCAAGCCGTGGGCAAACGTCTTCCCTTACGTCAATGGCGGCCTCTTCGGCAGGCCAGGGGCTGGGCGCGCCGACGTCCCCGTCGGCACCGCGAATGAGAAAGCCAATGAGAAAGCCGTGAACGTCGCTTCATTGGCTCCTCATTCACTCGCCGGCGAGGACGCCAGCGCTCCCAGGGCCGGCGGGGACGCCAGCGCTCCAGCCAACGAAGACGTTGGCACTCCCGGCGTCCCGCGTTTCACCAGGATCGCCCGGTCCTACCTGCTCCACGTCGGCTCGCTGGACTGGACGAAGATCAACCCGGACATCTTCGGCTCCATGATCCAGGCCGTGGCGGATGACGAGGAGCGCGGCACCCTGGGCATGCACTACACCAGCGTGCCGAACATCCTCAAGGTGCTCAATCCGCTCTTCCTCGACGAGCTCCGCGCCCGGCTGGAGGAAGCCGGGGACAATCCCCGCAAGCTGCTCAACCTCCGCCAGCGCATCGCCCGCATCCGCGTCTTCGATCCCGCCTGCGGCTCCGGGAACTTCCTCGTCATCGCCTACAAGGAACTCCGCGCCATCGAGGCGGAAATCAACCGCCGCCGCGGCGAGGCGGAGCGCCCCACCGAGATCCCGCTCACCAACTTCCGCGGCATCGAACTCCGCGACTTCCCCGCAGAAATCGCCCGCCTCGCCCTCATCATCGCGGAATACCAGTGCGACGTGCATTACCGGGGCGAATCCCTCGCGCTGGCGGAGTTCCTCCCGCTGGAAAAAGCGAACTGGATCACCTGTGGAAATGCGTTGCGGATGGATTGGCTCAGCGCCTGCCCGCCGACGGGGAAAGGGGTGAAGCTTCGCGGGGATGATTTGTTCGAAACTCCGTTGGAACAGTCGGAGATCGATTTCGCGAATGAGGGAGGAGAAACCTATATCTGTGGGAATCCGCCGTATCTTGGTTCCACTTGGCAGTCGGATGAGCAAAAGGCTGACCTGAGCCGGATTTTCGACGGGCGCACCAAGTTATGGAAGTCGCTCGATTATGTCGCTGGCTGGTTCATGAAAGCAGCCGACTATGGCACTCACACACCATGCGCATCCGCCTTCGTTTCGACCAACTCGATTTGCCAAGGCCAGCAGGTGCCGATTCTCTGGCCCATTATTTTTCAGACCGGCCATGTCATCCACTTCGCACACACCAGTTTCAAATGGAATAATCTCGCCAGTCACAATGCCGGTGTGACGGTGGTGATCGTAGGCATCACCAACGGTAATGGCAAAATCCGGCGGCTATATTCCATGGATGGCGATGGAAATGCAGTGCTGAAAGAGGCGGAGAATATCAATGCTTACCTTGTCACTGGTTCGGATGTGATCGTGGATAAAGCGCAAAAACCCGTTAACAAATTGCCTGAAATGAGTTTCGGCAATAAGCCCGTGGATGGGGGCCACTTGCTTTTAGAATCGGCCGATTTAGCCGCTCTGAATCTCACATCTGAACAGGAGAAAAAGTTCATCCGGAGAATTTACGGCTCCGCCGAGTTTGTCCGAGGTTTAGACCGGTTTGTCCTTTGGATCGAAGACCACCATGTGCAGGAGGCCATGCAGATCGAGGCGATCTGCAAACGAGTGGAAGGCGTTCGTACCATGCGGCTGGGCAGCAAAGACAAGAGCGCCCAAGACATGGCCAAGCGAGCTCACCAAATGCGGGAGATGAACATTGGTGAATTCCACACCATCGCAGTCCCCGCCATCACCTCTGAAAACCGAGATTTTCTTCCCTGCGGCTTACTCGACGAGAGAACAACTGTTACCAACAAGGTTTACGCCCTCTACGACGCCCCGCTCTGGAACATGGCGCTTATCGCCTCCCGTCTCCACTGGGTCTGGATCGGCACCGTTTGCGTACGATTGGAAATGCGCTTCTCCTACTCCAACACCCTCGGCTGGAACACCTTTCCCGTGCCCAAGCTCACCGAGCAGAACAAGTCCGACCTCACCCGTTGCGCGGAGGACATCCTGCTGGCTCGGGAGGCGCATTTCCCCGCGACCATCGCCGACCTCTACGATCCGGCGAAGATGCCCGCCAATCTCCGCGAGGCGCACGAGCGCAACGACGAGACGCTGGAGCGCATCTACATCGGCCGCCGCTTCAAGAACGACACCGAGCGGCTAGAAAAGCTCTTTGAACTCTATACGAAGATGACCGCGAACGCCCCCGCCGTGAAGAAGGCAAAAGGAAGGAGCAAGGCATGAATGATGAGAATCCGGTAAGTTTAACCCAGCCGCCCGCAGGCTATCCCGACTGGCTGGGCGAGATCAAAAAGCAGATTCACGAGGCTCAGCAGCGTGCCGCGCAAGCACTGAACCTTGAGCTGGTGTCGCTCTATTGGAGAATCGGCAGAGCGATCCTCGATCAGCAGGATCAACAGGGCTGGGGAGCAAAAGTGATTGATCGGCTGGCGCATGACCTGCGGACGAATTTTCCAGAGATGAAAGGGTTCTCCTCCCGCAACCTCAAATACATGCGGGCGTTCGCCGAAGCGTGGCCGGAAATTGAAATTGTCCAAGGAGGACTTGGACCATTGGAAGGAGGAGCATTTGTGCAAGCGCCCTTGCACAAATCGGGAACGGGAGAATTTGTGCACCAACTGCTGCACAAATTGCCTTGGTATCACCACATCGCCCTGTTGGACAAACTCAAAACCCGCGAAGATCGCTTATGGTATCTAAAGAAAGCCATCGAACACAATTGGTCGCGAAACATCCTGGTGATGCAGATTGAGTCCCGCCTGATGGAACGCAGCGGAACGGCGGTGACGAACTTTTCCCTCACTTTACCCAAGCCGGAGTCCGATCTGGCGCGGGAATCTCTTAAAGATCCGTATCGCTTCGATTTCCTCGGACTGGGCGAGGAGGCGCGGGAGCGGGAGATCGAACAGGCGCTGGTCAAACACGTCACCGATTTCCTTCTGGAACTGGGTGCGGGATTCGCCTTCGTCGGGCGGCAGGTGCTGCTGGACGTGGGTGGCGAGGAGTTTTTCATCGACCTGCTTTTCTACCACCTGAAGCTGCGCTGCTACGTGGTGATCGAGCTGAAGGCCGGAAAGTTCCAGCCGGAGCATCTCGGGCAACTGGGCTTCTATCTCACGGCGGTGGATGCCCAGATCAAGCATCCGGACGACGGCCCGACCATCGGCCTGCTCCTTTGCAAAACAAAAAACAAGGTGGTGGCGGAATACGCGCTGCGTGGCAAGGACCAGCCGCTGGGAGTCGCGGAATACCAACTGGTGGAATCCCTGCCAGCCGAATTGCAAACCAGCCTGCCCAGCATCGAGCAGATCGAACGCGAACTGGCGGACAACGATGGGAAACCTACTGAAAATCATCCATGAGCCAAGCCCCGCACTCCATTCCCTCCGTCTCCGTCACCTACGCGGGTGACGGCCACTCGATCAGGCCCAACGAACTCGGGATGCGTCCGATGCAGGAGCGTGCCTATCAGAAGCGAGGCGAGCAGTATTTGCTGATTAAATCGCCCCCCGCTTCCGGCAAGAGCCGTGCGCTGATGTTCATCGCGCTGGACAAGCTGGAGAATCAGGGACTCAGGCAGGCGCTCATCGTGGTGCCGGAAAAATCCATCGGCTCCAGCTTCGCGGACGAGCCGCTCAGTGACTTTGGTTTCTGGGCGGATTGGAAAGTCGAGCCGCGCTGGAACTTGTGCAACGCGCCGGGCACCGATGGCGGCAAGGTGGATGCGGTGAAGGCATTTCTGGAAAGCGGCGACCGGACCTTGGTCTGCACCCACGCCACTTTCCGTTTTGCCGTGGATCGGTTTGGCATCGGGGCTTTCGACGACCGGCTTATCGCCGTGGATGAATTTCACCACGTTTCCGCCAGTCCGGACAACCGGCTGGGCGAGCAAGTCCGCCAGTTCATCGATCGCGACAAGTCCCATCTTGTCGCCATGACCGGTTCCTACTTCCGTGGTGATGCGGAAGCGGTGCTTCATCCGGAGGACGAGGCCCGTTTCGACACGGTCACCTACACCTACTACGAGCAGCTCAGCGGCTATCAGCATCTCAAGCAACTGGACATCGGTTACTATTTCTACTCGGGAAGTTACTCGGATGAGATCCTCAGCGTGCTGAAGCCCGAGGAGAAAACGATTCTCCACATCCCGAACGTCAACTCACGGGAAAGCACCAAGGACAAGATCAAGGAGGTGGAGCACATCATCGGAGAACTCGGCGAATGGCTGGGAACGGACGCCGCAACAGGATTCCATCTGGTGAAAACGCCTGAGGGAAGGACCCTGAGGATCGCCGATCTGGTGGATGACGATCCCGCCAAGCGCGACCGGGTTTCCGCCGCATTGAAAGACCCGGCGCAGAAGAACAACCGCGACCATGTGGACATCATCATCGCCCTCGGCATGGCGAAGGAGGGCTTCGACTGGATCTGGTGCGAGCATGCCCTGACCGTTGGCTATCGCTCCAGCTTGACAGAAATCATCCAGATCATCGGCCGGGCGACCCGCGATGCTCCGGGGAAAACGAAAGCGCGTTTCACCAATCTGATCGCGGAGCCGGATGCGTCCGAGAGCGCCGTCACCGAGGCGGTGAACGACACGCTCAAGGCCATCGCCGCCAGTCTGCTCATGGAACAGGTTCTGGCACCGCGCTTTGATTTCAGACCGAAGCGTCCCGAAAACGAAGCGCAAGAGGGTTTCGATTATGGCGATGAGGGTTACGATCCGGAGAAGTGCAATGTCGGCGTGAATCCGGCGACCGGGGCGATCCAGATCGAGATCAAGGGACTCGCCGAACCGAAGAGCCCGGAAGCGGAGCGCATTTGCCGGGAAGACCTCAACGAGGTGATCACCGCATTCGTCCAGGACAAGCGGACGCTGGAACGCGGCTTGTTTGATGAAGAGTTGGTCCCCGAGGAACTGACGCAGGTCCGGATGGGCAAGATCGTGCGGGACAAGTTTCCCCATCTGGATGACGAGGATCAGGAAGCCGTCCGCCAACATGCCGTGGCGGCGCTGAACATCATCCAGCAGGCGAAGAAGGAAATCACCGACCCCGGCGGCGATAACGAGCCAAGCCGCAACACCGCCCTTATCGACGGCGTGAGGAGATTCGCCCTTTCCGTCACCGAATTGGACATCGACCTGATCGACCGCATCAATCCCTTCAGCGAGGCCTACGCGATCCTTGCCAAGTCGATGACGGAAGAGCGGTTGAAGCAGGTGGCGGAAATCATCGCCAGCAAGCGTCTGAACCTGACGCTCGACGAGGCCCGCGATCTCGCCAAGCGGGCGCTGCGGTTCAAGGCGGAAAAGGGCAGGCTTCCTTCACTGACCGCCGTCGATCCATGGGAAAAACGCATGGCGGAGGGCATCGCTTTCCTGCAACGTAAGGCCAAGGAGGAACGGAATGGCTGAACGCGTGACAGACGAGGATTTGGATTTGCTGGATGAACTGGGAGTGGAAACCACTGCCACATCCTCAGGCGGACGCACGCCGCGCGAGCAGCGGATCATCGCCGGCTTTGAAGAGATCGTGCGCTTTTACGACGAACACGGTCGCGCTCCGGGCAACGATCCCCAAGCGGACATTTTCGAGCGGATCTACGCCGTCCGCTTGGACAGGATCCGGCTTTCGTTGGAGTGTCTCGAACTGGTAAGGGATATGGACCCGCATGGTCTGCTCCAAGCTCCGCCGGTGTCGTCCGTGCTCCGGGAAGAGGCTGCAAACAACGATGCGGAGCTTCTCGCTGAATTGGGCGTCGAAGGAGAGTCGATGGAAAGTGACATCACGCAGCTGAAACATGTGCGATCCCGTGAGGAGATCCGCGCGGCTGAGGAAATCGCCCAGCGCACGCCGTGCCCGGACTTCGAATGCTTCGCGCCCGTTTTCAAGAAGGTTCAAGCGGATCTCGAATCCGGTGGACGGACAACCGTCAAGTTTCAGGAGAATGCCGAGGTCATCGAGGGCGAGCTGTTTATCCTCCACGGCCAGAAGGTCTATGTGGCCAAGGTTGGCGAAAAGGAAACCAATTACTACGGGCGCCCTGACTGCCGGCTTCGGCTCATTTACGACAACGGCACGGAAGGTGACCTGCTGCTTCGTTCGTTCCAGCGCGCGCTCTACAAAGACAAGACCAGTCGGCGGATCACCACGCCGGACCATGGACCTCTGTTCTCGCAGGAGGAAGACGAAGGGGATTCCCACAGTGGCTTCATTTATGTGCTCCGGAGCCGAGCGGATCACCCGTTCATTTCTGCAAACCGCGAGGTGATTCACAAGATCGGCGTCACGGGCGGCGAAGTGAAGAGGAGAATCGCCAACGCCAAGAAAGATCCGACCTTTCTTCTGGCAGACGTGGAGATCATGGAGACTTACAAGCTGGCCAATATCGACCGAAGCCGCCTCGAACGCTTGCTTCACCGCTTCCTAGCCCCTGCACGTTTGGATCTGGAGCTGAAGGACCGCTTTGATTTCGGGGTTGAACCTAAAGAGTGGTTCCTTGCTCCGCTGCCAATCATTCGGGAGGTAATTCTGCGGCTCATGGATGGGTCTATCGAAAACTGCCATTATGATCCTAAATCAGCGCAAATCGTCGAAAGCAAACCCGAGTCCACATGAGTGAAAAATCCCACTTCGCAAGCACCTGGGCCACCGAAACCATGGGCAACGCCAGGTATCCGCTGGGGCTGTTCCTGCGGGTGGTCACGGTGAGTTTGGAGACGATGAAAATCGTGAACGGGCTTCCGAAGCTTCAAATTGATTAATCATGATTGCGCACTCTTTAGTAAGCACCCGAGCGTCCGCCGTGCGAATGGACTCGATCTGAGGCGCGGTGGCGGCGAGGATGGCCGGCTTCAGGCGGCTTCGGAATGCTCGGACTTGATCGCCGGGTGGGCGGCGCGGTG
>JBBECN010000113.1:0-28161 GCA_040881795.1 Akkermansiaceae bacterium
CGTTCGAACTGATGGGGAAAAAGGTGTGAGTCCTGGATGCCGAAACCTTCCAGCAGCACTTCATGATGGTCCGCCTTGCCGTCGTTGTCGCGATCGATATACCGGCGGATTTCCGGGCCATGCTGGACGAGCGCGCCGTCCTTCAGCGGCAGCAAGCCGAGCGGGATCGCCAGCCCGCCGGCGAAGACGCGGGGTGTCTGGGGGCCAGCGGCGTTGGGTTCATCGAAAACGAGAATCTGGTCGGTGCCGCCGTTGGCGAAGAGTGCTTTGGCGGAGCCTTCGTTTTCGTTGGCATCCACCGGGTATTCGAGGGCGGTCATCGTCCACATCCGGCCGTGGCGGTCCCAAGTGACGGTGATCGGCTTGCCGACTCCTTGTTCTTCGGAGGCGACGAGTTCGGCGGAAAATCCAGCGGGCAGGGTGAACCCGCGGCGTTGCTGCTCCGGCGTGCGGGCACCTTCCGGGTTGGGTTTTTTCCAGACCGGAGCGCCGGGCGTCGGCGGCAGTGGTTCGATCATCACCTCCTTCATTTGCACCAGAAACTTGCCGCCGCTGTGAGCTTGCAGTCCCAAAATGCCGTCGCGCGGGATGGTGGCGTCGGGCTCGGTGAAATCGTGGGCCAGTTCGCCATTGATCCAGGTGCGGATGCGCGGGCCTTCGCAGAGGATGCGGTAGTCGTTCCAATCCCAATCCTTGACCGCCTTGGCGAGAGCCTCGGGGTTGATCGGTTTGGCGATCGCTTTGTTTCTGCGCGATTCGTCGTAGATATCGCCCCAGTAGCCGATGCCCGCGTCCACTTGATAGCCGATCATTTCATGGCTGTCCTGCTTGCGCTGGCTGCGCACTTGGAGGCCGGAGTTTTGGAAACCTGTCCCTTGGACCAAGCGAATTTTGAATGTCAGGTCGAAGTTTTCATAGGAGCCGGTGGAGGAAAGGAAGGTGTTTTTCGGCACCTTTTCATCGAGCGATCCGCCGGTGAGCATGCCGTCCTGGACGCACCACCATTTTTCCTCGCCTTTCCGCACCTCCCAGCCTTGCAGGGTTTTGCCGTCGAACAAGGCGATCGGTGCCGCATGAGCCGCGAGGACGGGCCATAAAAGAAGGAACAGAATTTTCATGGAAATATAGGTCGGTGGGCTCATACGTGGATGCGCAGCAGTTCGTATCCTCATTCAGATATCCGCAATGCACATTGTCTGCTCAATGCCTTCGCCGCGGTGTTCGGAGGGGCGCCAGCCGGTCCACTTTTTGAAGGTGTTGGAAAACGTGAAGGCGCTCTCGAATCCCACGGTGCGGGCGATGACTTCCACCTTGTCGTCGGTGATGGAGAGCAAATGGCGCGCCTGCTGAATGCGCAGAAACGTGACGTGCTGCATCGGCGTGCGGCCGATTTCCTTGCGGCAGACGCGGCGCAAGTGCTCCTCGCTCATGCAGGCGATGCCCGCAAGATCCTGAAGTGTCCATGGGCGCGCCAGGTCCGCCTCGATCCGCTGCCAGACGCGCCACAAGCGGCGATCGCTGAGGTGCGGTTGTGCGAATCGCAGCACATAGTGGTGGATCAGCTGGCTCCATTGGTGCATCGCGGAGAGGTTTTTGACGTCTTTGGCTTCGGCGTGGAGGCCGTCGATCGCCGCTTTCAGGGGCGTGGGATCGAACTCACCGATCACCGGCGAAATCGAGGATACAATCGGCGCGGTGCCCGGCGATTCGCGGTAACGCACCCAAGCGAATTTCCAAGGTTTTCCCGGAAGGCATTTCAGGGCGTTGCGGACGAAAGGCGGTTGGATGCACGCTTGGCCGGCCCGGATTTTTTTCCAACCCTCGTCGGCGAGCACCGTTCCCTCGCCCTCATAGCAGGCCAGCATGAAGGTGCCGCTGAGGTGATTGCGGACGATTTCAAACGGTGGCTCCGCCTGCATCAGGCCGGCGTGGGCGATTTGATATTGATCCAACAGCGGGCACACCGGCTCGTCGCGCAGCCAATCGTGGGAATCATCTTCAGGGATGGATTCCGCGGAAACCGCCAGATAGTGGGTTTCGGGTCCCCAGTTTTGGACGTCGGCGGGCGGGACTTGTGGCTTCCTGCTCATGGATCTCCGCAACCAGACCCTATGAGGATGGAGGTGTCGAGTGCCCAGCTTGCCAATGTTGAAATCGAATAGGCGGATGTGGAATCTGGACGCTCGACCGCGACCCGCCGCCCACTATCCTTTTCGCCATGGTCAGACACTTCGGCATGTTTCAGTTCAAATCCGGCGTCACGGAGTCCCAGATCGACGATTGTTTTTCAGAAATGATGGGCATGGTCGGTAAAATCCCCGGTCTGCTCGACATGGAACACGGGCTCTACGAGAGCGCCGAGGGCCTCAACGATGGGTTCACCCATGGTTTCATCATGACCTTCGACACCGCCGAGAGCCGCGACGCCTACCTGCCGCACCCCGAGCATGAGCGGGTGAAGGAAATCGTCGTTCCGCGCCTGGAGCGGGTGGTGGTGTTTGATTTCGAGGTTTGAGGATCGCGCTCTCGGACTGATCCAACGTTGACAAGAATTGATCGCAGATTGCATCGTGTAGCCCACCATTTCGTTGTATCCTAACGGCGGGGTTGCGGGTTTCATTCGTCTAAACTCAAATCATCATGGCATCCACTCGCATCGGTCTGTTCGGCATCGGGCTGGACACTTATTGGACCCAGTTTCCCGGATTGAGGCCGCCGTTTTATCGATGACTGGAACGTGCTGGGGCCTGCCCACCATTGTGCAGTCGGCGTTGGCCATGTGGCTGGGAAGATCAACAAGCTCGGCCAGCTGCTGGGGATGGAAACCGTGCAGGTCTGCTAGAAGATGATACGCGAAGGCGATTTTCAGGCAGTGGCGATTCCCTCGGATCAAGGCTGGCTGTTTCTAAAATCGTCGGCTAGAGTTCCCACGACCCATGGATTCAGAAGGAGAACGCAGGCGTTTCAGAGTCGAACCTTTACTCGGTGGCGGCGCATTGCTGCTGCTTTTGTTAGGCTGTTTTTTCGTGCTGCGGCCGTTTATGACCGCGCTGATGTGGGCGATTATCCTCGCCTACTCGTTGCACCCGCTGCAGCGCACCTTCACCCGCTGGTTCCGCGGCTCGCGGACGCTGGCGGCCTGTTTGGTGACGCTCACGATGACCATCGTGCTGGCTGGGCCGATCGTGTTGATCGGTTTCAGCCTCGCGGAGGACGGCAAGGATCTGGCCGGGGCGACGCGGGAATGGTTCATGGCCGCGCCAGAGGAAGCGCCGCAGTGGATCGCTCAAATGCCCCTGGTGGGCGACGAACTTGCCGGCTATTGGGCTGGCTTCGCTGCGGATCGTGACAATCTGATGGCGCAACTCGACAAGGAGGTGAAGCCGCTTCGCCCGAAGATCGTGGTGGAAAGCGGCGGAGAATTGATCTTCAAGGATGCGCCACCACCGCGCTCGGGATTGGCGGGGGAAAAGGTCGAGACCGAGGAAAATACCTTGGCCTCTTCTCACATCGTCGCCCTGTTGGGCCAGTTTCTTTCTTGGGCAAGGAAGTGGTTGATCGCTGTGGGACTCGCCGTGGGGCAGGGGGTGACCCAGGTCTTGTTGAGCGCATTTCTCGCGTTTTTCCTGCTGCGGGACGCGCCCGTGCTCTCGGATCGGCTCAGCGTGGCGGTGGACCGGCTCGCGGGTGGCCGTGGCCAGCATTTGATCAAAGTGGCGGGCGACACCGTGCGCGGTGTGATTTATGGAATCCTCGGCACTGCCATCGCGCAAGCTCTGGTGGCGGGGCTCGGGTTTTGGATCGCCGGCGTGCCCGGGGCGATTTTACTCGCCGTGCTGACGTTTTTTTTCGCGGTGATTCCTTTCGGCCCGCCGATCATCTGGGTCCCGGCCGCCGCCTGGCTTTTCGCACAATCGACGCCGGGGTGGGGGATTTTCATGTGCCTTTGGGGCATCCTCGGGATCAGCAGCGTGGACAACTTCCTGCGGCCGTATTTGATTAGCCAAGGCAGCAAAATGCCGTTTGTGCTCATTTTCTGCGGAGTGATTGGCGGTGCCTTCGCCTTCGGTCTCGTCGGGGTTTTCCTCGGCCCCACGCTGTTGGCCGTGGCGTTCCGTTTGATCGAAGAATGGTCGTCCACGCCCGCGGGCACGGATTGGAAGTTGCCGGCAGGGAAGAGTTCGGGGTTGCGGAACGAGCCGGCATCGGCAACACCCACGCATGTCGGTGAGTCCCTCGGTGTTAGGTAAAGTGATCGATGTTTTCGAGCGGAACTTCCGCGAGCGTGGGGAAATAGGTGCGTCTGTTAGCATTTGGTGGAATGGCGAGGAGCTCATTTCCCATGGCCACGGTTGGTGCGAAAAGGAAATGGCTCGGCCGTGGACGGATCGCACGATGGTGCCGGTTTATTCCGCGACCAAGGTGCCATCGGCAGTCACCTTGCTGATGGCGCTCGAAAGCCACGGGCTCTCGCAAACCACGCCGGTGCGCGAGGTCTGGCCGAAATTCCCGGTGGCGGCGGCAAAATTTTCCCACCTGCTCTCGCACCAATGCGGGCTGTCGGTGCTCGACCACCGGGCCGGTATTTTCGACCACGCCGAGGTGGTCAAAGCGATCGAAGAACAAGTGCCCGCGTGGGCGCTGGGTCAAGGAATCGGCTACCACCCGCGGACCTTCGGCACCCTTGTCGAAGAGCCGGTTCGGCGCCTGACGGGAAACCCGCTCGGGGCCTATTGGCGAGAAAAAATCGCGGATCCGCTGGGGCTGGATTTCTGGATTGGCCTGCCGGAAAACGAGTGGTCGCGTGTCGCCCGCCTCTACCCGGGGAGGGCGGATAAATCGGAGCTGGTGGACGGTTTCTACAAACACCTCACCACCTCCGGCACCTTCACGCGGCAGGCGTTTTCCTCGCCGCGCGGATTGCATGCGGTGCACGAAATGAACGAGCCCACCGCCTGGTCCGCGGGCCTCCCGGCCTTGGGTGGTGTGGGCACGGCTTCGGCTTTGGCAAAATTCTATCAAGCGGCCATCGGCTCGATCGAGAGCCCGCTCACGCTCCGGGTCAGGCAGGCGCTGGTCGAGCCTCAAGCCAGCGGCGACGACCGCGTGCTGCTGCGTCCGATAAAATTCACCTGCGGCGCCCAACAGGATCCGCTTGATCCCGCCGGTCAAAAAATCCGCCACCTCTACGGCCCCTCCCTCAGTGCCTTCGGGCATCCCGGTGCGGGCGGCAGTCACGCCCTCGGCGATCCGGAGACCGGTATTTCCTTCGCTTACGCGATGAATCAAATGGACCTCAGCGTGATGCCTGGCGTGAAGTGTTTGGAAATGGTCGAGGCGCTTTTTTCTGAGATTTGACGGGTGCCATCGCCGCTTGACCGTTTCCGCACTTGGAATCCATGCTCTGCGCCATGCGCATCCTCACCGGCCTCCAACCCAGCGGCAAACTTCACGTCGGCAACTTTTTCGGCGCCATGGAACCCGCCGTCCGTCTTCAGGACGAGGGCGAGGCGTTTTATTTCATCGCGGATTACCATGCGATGACCTCCTCGCAGAATCCCGACGCGCTGCGCGAAAACGTTCGCGAGCTCGCCATCGATTTCCTGGCCTGCGGGCTCGACCCACAGCGCGCCGTTTTCTTCCGCCAGAGCGCGGTGCCCGAAGTGAACGAACTCGCTTGGATCCTTTCCACCGTCTGCCCGATGGGACTGCTTTCAAAATGCCATTCCTACAAGGACAAGGTCGCCAACGGAATTTCCCCCAATCACGCGTTGTTTGCCTATCCGGTGCTGATGGCGGCTGACATCCTGCTCTACGATTCTAACAAGGTTCCCGTCGGCAAGGATCAGAAACAACACCTTGAAGTCACCCGCGATCTCGCCGTGAAGTTGAATGAAACCTATGGCGAGGGCACCGCCGTGCTGCCGGATCCCATCATCCGTGAGGACACCGCCGTGGTCGTCGGCCTCGATGGCCGGAAGATGAGCAAGAGTTATCAAAACACGCTACCCATCTTCGGTGAGGAAAAGCCGATGAAAAAACTCATCATGAAAATCACCACCGACTCGACGCCGGTGGAGGACCCAAAACCCACCGCGGACTCGACCATTCTCTCACTCTACAAACTCTTCGCCAGCCCCGAGGCCTATGCCGTGATGCTGGCCGACCATGAAAAAGGCGGCATCGGTTACGGCGATTTAAAAAAGCGCCTTGCTGACGCCTATTGGGATTATTTTGCGCCGATGCGCGCCCGCCGCGATGAAATCCTGGCGGACCCCGGTTACGTCGATCAAGTGCTCGCGGCAGGTGCCTTGCGCGCCCGCGAGGAAGCGGCTAAGGTGTTGAGCCGGGTGCGCCACGCGGTGGGTCTTTGTTAGGAATTCCGTCCCATGTCCAAACGTGTTTTATGTCTGTTAGCCGACGGCTTCGAGGAAATCGAAACCGTCACGCCGGTGGATCTGCTCCGCCGTGCCGGTATCGAAGTGGTGATGGCCTCGCTCCACAGCGCGGCGGTCAGCGGCCGCTGCGGCATTCGCCTCGAAGCGGATGCCGTGCTGGCTGATGTGGATCCGCAAACTTTCGATCTCCTGCTCATCCCGGGCGGCCCGGCGGTCGGCGAACTCCGGCGGGATGGCCGCGCCGCCGCATTGGCGCGCGATTTTGAGGCTGCCGGTAAAACGGTTGCCGCGATTTGCGCCGCGCCCTTGGTTTTGAAAGACGCCGGATTGCTGGAGAACCGGAGTTTTACCGCCCATTCTGCCGTCCATGATGAATTGCCAGGCGTCTCCTCTGCCCGGCTGGTCGTTGACGGGAATCTAATCACCTCGCGCGGCGCGGGCACCGCGCTCGACTTCGGGCTCGCTTTGGTTGAGCGCTTGCTGGGAAAACCCGCCGCCGACCGGGTGGCGGCCGAGATTCTCGCCTGAAAATCCGCCCGCGCAATACGCTTGCCATCATTCCCCACCTCGGGGATGTTCCGCGCGTCGTGGCACCCGAGCAACGTAAGCCATTCTGGCTCATCCCCAACTTGTTGAGCTTGGACGCCCCGCTTGTGGCGGTCGCTTGGCTGTATATTTTCGCCAAAACCTGGCGGGTCGACTATCACCCGTGGGAAGCCTATGTTTCGCTCGGCCTCGCCGTCTGGGTGATTTATGTCGCCGATCGTTTGCTGGACGTGTCGATTCTCGAAGCCGGATCCGGCAAGCTGGAAGCACGCCATGATTTCCATCGCCGGCATCGGAAATTCTTCGCCATCGGTGCAGGCCTCGCCGCGCTTGCCGCCCTGACGCTGGTGGTGTCCTACATGTCTTACGCCATCTATCATTATCTCATGATAGGCGGGGTGGTCGTCGCCGGATTTTTCGGACTTTCGATGCTTTCCGCCCGGGATTCTCAAGAGGTTCCGCATGCGAAAAATATCCTGGCCGGGACGGGTTTTGCCTTTGGCACCGCGATGATGGCGCATGTCTATCTACCAGGGTTCGGGATCTACAATCTGTTGAGCTCGTGGGAATTCATTTGTTTTGCCGTGTTGTGCATCCTGAATATCTCCGCCATCGATTTGTGGGAGCACGCCAGTCGTTCGTCGGATGTGGAAATCAAGGCATCTGATGAATTGGCGCTCACCCTGCCGCTCACGCTGTTAGGTGCCGCTACGCTGGTTTTCGCCGTGCTCGATCATGAAATGGCCACCCGGCCGTTTTTCTACGCCATCCTGACCGGTGCCGCCCTGCTGCACATTCTCAACCGCACTCGCGCCCGGTATTCGATGGAAGCGCTGCGGGTGCTGGCGGACGTTGCCATGTTATTGCCGGTGTTCGTCTATTGGGCCGCCTCGCGCTGAGCGGCTGGGGCTGTGCCCATTCATCAATGCTTGCCGTTTTTTGCGAGCACTTTAGTCTTGTCCTTTCACCATGGCAGAAATCGATAAAAATCCAAGAAGGCCCGCGTTCGTCATTCTCGGCGCACCCGGTTCGGGCAAAGGAACCCAAGGCCAAATCATGGGGAAAATCCCGCGTTTCTTCCATTGCGCCTGTGGCGATGTGTTTCGCTCGCTCGATACTCGCAGCGGCCTTGGCAGGCAGTTTGTCGAATTTTCCAGCCGGGGGGAACTCGTCCCGGACGAACTCACCATCGAGTTGTGGAAGGCCCAGCTCGACAAACTCAGTGACACCCAATTCTACAAGCCAGACATCGATTTCCTCGTGCTCGACGGTATCCCTCGCAACGTGCGCCAAGCGGAAATCCTCGATCGCCACGTCGAGGTGCACCAGGTCTTCCACCTTTCCTGCCCGAACCGCGACGAGCTCGTGCGCCGCATGCGCAAGCGCGCGCTCAAGGAGAACCGCCTCGACGATGCCAGCGACAAGGTCATCGATCACCGCATCGCCACCTACGACGAGGAAACCAAACCCATCCTCGAATTCTATCCGCCCGAGCGGGTGATCACCATTGATGCGACCCAGCCGCCGGTGAAAGTCCTGGCCGACATGATCCAGCGCATCACCGGCTTGCCGATCTATGTGGAAATGGCGAAACACATCATCTAACTGAATTTCGTATGCGTCTTGTTTTCATCGCCACGGGGGACATTGCCCTGCCCGCCTTTCGCCATCTGTTGGAAAACGGTCCACGGCCGCTGGCGCTCGTCACCCAGCCGGACAAGCCGGTGGGCAGGCACCAAACGCTGACGCCTCCTGCGATCAAACTCGAGGCATTGGCGGCGGGCATCCCGGTATTCCAACCCGAAAAAATCGGGGATGCGCTCGCCGAACTCCAAGCGCTCGAGCCCGAGCTGCTGGTGGTCATGGCCTACGGGCAAATCCTGCGGAAAAACATTCTGACGCTCGCCAGCAAGGCGATCATCAATCTCCACGCCTCGCTGCTCCCTAAATACCGCGGTGCCGCCTGCATCCAGGCCGCGATCGATGCAGGTGATGCGGAAACCGGGATCACCGCCATGCACGTCGTCCGCGAACTCGATGCCGGCGATGTGATTCTGATGAAGTCCATCCCGATCACCCCGGACGAGACTGGCGGCAGTCTTCATGACCGTCTTGCCGAGCTCGCCCCCGAAGTCCTTGCCGAGACCATCGCCCGGCTTACCGACGGCAGCGCACCACGCATTCCGCAGGACGAGGCGGCATCCAGCTATATCTCAAAACTCGAGCGTGATGATGGGAAACTCGATTGGTCCCAGGACGCCGCCGCGCTTGAACGCCGCATCCGCGCCTACCACCCATGGCCGGGGACATTCACCACCGCCATCGAGGACGGGAAACCCAAACGTCTGAAAATTTTCCCGCCCGCCCTCGTTTCCTATCAGAATCTAACTGCCGGAACACTTGCCACCGGGGACGGCAAGTGCATCGTCGGTTGCGGCTCCGGAACCCTTCACTTGGAATCGGTCCAACCCGAAGGCAGCCGCAGGATGTCCGCCGCCGATTACCTCCGCGGCCGCAAGCCGGCGGCGTTCGAATAATCATGCCAACTCGCAGGCGAGGCGAATCGCGGCAATCATCGATGACGGATCCGCAAGGCCCTTGCCGGCGATTGAAAACGCCGTGCCGTGGTCCGGGCTGGTGCGGGGTTTCGGCAGGCCGAGCGTGACATTCACCGCAGTGTCGAAGTCTAGCAGTTTCAAGGGAATCAACCCTTGGTCGTGATACATCGCCAGTACCGCGTCGAAATCCCCGCGCGCGGCGTCCCTGAAAATCGCATCCGGCACCGCCGGCCCAGTAAACATCCCGACGCTGCTGGCATTGAGTTTTTGAATGGCCGGGAGGATGATGCGCGACTCCTCATTGCCGAACGCACCGTTTTCCCCCGCATGCGGGTTGAGCCCGGCCACCGCGATGCGTGGCGAGGAAATGCCCCGGCGTTTGAGGAAATCCGCGGTGAGTAGGCCGATTCTAACAATCCGCTCGCTTGTCAACCATTGCGGGACCATCGACAACGGTTCGTGAATCGTCGCAAGCCCAACGGTGAGTGTGTCTCCAGTGAGCAGCATGCCGTATTCTTCGACGCCGAAGGCATGGGCGAAATATTCGGTTTGGCCGGGGAAGGGGAAGCCGAGTGCTTGCAGGCCTTCTTTGGAAACCGGGCCGGTGACCACCGCATCGGCGCGGCCATCTTTCAATTGGTGGACCGCCTCATCGAGCGCCGTCAGCGCGGCGGCGGCCGAGATCGCATCGGGCTTGCCTGCGATGCCCGCGCTGCGGTTTCCCAGAACTTCGATCTCGAAGCCAGCTGGGATTTTTCCCGATGCCAAGGCCAGATCAATGACTTCCGGCCCGACACCGGCGGGATCTCCTAAGGTGATGACAATGCGTGGCATGCCGGGAATGTTGCCGCATCCATCCCGCCTGCCAAGCTGGGAAAGCTGCGGATGACAGTGGCTGAAGGATTTGCGTTACGGGCTTGCGGGTGCGTGGGCGGGCCGCTTATGCTGCAGGAAATGGTGAAGTTGTTTGCGAAATTGATTTTGGCTGGAGTCTGGTGCGGCCTGCTGACCCAGTGCGGGACCTCCTCGATGGGTTCTGGAAATTTGGGCGGGCCGACGGTGGAGGAGCGCAACGCGAAAATCGCCAGCGAACCTGCTGGGAGTTACTACGTAGGCCGCCGCTACTTCGTGGAGAAAACGCGTTTCTGGGGATACCTGCGCGAACCCCGCCAACCGTGGAGTCGCGCCAAATTGGTGATGATGCGCGAGGATAAAAAACTCACGCCGGACCGACTCTCGGAAAGCGGCCCTGCGGGGCAGCGCTACGCGTTCGACAGCAATTTTGAATATCGCATCCGCGGTTCCTACACCGGAGAGCAGGCTTACGATCCAAACAGCAATCAATTCCTTGCGGTTTTCATGCTGACTGGCTACGAAGTCTTAGACCGCCAGCCAGGCTGGCTTTTCCGTCCGGATGACCGGTATGTGCGAAACCGGATCACGATGACTCCCCGCTGAGTTCTGCGGAAAAACCCCTACTCCCTCCATGAAATCTGAAGATGTAAAACGCGCATTCCGGGCGAACCGTCATGACCGGTCGGTCGGTGATGTGCCCAACCTTGGGCGGGTTGCCCGGATGGCGGGGACCGGCTTGCCGAAAGGAAAGGTGCGCCGAAGAAGACGCAATGGACCGGGGGTGCGTAAGAGTCATTTTGCGATCTTGAGCTGGTCGATTTTGATCGGAGTGGTTGCCTTGGGCGGCATGTCCGCCGCAATTTTCATGTGGCTGCGGATGCGGATGGGTGAGGGGGGGGCTGCGGCGCAGACGAAGCAGAGCACTTCCGAAATGGTGGTGCGTGTGGCTTCGGAATTTCCCTCACCGCCGGAAGGTGAAGCGCTTCAGTTGGCGAATCGTGCGCTGGCCGTCCGCGACCCGGAAATGGTTGCGGCGTATTTCCGCCCGGGAGCGGCCAGTCCGGAGGAAATCGCGAACTTCATGCAAGACCTCGAGGCGTTGAACGGCGTTTATGAAAGCAGCAGGTGGCTGGGTAGCATCGACGCGAATGGTCTCAGCATTGACGGCGTGCTGGTGACCTCGAAAAAGGCGGGGGTGCAGCGGCAAAGGCTCGTGTTTCTCACGCCGAATGCGGAGGGGGTCTGGAAAGTGGATTTCGAGTCATTTGCGAGAATCGTGAAGCCCTCGTGGGAAGAGCTGTTGAAACAGGGAGCGGCGCAAGCGGTGGTGCGCGTCTATTTGGGGGAGGATAGCTATTACAACGGCCCCTTCAAAGATGACACGCAATGGATCAGCTACGGCATGGGTTCGCCGGATACTGAGGAACTTCTGACCGGCTACTGCCGGGTAGGCTCGTCGCAGGCGGAGGCGATCCGCTGGATGTTTTCCAAAGGTAAAGAACTCAACCGGGCGACGTTGGAAATCCGGCGGGTGGAGGGCGGCTCGGCCAGGCAGTTTGAAATCACGAGGGTTTTGGCGGAAGATTGGGTGATGGGGGAAAAATCCTTCGATGGAGGTTTTGAGTGATTAGAGATTAACCCGTTTAGGGCTTGCAATGGGGATGGGGAGTTGGGTAAGTATGCATTCATACAGAGGGAAAATCATTCAAATTTGGATGGGTTTCCGCCTCAAACCCACTCGTTTTGAAAACCCAAAAAGACATCCAACGTGACATCAGCGCACGGCATAGCCGCATTTCCGGAGACCATCCGACGCTCGGAAGGGTCCCGCGCATTCGCTCACTGGAGCTCCCCGGTTCAGGCAGGCGTCGGAGCGGCCGTAGCTCGCGGGGCTACTACGATTCCGTCAATCCGGGGCGTCGGAAAGAGCTCATTGCTTGGTCCGCCGTCTTGGGTTTGATCGCACTGGCAGTCATTGTGGGAACGATCTCCCTGTGGCTGCAGCGAAGGTCTGAGATGGCGACGCAATCGATGCGGATACAGGAGTCGAGGGTCCGGGTGGTATCGATTTTTCCCTCACCCAGCGAGGAAGATGCGCTACGTCTGGTGAAGCAGGCACTCGCCAACCGTGAGCCCGCCAAAGTGGCCGAACTGTTTCATCTAGGCAGTGCGGATCCGGCGGCGGTGATTGATTTTTTCAGTGCGGCGGAGACGCGGGACGGCCCGATCGAGCGTTACAATTGGCTCAGCAGCATTGATGTGAATGACCTGCTGGTGGAGGGGGTGTTGGTGGTCTTTAAGGGAAAGGAAAAACCGAAAGAGCGGCTGGCATTTTTGACGCCCGATAGGCAGGGAAACTGGAAGGTCGACTTCGATGCTTTTGCCAGAACGGTGAGCCCGGCATGGGATTATTTGCTAGGAAAACGCGCGGATGGCGAGCGCGCGGATCACGGCTTGGTTCGGGTTATCGCCGCCGAGGATCACTATTTCAACGGTCCGTTCCGGGATGATGCGGAATGGGCTTGTTATGCACTCGTTTCGCATGACATCGATGAGATGTTGCGTGGCTATTGCCGGGTGGGTTCCCCCGAACAACTCGAAATGGCAAAATTGTTCTCAAATGAAGAGCGGATGCGCCGGGTGACGTTGGAGATCCGCAAAGTCGAGGATGCGGAAGCGCGCCAGTTTGAGATCACCCGTATCCTTGCGATAGATTGGGTGCTGCCGCAATCGGACGGGGAAAACAGTTGAGATCTGTCTGAAAATTGGCGCGTGGCGCAGGCTGGCTCTCCGATCAATCCAATACCTTGATGCGCAGATTGCGGAACTTGTAGGTCTGGCCCTTCTCACCGTGATGCTGGATGCCGATCACGCCGCTTGAGTCCTTGTCGTCCTCGATGTCGGTGGTGACCACTCCGTTCACTTCGATGGTGATCTTGTTGCCCTTGCAGGTGATGCGGAAGGTGTTCCATTCGTCGCGCTTGAAGGTGTCGCCCGAGCGCTTGCGAAAGGCGGCTTCGCTTTCGGCATTGCCTTTGATCGGACTGATGAACCACATCCGCCGGCTTTCATCGTAGAGTCCGCCGGACCAACCGCGCTTGGGATCGCCATCGACCTCGCTCTGGTATCCGAAAACCTTGTTTGGTTCGGCATGGGCGCGGAACATGAAGCCGCTGTTGGCCGTGCCCTTGGGCAGCAGCACATCTCCTTCGAAGACAAAATCGGCATAGGTTTTTTCCGTGACGAGGAAGAACTTCTTGTCCGCAGTCAGGTGAATCTCACCATCGACCACTTCGGATTTGCCCCATTCATAGGGATTGCTCCAGCCACTGAGGGTCTTGCCGTCGAAAAGCGGTGTGAATCCGTCCGCGGCGGTTTTGTCCTCCGCAATGGCGGGAATGAGAGTGAGGCAGAATAAACCGGCGATGATTGATGGAATTATTTTCATGGGTGTTTCCCGATGACTTTCAGTCCCAAGCAACCCTTCGTAAAGCATGTTTTCATTGGACGATGATCCCCACCCAAAAAATATCCAAAATCCAAAATCCTCATTGATCCATCCATCCCTAACGCGGCCTCAAACCATCGCCGCCACATCCACGGGGTTTGATTGACGATGGCAGTTTACATCGACCTGAATCCGGTGCGGGCTGGAATAGTGGCAGACTAGCGGCAGCGCTGGTTCCACGCGACCAAGTCGGCGTAAAGTAGACGTTTGCCGCCGAAGAGATCGAGCGCGCTGCCGACGGTGATATCGATTTTTCCATGACCCGCCTGTTCGACGGCTAACAGATCAGCCATGGATGCGGCCCCCCCGGCATAGGTGATGGGTGCTTTGCCCCAGGCACCGAGGTGGGCGACGAGGGCTGAGTCGATGCCGCGGCAGAGGCCCTCGACGTCGGCGGCGTGGATGAGGAACTCGTCACAAAAGGGCGCGAGGCGATCCAGTGTGGCGTGATCGAGCTGAAGTTCGGTTAGAGTTTGCCAACGGTTCATGGCGACGGTCCAGCCGCCGGCGGTGGCGCGGCAGGAGAGATCGATGACCAGTTTGTCGCGGCCGATGGTTTTGACCAGCGAGCGGAGGCTTTCCTCCAGAAATTTGCCAGCGGCGTCAAACAGGGCGGAAGTGACGATGACGTGACTGGCTCCGGCGTCGAGCCAGGTGGCGGCGTTGTTTTCATGGATGCCGCCGCCGATTTGCAGGCCGCCGGGCCATGCGGCGAGCGCCTCGCGGGCTGCGTCATCATTTCCGGGGCCGAGTTTGATCACGTGGCCGCCTGTTAGGTGGTCTTCACGAAAGCGCCGGGCGAACCATTCGGACGGATGTTCCGAGGTGAAATTCTCGGTGGGGCCCGGGCCGTCGTCGCGCAGGGTGCCGCCGACGATTTGTTTCACCTTGCCTTGGTGGAGGTCGATGCACGGACGGAATCGGGTCATGAATACGGGTGTCAGGCGGATTTGCGCTTGAAGATGAGGACGAGAACGAGGGCTAGCAGCAGGCCGATGGCGATCACGGTCCACTTGGAAAAGCTCGGTTCACGGGGAAGCTCGGCGTATTTGTCGGATTTCGGTTTGGCCTCGGTGATGGCGGTTTCCGGGGGCGCTGCGGGTGGCTTGGGGCTGGCGACGATGGGTGGAGTTAGATCGGCGGTGGTGACGGGTGGTTTGCCGACTTCGCCACGGAGGGCGGCGACTTCAGCCGGGGCGACCGCGGAGGCTGAGTTTCCGAAGGCGCTGCGGATGTAGGTGAGGACGGCGGCGATTTGATCATCCGTCTGATAGGCCATGGCGGCCATGCCCGCCGGGAAATTGTATTCGACGCCTTTGACCGTGATCGGGCCTTGGAGGCCGCGAAGCTGGATGTGGATGAGATTTTCCACGGGGCCGTTGACCCACTCGGAGCCGGCGAGTGGCGGGCCGGCGGCGGTGCCTTCGCCGGCTTGGCCGTGGCAGGCCCCGCAGACGAGGAATTGTTGTTGGCCGGTTTTGAGGAAGGCGGGATCAACGGCGGCAGCGGCTTCGGATTTTTCCGGGATTTCGAGGGTGTTCGGATCGAGCGGCTGGGGATCTGCGATGGGTTTGGGTTCTTCGCCTCCAGTGTCGAGGCTGGCGAGCCAGGTGATGACGTCGCGCATTTCCTTGGGGTTGAGCAAGTCCCCCATGGCGGGCATGGGGGAAACGGGCGGGGTGATGGAGGCGATGTCGCCTCGCTGGACGCGGAGGATTTTACCGGCGGCGTCGAGATCGAGGTGGTCAGTGGCTTCGGTGAGCACGTTGCCGCTGAGAGAAGCGCCATTTTTAAAATCGATGAGCACGGCACCGAAGCCGGGGGTGATGACGGCGCTGGGTAGGACCATGGATTCGAGGAAATAGCGGCGGTCTTGATAGCGGCTGGCGATACCGATGAGGTTAGGCGCGGTTTCGCCGCCCGGGGCGTGGCCTTCTTCGGCGCGGTGGCAGCGCATGCATTCGCTGGCGGGGTGTGAGGTGAAAATGGCGTAACCGGCTTCGGGATCGCCCCCTTCGAGCGTGATATTCCACTTGGCGAGTGGGTCGGAGTTTTCGGTGAAGGATTTTTCAAGATTGGCAAGTGCCTCGGTGACGGGCGCGGAGTTGCGCTCGCGAGCGGCTTCGATGAGCTCGATGGCGTGACCGGAGACGCCGTTGTTGTTGCGGAGTGTTTGGAGGCTTTTGATGAAAATACCGTCAACACGACTGCCGGGAAGCGGGGAGAGGATTTTCCAAGTCTTCTGGATGAGCGTAATTTGGTCCGAACGGACGGCCGTCTCCAGCGGGGTGATGGCGGCATCGGGTGAGATGGCCACGAGGCTGGAGAGCGCGGTGAGAGCGACTTCTTCGGCGGGATCCGCTGACAGAGTGTCGAGCAGGGCCACGAGGTTTTTGGGTTTGTTTTCGACGAGAAGCCGGATGGCATTGGCGCGGGCGGACGCGGGCAGCTCGGCGTTTTCAATGAGGCCGCGTAGCATGTTTTCGTCCAGTCCGGCGACGTTCACGTGGTATTGGGCGATGAGGGAGAGTGCGGAGGTGAGGACGAATCCGTCTTGTTTGAGAAGGTCGGGTAGGGCGGCGGTGAGGGCCGGTTGGAGGATCTCTGGATCGCGCTTTTCGAGCGGGCGGAAGTGGCCGGTGAGCTGGTCGGCCGGTGGTGGCTGGGTCCAGATCGAAATCAGGCGCAGCGCTTCCTTGCGTTCTTTCTCGGGGTTGTTGGGATTGGCGGCGAATTTGAGCACGCGTGCGGCGTTTTCGGCGTCGCCGATGCGGAAGGAATTATGCAGCAGGCGGCGCAACATGAAGGGTGTCCATGAGCGAGTGGCGAGGTCATCCAGTAGAACGGCAACTTCGGGGCGTTGGTTGACCATGTCCATATCGACGATCGCGCGGATCGCTTCGTCGGCGACCTTGGGATCGCTGTCGGAAACGAATAGGGCGATATCCGGGTTTTTCATCCTGCGCAGGGCAACGGTGGCGGCGAGGCGGACGGCTGCGGAGTCATGGGAAACGAGGGCGCTGACGGCGGCAGGCTTGGGCGAGAGGTGTTGCAGTGCATAAATGCCGGCGTGGCGGAGGAAGACGTCGCGGTTGTCATTTTCCTGGAGCATGTCGCAAATTGGACCGTAATAGCCGATCAGTTTGCGCTTGCCGGCGACGAGGGCGGCGAAGAACCGGACGCGCGGCGACTCATCGTTGAGTAGCGGGCCGAGTGGGATGGTGACATTGGTGTTCGGGGAATCGATGAGTGAGCGGAGGGTTTGGCTACGGATTTCCGGGTCTTTGTCCTTGAGCAGGGCGACCAGGGCTATTTCCGCGTCGATCCGGACTTGAGCGTTGGGAACATCTCCGAATTCGGCGTAGGGTAGGGGAACCGGGCCGCGGCGGGCGAGGATGCCGAGGCCCCAGATGCCGTGGATGCGGACCATGTAATTGGATGAAACGGTGGCGGATGTAAAGCGGGTGAGGGCGTCGGGCTTGCGGGTGAGGGCGATTTGTGCGCGCAGGCGGAGGCGGCCGTCCGGGTGCTTGAGCAGGTTGGCGAGCTCGGCGGAGGTCCGGTGGTCGAAGCCCTCGCGCATGATTTTCGGGGTGCTGGCGGCTTCGTCTGCTTGCCAGATTTTTTCGCCGGCGCTGAGCGAGAGCAGGCGGCCACCGGAGTGGCTTTTCCAGCCATTCATGAAATCGGTGACGAAAACGCGGCCGTCCCACGAGTATTCAACGTCGGTGGCACCGATGCCCCAGGCGAATTGGCGGGAGTCAGTCATTTCCATGCCCGCTGCCTTGGGCTTCATTTCAAATGACCAAATTCCGGAATTCGCACTGCCGCCGCGGTAGTCGCAAATCAGGAATCGTCCGGCTTCGCTCTCGAGAAATCCGGCACCCGGATGATAGGTGAGGCCCGAGGGACCGGAGGTGAGGTAAGCGGACGGCGGCAGCATGTAGGCGGGCTGCGTCGAGTTTTCCAGCTCCCACATTTTTTCGTCCATCCAGCGGCTCGGCGGGCGCTGTTCCAAGCCGATCTGGCGGTGGAACGAGTGCATCGCCTGGTGCTCCATTTGCCAGCCGCTATCGCCGCCTTCCACCAAGTAAACGACGCGGGCCTTGTCGCCTTGGTCCGAATTGTTATCGACGGAAAACGCATTTCCCAAGGCATCGAAGGCGATTTCCTTGGGGTTGCGCAGGCCGGTGTGGAAAATTTCAAATTCCGTTCCATCGGGCTCGAAACGGAAGGCCGCGCCCTCGTTCGGGTAATCGTAGGCGACGCCCGCTTTGGTGACGAGGCTCAGCCCGCGGTCGCCGACGGTGCCATAGATGCGGCCGTCCGGGCCGAGAGTGAAACCATTCAAATCATGCCCGGATAGGGAAATGCGCACGCCGAAACCTTCTTCCACCACCTTGCGCTCGTCCGCTTTGCCATCGCCGTCGCTGTCGCGCAGCATCCAGATTTTCGGGATACAGGCGAAATACAAGCTGCCCTCGTAGGCGAGGACTCCGGCAGCGGTGCCATCGAGAAGGTCTTTGAAATCCTCGGCAAAAACCGTCGATTCATCCAGCGTGCCATCGCCATTCGTATCGGCAAGCCGGCGGATGACTTCCGAAGTGGAGGTCATTTTTTCGAGAGGGAGCTTCTCCTTCCACTTTTCGTGAAGGGCGCGGCGATCACTGACTTTTTTCGACGCAAGATCGTCGAGATACCAGTAAAGGTGTTCCCGGTTGTCTTCGATCCCGCCGGTGCGGAAGCGGTGGGTTTCCGAGATGTAAATGTGCCCCTGCTCATCGAAGGTGAGGGCGGTGGGAGACGTGAGTTTTTGATCCTCGGAGGTGGCCTCCACGGCGAGCGTGCTATCGATTGGGATGCTCACTCCGGCGACAGCGGTGGTGGTCACAAGTCCTTGGACGAAGGCTTCTCCAGCGCGGGTGGTGTTAGGGAATTTCTGGTTGGGATAGTCAGAGAAAATGATGTGATCCACCGCGATGAATCCCCAGTCGCCAGTGGCGTCGTCGATGAGTTGGATTTGCGCTTTTCGGCCCTTGAATTCGGCGACGTCCCAGAGTGCGGTTTGGCTTCTCAGACTGCGTCCGCCGGTGGCTTCGCGGACGATTTTACCATCGATGAGCAACTGCGCGGCGGTTTTGCCTTTTTGATCCCCGCCGCTGATCAGGAAGGTGATGTAAGGTTCGGCGATGGTGAATTCGGGAGAAGTGAGCTTGCCGGTGGCTGCTTCGCCGCCGTTGGTGGAAGCGGCGAGCCGGTCGTTGCCATAACCCGTGAAGGGGTTTTTCATTTGCTCGGTCCGCTCGGCGACTGGGGCCAAGCCGAAGGCCTCGCCCTCGACTTTCCAATCATCGAACCCGTCGCCTTCGAATGCTTGGAAGACCCGGGTGGCCGCCGAAAGGGTAGCGGTGACGGCGAATAAAACGAAGGTGGCGCGGAGCATTGTTTTTTCGGGAGATGGTTGAGGTGTCCGGGCGGACATTGGCCACGGAAGTTGGAAATGCCAACCGCAAAGCCGCAGCGACGAAAAGGCTTGGAACCGCATGCTGCCCCAAGCCACAAACTACCCGAAATTTTAAATCGATCTTAGAATTTACAGACCAAGTCCAAGGTAACAGGCTCTTCTATCAAGCTGTTTTCATCCTAGGTCAGAATCAGCCTCCGACGAGTCGGTGAATCGCGAAGGCTCCGGCCACCAGTAAAATGCCGAGCGCCGCCATCCCGGCGATTCGATCCGTCACCGTCGAGCGCGGGCGACAGGCAGAGGCGGATTTTGGGAAGACAATCGCGGCATAGGCCATGCCGGCCAACAAACCGCCGGCGTGCGCCGAATTGTCGATGTAGCGGTATCCAATCAGGCCGATCAGCGCGGTGAGAAATACCCCAGCGATCAAGCGGCGGCGTGCGCTCTGCGGAATCAATTCTCTATGAAGTGTTTCAAAAACCAGGAGAAACCCCAGCCAGCCCATCAGTCCGCCGGATGCTCCCACCGAGGGTGCTGCGGTGAAGCGAGCGGAAGCTTCGCCGCCGATGCAGGCGGCGAAGAGGAATACCATCGGCAAATGTGGCCAGCGGGCGAACACCTCAAGGCGCTTGCCCAGGTAGGCGAGACCGGCGGCGTTCATCAGGAAATGGACCACATTGCCATGCAGCAGCGGTGCCGTGAAGAGTCGCCACCATTCGCCTTGGGCGTAGCGCTCTTTCACCAGCCCAGCTGCGGAAATACCCTCCCAGTTGTGAAAAATCGCCCACAGTTTCCCCCAACTGCTGCCGTTTGCCGGCCCGAGCACCTGCGCCAGCGCCACGAACAACATCAATCCTAACAAAGCTTTGGTTAGTGGGGCTTGCTGCTGGCCCAGCCAGGTTTCCATCCGCAATGTGGACACCGCCGCCGCGATTCCAGCGTCATCCCACCTGGCGAGTTCCTTGCGGCGTTTCCGAGCTTGATACCAGGGAATGAAGGCGAAAATCACGAACATCAACAAGGCGATGCCGGCACCGGTCGAATCCAAAACCACGCTCACGGCGAATTTCAGCTTCTGCCCGAATGCGACAGCGGTCCCGGATTGCGCGGCCAATTGCCCGGCGAAAACAAATCCGCGGGACAGGGCGTAGAGGCAAAACGCCGCGCAAATGCCACCGAACCAGCGGAGTTTGTAATTTGCGTCGTCCAGATCCTCCTGCGTCCATCGGTCGCGGGCGGCCCTTAGGGCGTCACCCATGTCGTCCAATTCCTCGGGCAGGACCATCCTCGGATTTTCCGGCGTCCAAACCAAAGTGACCGCCCCATCACGGTCGTTGCGAATGGCTGTGGCCAGCGTTTCCCGTGACTCGCAGGTGTGGGATTTCCCCTTGGTATTCTGCCAGCCCCACCCATGGGGGGCTTCCGGAAATGCGTCGTCACGCGCCCAGACCGGCGTATCGGGAATCTCGGGTTGGGTCGCCATCACCGGGTGAGAGCGCCAAGGCTCAAATTAGTTTTCTTTAGGGGCTTCCGGCTCCACAGGAGCAGGAGTTTCCGCAGGTGCTGGAGTCTCCGTAGCTGCAGGTGTTTCTGCTGGAGCGACTTCTTGAGTGGGCTCGGCAGGTGCGTCTTGAGGCGCATCAGCTGGTGTTTCCAGCGGCACGTCGAGGTCAACGGGAAGTTCTTCACTGAGCGATTTTGGAGCGACTGGTTCCTTCGGGGTTTCCGCGGCCGCATCTTCCACCTTCGACGCAGTCGGCGGGGTGATGATGGTCTTGCCCTTGTTTTGCTGGCCGATCAAAATTGCCAAGCCAAGACTGATCAGGAAAAACATCGATCCGAGATAAACCGTGCCGCGTTGCAAAACGTTGGTGGTGCGGGCGCCGAACACTTGGTCGGTGACACCACCGCCGAACGCAGCACCCAATCCTTCCTGCTTCGGACGTTGCATCAGAATCAGCAAGGTCATCAAAAGGCAGACGATCACGAAGATCACCAACAGGAGGTTTATGCTAATGGAAAGCCAGTCAATCGCAGCAAAAGTCATGGGCGCGGGACTATGGGGGGCGGTTTCGACCTTGTAAAGCGGCGAGTTTCCGGTTTTTTCATCGGCTGATTGAGGCGGGAATCGCGCCAAAAACCTTGGAATTGCGGGCATTTTCAGGCATGATTTCAAACTACTGAGGTCCTTGGTCGAGAGAAAATCGGTGGGGCGGTGGTATGAATCCACTCATGGACAGCGCGGTTCGTGGGAAAACGAATTGAAGCAAAAGATGGAGGTGAATCGTAGATCGTCTGCCAGCGGGTCGCTGGTGGTTGGGGTGGCTTGGTTGCGATCGAAGCCGGTGGGTCTCCCGGCGACGCAGCGTCTGGTTTGGGTTTTTTCCAAGACCAGCAAATAGAACGGACTCATCCGTCCGACCAACCCACGTGCTTTGTATTTCTCCCGCGATGTGGATTGCGGCTAGGTGCCGGGCGGCGTGATGGAGATCATCATTCAGGATGTGAAATTGGGCCCGGTCTTTGATGCGATCGATCTGGGAAATCCCGGACAGCCGCTGCGGGTGGAGTGCGATACCATTGATTGGCTTTCATGTCATGCGACGGGCCGCACCGAGCATGTGCCCAGGGTATTTGTGCGTTCGGTTTACCCGGATGCGGAAAGCAGCCCGTTGTTGGCGATGGGATCCGGGCAGGTGACTCACCACACGCCGATTGAGGAACGCCGGGTTGGCTACTACGTCACCGGCACGGTTTCACTGCCGCATTTGGGCAATCGAACTTACGAAGAAGATCGCCTGGCGGAGCCTTCCCAATGTGCCTGGCCCGACCTCGATGATAAAATCGACACTGCCACATACCTCCGCAGCACCAGTGACGTGGTCGCGCTGATGGTCCTTGTCCGACTGCGGAAGATTTTCGAAGCCGCGACGGCGGATGACGAATATTCGGAAATGAATCTTCCCGAGCGCCATGAAATCGCCGCGATTCTTGGTGAAACGGGTGTTTGGTGAAGTGGCTGAGAGGCCGGGGTTCTTCGCTTTTTGATTCGAATCCTCAAAAATGCCGAAACCACAGAAAAAAATCTTGCGCAGGGGGGGAGGTCGTGGTGTTCTCCCCGCCCGCCCAACAGGGTGGATTCATTTATTTCCCATAACGGCCATGGCCTACGCAGTGATCAAAACCGGCGGCAAACAATACCGCATCCAAGAAGGCGACAAATTCGATGTCGAGAAGCTCGACGTTGAAGTCGATTCAGTAATCACGTTCGACGTCTTGATCGTCGGCGAGGGCGATTCCGTGAAAATCGGTGCTCCTCTCGTGGAAGGTGCTTCCGTGACTGCCAAAGTCATTCAGCAATATCGCGGACCCAAAGGCGTCGCCTTCAAGTTCAAGCGCCGCAAGGGCTTTCACAAAACCATCGGCTTCCGCCGCAGTCTGACGACGCTCGAGATCACCTCGATCGCAGGCTAATCACCAACCCTCACTTCACCCACTTCCATGGCCCATAAAAAAGGACAAGGTTCCGTCAAGAACGGTCGCGACTCACGCAGCAAGCGCCTCGGCGTCAAAAAATTCGGCAGCCAAGCCGTGATTGCTGGCAACATCATCATCCGCCAGCGCGGCACGAAAGTGCATCCGGGCCTCGGCGTCGGAATCGGCAAGGATCACACTCTGTTCGCCTTGGTTGACGGCCGCGTGTTCTTCGACCGCGAAGGCCGCCGCGTGAACGTGGTGAACCCGGCTCCTGCCGCTGCCGCTGCAAACTGAGCCATTCGCCCATCATTTCTCAAAAAGCCGCTTCCGTCATGGAGGCGGCTTTTTTTGTATCCGCCTCTTTACGATGAGGCGTGCCGCGCTAGGGTGCAGGCATTGAAGATTCAATTCAAATTTCTCGCAGCGATCCTGCCAATCGCACTGCTCGCCGGTTCCGGTTGCCAACGCAGCCGCGCCTTGGAGCAACCGAAGGCCGTGCCAGTGCGTGAGGACGGCGCGCTGGAACTCAAGCTGATCAGTTTCAATGTGCGCTACGAAAACCCGGGCGACCCCGGGCCACTCGCGTGGTCCCAACGGGTTCCGTTCGCGGTTAAAATGCTGCAGGCCCAACAACCGGATGTTTTCGGGGTGCAGGAGGCGTTGCACGGCCAGGCGGCGGATCTGTGGGCGTCGCTGCCGGAGTTCGAGTTCTCCGGAAACGGCCGCGACGACGGCGGAAGAGCAGGGGAGTATTCCGGGATTTTCTATCGGCGCGACCGTTTTGAGGCGGACCCGGGCGACGCCGGCACCTTTTGGTTGTCGGACACACCGGAACAACCGGGCACCATGACTTGGGGGAATGAAGTCCCGCGCGTGGCCACGTGGTTGCGCCTAGTGGATCGCGCCACTGGACGCGGCTTCTATGTTTTCAACACGCACTGGGATCACAAAAATCAGGAATCGCGGGAGCGCGCCGCAATCCTGATCGCCCGGAAAATCGATGAACGCAAACAAGCGGGTGAACCGGTGGTTTTGTTAGGTGACTTCAATTCGATCGAAACCAATCCTGGAATCATCTATCTAACAGGCTTCGCGTCCACCCTCGCCGGAACGACAACCATTTGGCAAAACGGGATGCGGGATACCTTTCAAACGCTGCATCCGAAGCAGCGCGACAGGCGCACGCTGCATTTCTGGCGGGGCAGTCTGGCGGGCAACCTGAAGGTCGATCACATTTTTGTTAGCAAGGAGGCGGAGATCCGCGAAGCGGGTATTCTCTCGCAGGAAAAGCCTATGGTCTCCGATCATTTCCCGGTCGTGGCACGGGTGGTTTTCCACTTAAAGTAGCGCGCAGCGATCCCGCACGTAGTCCGCAACCGCCTCGCGCCACGGCCGCGGCGGGGCACCCATCAGTTTGGCCAGTCGGCCGTTGTCCATCGCCGTGAACTTGGGTCTTGTGGCGCGGAAGGCTTCGACTTCGTCAAGCTTGAGAGCCGTGATTTCCGGGGTGGTCCGGATGACTCCCCGAGCCGCCATCTCCTCCACGACCGCCGTTGCCATTCCATGCCAACTGGTCGCTTCACCCGAGTGGCAGGCGTGGAAAAGATCATCCTCGCAGGCCTCAAGACCGGTGATGCCCGCCGGATTGATGAGGACATCGCATTCGAGCCGTTCCAAGGCACCGGCCAATGCAGACGGATCCAAGAGATCGAAATCTTGGCGAGGAAGCGTGATTACCTCGTGCTTGTCCGATAGATGGCGCGCAAGTGCGGCACCCACCCGGCCGGTGGTTCCTGTCACCGCCACGCGCATGGCTCAGAGCAATCCTTGCTCGCGGAGCTGCTCGTCCACTTCATCGTAATCCCGGGAAACCATGCCCGCATCGCGGATGCGTTGGATATTCCGGCGCACGCCGACCTTGCTCCTAGGCCCGGTGACCAAGCCGGCGACGCCGCCGACAACGAATGGCAGCAAGGCAGCGATGCCCAAGGCTCCCAGCCCGATGCCCACGCCGCGGCGGGCACCGCGATGCATCAAATCCCCCAGCAGCAAGCCTGCCGCAGCACCTAACAAGGCGGGTGCCGTGAGGGCACTGGTTTCGATCCATACAGGGTTTGTCGTTTCTGAATACTCGTCGGCCATGGCTGAGAATAAGCATTTTCCAGAACTAACGACAACTCCGGAAAAGAAATTGTTGCAGATTCCGGCTTTTCGAAGCTCGGGAAGTGGCACACGCTCGCGCCATGCCCGCACTTGAAAACACCTATGCCCTGATCCTTGCCGGTGGATCTGGCACCCGATTCTGGCCGCTGAGCCGCAATTCGCGGCCGAAGCAGCTTTTGGATCTCTTCGGCGACGGCACCTTGCTCGAGCAAACGATCCGCCGCCTTGAGGGACTTATCCCTCTTGAGAACATTCTGATCCTCACCAATGCCCAGCAACTCGATGCCGTGCGCGAGGTGGCCACCATGCTTCCGGCGGAGAATATTTTCGCCGAGCCCGCCAAGCGTGATACCGCGCCTGCCGTGGCGCTTGGAATCGGCCTGATCGCCGCCCGGAATCCGGATGCGGTCATGATGGTCCTGCCAGCCGACCAAGTCATTCAGGACACTGCCGCCTATCACTCGGTGATGAGGGATGCGATCGCTACAGCCAAACAGTCCGACGGCCTCGTCACCATCGGCATCCGCCCGACTTGGGCTTGTCCGTCCTACGGCTACATCGAGCGCGGCGAGCGGGCCAGCATCTCCGGTCTTCAATGCGAACATCCACCCGTCGAGGTGAAACGCTTTCGCGAAAAACCCAATGCCGAACTCGCCGAACAATTTCTCTCGCTCGGCCGCTTTTCATGGAATGCGGGCATGTTCGTTTGGTCGCTGCCGACGGTCATCGAACAACTCACCAAATATGCGCCCGAGCTCTCCCGGTTTGTCTCCGAGCTCCGCCGCTCCCGTGACATCGATGCCACGATCGCCGCGCAATTCCCCAAGCTCACCCCGATTTCCATCGATTACTGTCTGATGGAAAATGCCGACCGCGTTCTCAACATCGAAGCCACCTTCGATTGGGATGACGTCGGCTCGTGGGTGTCCGTTGCCAAATACCTCGAAAAAACGGGAACCGAAAACCGCTCCAATGAAGCGATCACCGAAATCGATTCGGAAAACAACATCGTTTTTAACGCGCGCCCGAATACCCGGATTGCGCTGTTAGGCGTAGACGATCTCATCATCGTGCAAACCGGCGATGCCCTGCTCATTGCCAACCGCCATCAGGCGGACTCGATCAAAAAGCTCGTTGATATCCTGCCCCCGGAGCTTCACTAACTCATCCCAAATCTGAACTCGCAACACGGCAACTCCCCGCACCCGGCACTTGGCATCGATCACGGCGATGCCCGCATCGGCATCGCCGCCACCGATGACTTCGGGATCCTTGCGCACCCGGTTGAGACGATCGATCAAAGCAAGAGTGACGCCATCGAACGCATCGCCCAACTCGTGGAAATCCGCAAGACCCGCACTCTGGTGCTCGGCCTGCCGCTGCGCATGGATGGCAGCGAGGGCGATTCCGCGGCCAAGGTCCGCGCCTTCGCCGCGCGCTTGCAGGACAGGCTGCCGCTGATTCCGCTGGTGTTCGTGGACGAAACTCTAACAACCTCCAGCGCCGCCGCCAAACTGCGCGAGGCCGGCCGCAACGCCAGACAGCAGAAAAGCCTCATCGATCAGGCGGCGGCGGTTGAGATCCTCAACCTTTGGATGGGCTGATTTCAGGATTTAATTCCGTGCCATCATCGGCTGGGTTGAGCTACGATCCGCGCATGCCGTTTAGCAACTTCGGATTTGGGAACGAGATTCTCCGTGCCATTCAAAAAGCAGGGTATGTCCACCCGACCCCGGTGCAGACCGCGGCCATTCCCAAGGTGATGCAGGGGCATGACCTGATTGCCATCGCCCAGACGGGCACCGGCAAGACTGCGGCCTTCGTGTTGCCGATGCTCCAGCACATTTCCAAAGCCAACCAGCAAGGCCAGCCGCGTGGGCTCAAGGCGCTCATTCTCGCCCCCACCCGCGAACTCGCCCTGCAGATCATGGAAAACATCCGGGCGTATGGCGACGGTCTCCCCATCCGGGTGGCTGCCATTTTCGGCGGAGTGGAGGAGGATGCGCAAATCAAGGCGTTGCGCAAAGGGGTGGACATGATCGTCGCCACTCCAGGTCGCTTGCTCGATCTGCTGGGGCGGCGGACACTGGATTTCAGGATGCTCGAAACACTCGTGCTCGATGAGGCCGACCGGATGCTGCACATGGGATTTCTACCGGACATCGAGACCATCATCCAAGAGCTGCCGAAACGGCGGCAGACGCTCATGTTCTCCGCCACGCTTTCGAAAGAAGTTGAGTCGCTTGCCCGGCGGTTTCTCTATCAGCCGAAGATGGTTCAGATCGGCAAGCGCTCGAATCCCGCGGACACGGTGGTCCAGTGCGTTTACGAAGTGCCCGCGCATTTGAAAAGCCAGATGCTGCAGGAGTTGCTGCGGCAGCCTCATTTCACCCGGGTCCTTGTCTTCGTCCGGATGAAGGATGGCGCGAATCTGCTCACGAATTTCCTCAAACTCGCCGGTGTGAAAGTCACCCGACTTCATTCCAGCCGCTCTCAGGAACAACGGCTGCAGGCACTCCAGGATTTCAAGGACGGCAAAGTCCAGGTCCTGGTCGCCACCGACATTGTCGCACGCGGCATCGACATCGAAGGCGTCTCCCACGTGGTGAACTTCGATTTCCCAGTCAATCCCGAGGATTATGTCCACCGCATCGGTCGCACCGGTCGGGCGGAGGCGCAGGGTGAGGCCGTCAGCCTGGTGCCTAAGGGCGATCTCAATCTGCTAGGGATGACCGAGCTTGCAATTGGCCAGCGTCTCGCCCGCAAACGCTTGCGCGGCTTCGACTATCACGCCACCACCCCGGCCGTGAAAGCAGGCGAGGCACCGCCCAAGCGGGACTGGAGGAAACGCACCCGCGAGATGGAAGCGAAAAAAGCCAACCCTCCCGCGCCGCCGGCGAAACAAGGCCCGCAATCGCCTCCTAACAAACGTGCTAAACGCTGACAGCGAAAGCCGTAGCTGCGGTTTTCAACCGCCAAGCCAGATCAAACCCTGTATCGCGCCGTCCTTCACCCCAACCCAGAAATGGGAGGGATGGACCTCCGGGCCGTCCGGCAAATGAGTTGGGAATGGGAGTGCCGATCAAGGGCCGGAACGTCGTGCCATCGTCCGCCATTCACTTTCCATTCGCTCGGACCGCCCGGAGGATCGGTCCCTGCCAACGGACTCAAATGCGCAAAGCCTTCATCGAC
>JBBECN010000114.1:0-4384 GCA_040881795.1 Akkermansiaceae bacterium
TTCCGCCTCCGCTCGCTCAACACCATCGGCAGCTTCAACTACTACGCCAACTTCTCCGAAATCGGCGGCACCATCGGCGAACTCGGCTACTACGGATACTACAACCACCGTCAGACCGATGGCTTCCGCGCGGCCAACAGCCAATTCAACCTCAACGCTTGGAGCGGCACCCTCAGCTGGGGCCAGCAAACCACCGCCCGCACCTACCTCATCGTCGATGCCTACGACGAAACCCACGGCGAGCCCGGCGGTGTCACCCTTGCCACGGGCCCGGGCACGGTCAATTGGAATACCGACACTTACGGAACCTCGCGCTTTTATGACAACATGCGCATCAGCCGCTACGCGGTGCAACTCATCCATGAGAACGACCTGAGCGACACCACCTTCTTCAGCGTGCGCGCCTGGTGGAACTATTACCTGCGCTACAGCGCGCGACAGAACGGCGGAGGCTTCGGCACACTGCCAACCGGAAAAAAGGCGCAGACCAACCAGATCCAGAACCAGCAATTCTACACCTTCGGTTTCGAGCCCCGCATCCGGCAGGACTGGGAGTGGCTCGGAAATACGCACACCTTCACCGGCGGCATGCTGCTTTTCAATACTTGGTCCCCCCGCACGGACCAGGTCGGCAGCACCCCGGGAGCGACCACGGGCGTCACCGAAAACCAGAGCAACCGTCAAAACTGGTATTACTCCGTCTTCGCGGAAAATCGCTTCGCCTTCGGCCAATTCTCCATCGTGCCCGCCGTCCGCCTCGAAAGTATCTGGCAGAGCGTGGATGAAACCATCAACACGGCCCGAACCAAACTTGGACAACCGCTGGTCGATGAGAGCAACTACGCCTTTGTGCCGCTCTTTGGTCTGGGTGCCCAATATGACATCACCCCGAAGGTCAACGCCTACGCCAACGTCTCCCAAGCCTACCGCCCGGTGGTTTTTTCCCAGGCCGTTCCCAACAACCCGAATGTCATCGTCGATGGCCCGCTTTCCCCGAGCTTTGTCTGGAACTATGAAGTCGGCCTGCGCGGTGCTCCGCGTCCGTGGATCACGTGGGACACCAGCCTCTTCCTCATCGATTTCCAGAATCAGATCGCCGAGAACTCGACGGGTGGAACCACCATTATCGAAAACGGCGGCCGTTCCGTGACCTATGGCTGGGACGGCATGGTGCAGTTGGATGTGGTGGGATTGGCTGACGCCTTCCGCGCCACGCAGGAAGGTCACGCGGGTTGGGTCGACACCTATGGTTCGTTGCTCGCTTACACCGGTCTCACCCTTCAGGAAGGTCGTTACATCCAAGGCCAGTTCGAGGGTAAATCTCCCCGCTACACGCCGAATTACCTCGTCCGCGCCGGCGGACTCTACAATTGGCGCGACAAGATCAAACTCGGCCTGACCAGCACCTTCAATGGCGCTTCCTACGGCAGCGATAACAACGCGCAGGAATACTACATCCCTTTCTACAACGTCTGGGACTTCACCTTCGAAGTGAACGTTTACGAGGAAATCGTCAGTGTCATCGGCGGCATCAACAACCTCTTCGACAACCGCTACTACTCCCGCATCACCAACACCGGCATCGATCCCGCAGCCCCCCGCAACTGGTATGTCGGAGTGCAGATCGAATTCTGACCGTTCCTCCTCCCCCGATAGAGCCCGCTGGCCCAGCGGGCCGCCGCCCGCCCACCAAATTTGTCCTCCCCCCCGACCGGCGCCGGGCGCATCCTCCGCCCATGGTTTTCTACCTGGTCAAACTCCTGATCAGCGCCGCGCTCATCGTGGTCATCAGCGAAATTTCCAAACGCACCGGCTATCTCGGCGGTTTGATCGCCTCGCTCCCGCTCGTCTCGCTCCTCGTCATCGGCTGGATTTGGTTCGAAACACACGATGCGGCCAAGATAGCCGACTTCTCCCGCAGTGTGTTCTGGTTCGTCTTGCCCAGCCTGCTTTTTTTCCTCCTGCTCCCCTGGCTCCTGCCGAAACTCGGCTTCTACACCGCTCTCGCCATCGCCTGCATCGCCACCGCCGCAGGCTATGCCGTTATGGCCGCCGCCTTGGCCCGCGCCGGGATCAATCTTTGACCGGTCTCACCGCGCGCCGCCGTCCCCACCTCACCACCGCGACAGCCCCTGCACCCAAGACAAGCAAGGCGTAAGTGGAGGGTTCCGGCACGACTTGAAACTGCGTGACACGCCCGGCGACCGTTCCGTCGGCAAAGCCAGCCGTTTGGGAGACCGTGGAGACCGTGATCTCCTCGCCGGTGTAGAGATCGTATTCGGCACCGTTGTAAGTCACTTGGCCGTCGCCTGCGGCAGGAACGTAGTAAAGAAATAAGCTTTGGTTGATCGAGGTCAAAAAGTCGTTGACCTGATCGGTGAAAAATCCGCCCGTGTAGGTGCTTCCCGGATTCAACGACACGAATGAAAAATAGATATTCACCGTGTTGGCCTGGCTCAACGACGCAGTAAACGGCGCGGCCGCCGTCAAACGCAACAAATCGTTCACGCTGTTCAATGCAGTAGAATAAACCGGATTAAGCCCGGTAAACTCGAAGTTGAAATCCAAGCCACCGGAAGGATCGACTGAGGGCGCCGTGAGGATACCCGGACTGTTACCCGGATCGATCGAACCCGAACCCGAGATGGCCGCCACACGACCACTCCCCGAGAGTGATCCATACCTGCCCACACTCACCCCCGAGGATGTGTCGATACGGCCGTTGACCGAGAGTTGGCCGGCATGCACCCACGTGGCGCCGGTGTAAGAATTGCTGGCCGTCACCTCCAACCGCCCTCCGCTCACCGCCAAACCGCCCGAGCCGGACATATTTCCGGTGAGGCGGTTGGTTCCGGCCCCGGTGAACTCGAGCAGCTTGCCGTTGCTGTTGAGGTTGGAAATAGTAATACCCTCAACTCCACCGTCCCAATACTGATGATCTCCGAGCAGGAGATTGGCGGTGAAGTTCTGGCGGGCCACGTCATAGTTGACGATGCCGCCGCGACCGACGGTCAGAGTGCTCGCACCGGAAAAGGTGAAGCCGTTTGTCGCACTTCCGGTCGACGTGAAATAAAGTCCGCGCAGAGCGGTGCCGGTATTGACGGTGATGTCGCGGAAAGAAGTCTGGTCGCCTTGGAAGCGCACATAGAGGTCGGAGGGCACGGCGTTTCCCGACCAGTTGGCGGCGCGGTTGAGGTGCGTCTCCTGGGCCGGGCTGCCGTTGCCACCCTGCCAAGCTGCCGCGGAATTCCCCACCACCCGCAAAGCAAAACCATCTTGGGTCATGGTGGTGTTCAGGGCGTTCATCACCTGAAAGGTTCCAAGGAAATTCAGGAAATTGTTGGTGTCATTGATACCGGCATTGTTGCCGATGATTGACACCTCCTTAGCGCCGTTGACATTGGTCCAAACCATGAAAGCCGGGCTGCCCGAATCGCCCCCCTCTAATTGGACTTGGGTCCGCGGCGTCTCGAAATATTGATTGGTTCCGCTGGAGGTGACACTGGAAATAGTCGTCAGACCAATCCGAGGACTCGACGAACCATTAGGACCGCGACCGTAGAGATAAACCGACTGGTTTTGATAAGCCGAAGTAGAATTGGCCGTTGAGGAAGAGTTCAGATCGAGGACGCCGTAGCGGGCCATTTGCGACGGCTCAACCATGGGGGAATTCAATGTTCCGAGAGAAAGATCTGGCGTGGAGTTGAGCGGAACACCCAATCCCGTGTTAGTCACCCCACGCTGCGAACCGGTGGCTAATGTTCCGTCATTTTGCTGAACGCGGATGTTGGCCGACCCGCCATAGTGGGAGGCCACCAGGTAATGCTGCGGCGAGATAAATCCGAAACCCTTGGTTCCGTCGGTAGTTGCCCACCCCACCCCCGACCAGTCGTAGCCCGCCCCGACAAAGTTTGTGCTGGTGTTGGCCACCGGATTGGTGGCGAAACCGCTGCTGAAGCGATCATTGGCCGCGCTGGTGTAGTTGGTCACCACCTGCAAAGCCGCCGCCGGCCACAGGGGGGCGAACAAAAGGACGGCCAAGGCCGCGCCAAATCTGGCAGGGAGGGAACGCATGGCCAACTCCTCAACAATAGCAAACATGCCGCCATCATCAAGTTTTCGGTCGAGTTTACCGGCCGTTTTTCCGATACAAGGACATGGCCGTCCGAATCTTGCTCCGTCTGTGGGTCTTCGGCCTGCTGGTCCCGGAGGCAACCGGGGCGGACGGGGGCGACTCCCTGCGGGTGGTCAGTCTGGCGCCCAACCTCACGCAAATTGTCCTCGCCGTCGGAGCCGGCGAAAAACTCGTGGCCGTCACCCCGTTCTGCCAAGCCCCCGAAAAAATCGCCCGCCTCCCCGGCGGCATCCAACCGGAAGCGGAAGC
>JBBECN010000115.1:0-27713 GCA_040881795.1 Akkermansiaceae bacterium
GGTGAAACCCATGCCGCAGCAAACCGCGTGCCGAACACTACTGGCGAGACGCTCCTCACACGGCCTGCGGTGAGACGCCGC
The DNA here is from genome assembly GCA_040881795.1 of Akkermansiaceae bacterium. GTDB lineage: Bacteria > Verrucomicrobiota > Verrucomicrobiia > Verrucomicrobiales > Akkermansiaceae > Luteolibacter. The sequence continues at coordinate 82 of JBBECN010000115.1, forward strand.
AGGCACAGTCAAGCGGGTGGCGGAGTAACCGCGGGAAGATTTGTGGATTTTGGTGGAATATGGAGAAGGGCGTCTCACGAAGGCTCCGCCCAGTTTTCCAGCTTCAGGTTGGGAACGCGCTCGAACTTCGAAGTGTTGGTGGTGACGAGCGGAAGCTTCAGAGCCAGTGCCTGCGCTGCGATCAGGCAATCGAGTTCGCCGATCATGCTGCCGATCGAACGAAGCTGTGCCTTGATCCGACCGTAATGTTCCGCCGCTTCGCTCGTGAAGGGCAGGATTTCAAGGGGTGCGAGAAAGCGGATGAGGACGTTGCGGTTGCGCTCCATCTGGCTGCTTTTGAAAACGCCGAATTGAAGTTCCGCAACGGTGATCGATGTCACCGCGATATCGCCCGGTTTGTACTGTTGGAAGCGCTCGATCACATGAGCCGGGCGGCATTTCATGATGTAGATGCACATGTTCGTATCGAGCAGGATCCTCATACGTCGATCAGACGGTTTCAAAGCCCTTCCCGCTCCAATTGCATACCCTGTTCCCGCTCCGTCATGAAATCAGGAGAGAAATCCGCGGCCGCCTCGAAGAATGAATCCCACCCATCTTGGAGTGGACTCAACACCACCGAGTCACCGATTTTCTGGATGGACACTGCTGTTCCCTCAAATCGGAATTGCTTGGGTAGCCTGACCGCCTGGCTCTGGCCGTTTTTGAAGAGCTTCGCTTGCACATCAAAAATATATACTTTTTAGTCTATCCTGTCAAGAGGTGGATTACTGCGTGCTCGTGTGCATCTCAAAAAATCCTGTTGTCGCAACCGTTTTGGTTGCGTATGATCCACCCATGGCATCCATCACTCTCAAAAACATTCCGGAGGCTTTGCATTGCACTTACAGGCGTCGGGCAAAGGCCCATTCCCGGAGCTTGCAAGCGGAGATTCTTCACACTCTGGCGCAGGGCGTGTCGATGCAGGACGAGGCAACCCAACTGGCGGTGGAAGACGTGGCCGGTATGCTCAAGCCACAAACCAAGGGTGTGACAATTGAACAAATGGACGAGGGCATCGACCAATGGTTGCAAGTGTCATGGAAATGATCGCGGTCGATACCAACGTCGTCATTCGCTTTCTGGTCGACGACAATCCTGCCGAGGGAAAGCGCGCCCGACATGTGTTTGAGAACCATCGCGTGCATCTGCCGGAGAGCGTGCTTCTCGAGTCCGAATGGGTGTTGCGGGCCGTTTACGGATTTTCCCGTCTTGAGATTTCCAAAGCGTTCCGCGCCCTTCTGCGTTTGCCAGCTGTAACCGTGGATGACCGGACTGCGGTGCTCCAGGTGTTTGATTGGTTCGATGAGGGATTCGATTTCGCCGACGCCTTGCACCACATCCGCAGCGCAGGACTGTATCTGAAGACCTTCGACAAGAAATTCCTCAGCAAGGGACAAAAGCACGGCCTCAAAATCGCGCTGGCGTGATGTGCCTCCTGCTCAAGGAGAAAATTTAGCGAATATTCCCATTTACGATGTCACAAGACCCAAGAACACAATTTAAAGCATGGCTCGAAAGCGGGGAAGCCCGGCTCCAGCCGATTACCCTGCCACAGCGCGAATTGTGGGAAAACTCGCCGGTCCCGGTGGCCGATCCCGCGAACCACATTTGCGGGCTCATCGAAATCAAGGGCCCGATCACGCCGGAGCAATGCGAAATCGCGCTGCAACGCGTGATTGAGCGGCAGGAGGCGCTGCGGATTTCCTTCCTTCCTGGAAAAGAACGCCCGCTGCAAATGGTCCGCGCGACCGGCACGGCGGTGCTCGGCGTTCGGGAACTTGCTGCGGGGGAGTCGCTCGAAGACGCGATGCAGGAAACCTACCGGCAGCCGTTCGACCTCCTGCAAGGCCCGCTCCACCGGGTGGAAATGATCCGCCGCGGGACGAACGATCATGTGCTGGCATTTTCATTCCACCATGCCATCGCCGACGGTTGGTCCCTGGGAGTTTTCGTGCAGGACCTTTGCACCGCCTATGTCATGGGGCTGACAGGCCTGCGCAAAGCGGTTGCAGTCGGCATGATGGGCCTGAAAAACACGCTGCCTCCTGTGTCACAAACCTACACCGAATGGGCCGCCGCCGAGCGGGCGATCTGGCAACCCGCCGAAATCGCGAAGCGCACGGATTTCTGGAAATCCCACCTCGCCGGATCGAGCAAAATCTGGAGCGATGTCTGCCCGCCCGAGCGCCTCCAACGCTGGGTCTCGGTGATGCCGGCGGACCTGGTGCGCGGCGTCAAGTCGTTGGCGGTGAGTCATAGCACGACGATTTTCAGCACGCTGCTCGCAGCCTTCCAGCTCACGCTTTCGAAATGGACCGGCAAGGATGACATCCTCGTCGGCACGCCGGTCGCGAACCGCAACAAGGAGGCGGTCCGCGAAACGATGGGTTACTTCGCCGGGGTCGTGCCACTGCGCGGGCAGGTCGATGCCACACAAAATTTCTCCGACCACCTGCGCGCGGTATCCGAATCCGCACTGGATTCCTTCGCCAACGCGGTCCCATTCGCCGAACTCGCGGCCACCGTCGCCTCGCCTCACGGGGCGGACGAGCATACGATTTTCGACGTGCGTTTCGCGTTGCAGAACCACCCGGTGCCGGACGTGGTGTTGCCGAAGATTTCCACCAAGCTGCGGATGCGCTCGACCGGCACCGCGCGCTTCGACCTGGCCTGCGAACTGACGGAAACCGGCAATGAGTTAGAGGTTGTGTGGCTGTACAAGCTCCATAGATTGTCCCCGCCGGAGGTCGTGGAGCTCAACCACCTGTATCTAACGACCTTGACGGCTGTTTGCAGGAATCCGGACGCCCGGGCTGATTCCATCTCTGTCTGAAAACATGAACTCACCTTCCATCCTTGAAAACGAACTGGTGCCGCCAGTGGTTGCACCAAATGGGGACGATCACGGAAACACCCACTGGGTGACCCGCGCGGCGTTTCCGATCATCGCCGCCGGTTTGACCCTCTCACAGGTCGCGCTCGGATTTTCCTATCACCACGGCTTGTATTGGCTGTGCGTGCCGCTGGTCCTTCTGGTGAGCCATTTCATGCATGGCGCGCTGATTGGTTTCCATGAGGCATCGCATGGTCATCTGCGGAAAAGTCGTTTCCTGAATGAGGCGGACGGGCTGATTATCGGGACTTTCAGTTTCATGAGCTTCACGCTTTACCGGGCGGCCCATCAAAAACATCACTCGCACCTCGCCACCGAGCGGGACGTGGAGTTATGGCCCTTCGTGGTCGTCGGGACGCCGCGTTGGGCGCGGCGGCTGGCGGCATTCATCGAGCTGAGTGCGGGCATCCTATTCACGCCGTTTTTGTTTCTGCGGATTTTCCTGCACAAGGACAGCTTCATCAAAAACAAGCGCGTCCGCCGCCGGATCTGGATGGAGTTCGGGCTGATTGCGGTGGTGTGGTCCACCATTTTCGCGACGGTGAGCTATTTCCATATCTGGGACTTCTATTTTTGGGTCTTCCTCCTGCCCGGCATCATCGCGGGAAACCTCCAGAGCTGGCGGAAATACATCGAACACGTCGGACTGAGCGGCCACACCGCACGGAGTGCGACGCGCAGCATCGTGGCGGATTCTTGGTCCGGAAAGTTGTTTTCCCTCACACTGCTCCACGAGCCGTTGCATGGCATCCATCACATCAAGATGGCGGTGCCATACGATGAGCTGCCCCGTCACATGGGGCTCCTGGAACCGGAGGACGAGGGTGACGTCGCGCCCTTTCCTAACTACCGGAGCGCCATGATGCACCTGCTGCGCAACCTCTCCGACCCGAAATCCGGCAGCCACTGGCCGGACGAAAAGTCGAAATCAAACGCCTAGACGTCTGCGTAAGCCTCTATACCTTTTCGCAATGGTTGAACCCGCTCCTAGAACATCCGGTGAATTGATCTACGAGGCGATCGGCCTGAAAAAGCAATTCGACAACGGGAAAGTGGTCGCACTGCGCGGGCTGGACCTGGAAATCCGGCAGGGGGAGTTCGTGGCGATCATCGGCCAGAGCGGCTGCGGCAAGAGCACGCTGTTGCAAATGCTCGGCTCACTGGACTCGCCGACCGAAGGCCAGTTGAAATACCGTGGTAACTCGATTCCCGACATGGCGGATCACGCGGCTTACCGGGCGCACGAGATTGGTTTCGTCTTCCAGGCGTTCCATTTATTGCCGACCTTCACGGTGGTGGAAAATGTGCAGATTCCCATGTTTGAAGGGAAACTCACGCGCTCACAGCGCATGGCGCGTGCGACTGAGCTGCTAGAATCCGTGGGGCTCGGCCATCGGCTCAATCATTTCCCGACCGAGCTCTCCGGTGGCGAGAGACAACGGGTGGCCATCGCCCGCGGCCTCGCAAACAAGCCTTCCGTGGTGCTCGCGGACGAGCCGACTGGCAATCTCGACAGTGAAAGCGCCGTGCAGATCATCGATCTTCTGTTGGATCTTCATGCCAAACTCGGAGTGACGCTGGTGCTCGTCACCCACGATCCATCCGTCGCCGAGCGCGCCTCGCGGACGATCCGGATGAAGGACGGACGCGTGATTTCCGATCAGCAGGCGGATTCCAAATAAGACATTTTTTCTCAATGACCTTTTTCACCATCGTCCTCCGCAGCCTGACCCGGCGTCCCGTCCGCACCTGCCTAACACTTGTCGGGATTTCTATCGGAATCGCCGCCGTCGTCACCCTGGTCGGCATGGCCTGGGGTTATGAAAAGGGAATTGGCAAGCAGCTCGACGTGGTGGGCGTGGATGTGGTCGTGAGCAACATGAGCGGCGGCCTGATGCCGAAAATGTTCGACGAATCCTTGGAGGATGAAGTCGCCAAGCTGCCCCGTGTCGCGGAAACCACGACGGTCCTGATGCAGATGCTCAGCGTGGAGGATGCGCCGATCATGATGATTTCCGGCCGTGAGTGGGGCGGATTCACCTGGGATAAGATGAAATTAATCGACGGTCGCATGCCCAAGGATGGGAACGAAAAAGTTGTGGTGCTCGGCACGCTTGCTGCGGAAGTGCTCAAGAAAAAGGTCGGCGACACCGTGCAGATCGAGGCCGAGGAACTGGCGGTCGTCGGAATCGTGGACGGCCAGGCGATGGTGGAGAACGGCACGATTTTCCTCTCGCTCACCGTGATGCAGGAAGTCACTGGAAATCCGGGGAAAATCAATTTCCTGGACGTCCGTGTTCCGCCGGGACTGCCGAAGCCGGAAATCGACCTGCTCTGCAAGGACATCAAGGTCCTCTTCCCGGAAGGTCGGGCGATGGTCGCCAGCGAGGTAGTTGGCACCAGCCAGGGATTCCGCGTGGCGCGGGCGATGAGCTGGAGCACTTCGTTGTTAGCCATCATTGTCGGCGTGCTTGGCGTGATGAACACCATGCTGATGACCGTTTTCGAACGCACCCACGAGATCGGCATCCTGCTCGCAGTCGGCTGGCGGCGGCGGATGATCGTTTACATGGTGCTCTGCGAATCCGCATTGTTAGGTCTGCTTGGCGGACTGGTCGGCGCGACGCTCGGCGCACTCGGCCTGCTCACCTTGGGAGCCCTCCCGGGGGTCCGCGGGTTCGTGGAGCCGGATATCAGCCCGAAGCTGATGCTCATTTCCGTCGCCATCGCCGTCGTTGTCGGCGTGATCAGCGGCCTTTACCCCGCATGGCGCAGCTCGCGCCTTTCACCCAGTCTCGCACTTCAAAGTTAGATCCACTCAATTTCATGAACCCATCATTTCGATTTCTCCGTCATGCCCTGCTCGGCAGCACCCTTCTGTTTTCAAGCGTCATCGCGCAGGACGCCGCGCCCTCCGCCAAGGATCTCGCCGCGCAACTGAGCAACAACATCCAGGACGGATCGTCGCTCGTCCGGCTCAAAATGGACGTCCGCCAACCGAACGCCGGCGGCAAGATGGTGCTGCAGCTTCAGGTGAAGTCGCAGCGCACCAAGGGATCCACCGACATCGTCTATCAAATCCTCTGGCCCAAGGAGCGCAAGGGCGAGTCGTTCCTGCTTCGCAAATCCGGCAGCCGCGCGCCGACCGGTGCGGTTTTCACCTTGCCGGATTCGCTGGTGACCCTAACCGCTGGCAAGTTCGGCGACGGCATCTTCGGCAGCGATTTGTCATACGAAGATCTGGTAGAGAATTTCTTCGCTTGGACCAACCAAGCCATCGTCGGCACGGAGACCGTGAACCGCGTGCCCTGCGTGATCCTGGAATCCAAGGCTGGCGGCGGCGACCGCTCGGGATACTCGAAGGTGCGAAGTTGGATCGATACCAAGCGCATGGTCCCGCTGCGGGTGGAAAAATTCTCGAGTGCAGGCAAGTCAGTCAAGCGCATCGACACCACGAAGGTCGCCAAGGACGACACCGGGAGATCGGTGGCTGCCAGTTTTTCCATCCAACGGCCGGGGCAGGACTCCATCACCGAAATCGAAGGCTCCAATATCAAACACGACGTGAGTTTCACAGCGGCGGATTTCACCCCCGAGGCACTGCGCACACCCAAATAAAACCACCATGGAAAACCTTCACCCGATGGCGGCGGTCAACGCCTTGTATGCTCACGACCAGCACGATTTGGCTGAGGCCATCGTCGCGAGTCTGAGCCGCGCGATTTTCCACGAAAACGAAGCCAAGCCGGCGAGCAAGGGGAAAATTTTCCTAGGTCGCGTTTCCCATAGGGTCGTGCGCTGGACGACGCGCACGATCACGTTGGAGGATGACTTCGGTGCGTCGGTCACCCTTTTCAGCAATCGACTCATCGAACGTTCCGGCCATCCCTACGGCAAAGCCCTGTTAACCTCTTCGCGCAGCGAAACCGCCGCGCTGGTGGAAGGCGGTGATCCGATGAACGGCCCCTACATGATGCTCGCACCGGAAATCCGCAAAAACTGCGGGGTCTGGGACCGGATTTTCTTCGACTCGATCCAAAGCAAGGACGTGCAGATCCGTTTCATCCATGAAACCCAGGCGACCTATACGGCAGCCAAGCGGGTGCTCGACCGTGGCGAATCCGTGCGCCTCAAAGCGGTGGCCGCCGGGACCGGACTCAGCCTGATTCTCGTCTATGACAAGCTCATCCGCGACGGCTTCGATCCCAAGGCCATCACCGCCGTCATCACCGACCGCGATTCCACCAACACGGAAAAGTCCAGCCGCCTGCTTGGCAAGCTGGCAAGCACCCGGAACAACCCGCATGTCCCCGGCACCGCTCATGGCATCTTTGCCGTGGCGGAAGATATATTCGAGGGGCCGGACATGTCGGCCACCATTCACCACACCCCTTTCGACATCGTAACCGCCATCGGAATCCTCGAATATTTCCAAGGGATTTCCCACGGCACCACCGAACAGCGACTGATGCTCCACGAACCCGACGAAGACCTCACCGCCAGCCATCTGGTGGAGCGCCTCGGCGAAATGACGAGCGTTGGCGGCTGCCTGATCATCAATACCTACCGTGACCATTCCTGCATCCGGATCCTCGAACTCTTCGGCAAACGCTTTGATTTCCGCGATCGGGGGCACCTTCGGGATTTGCTCGCTCCCGCGAATTTCCAGTCCTCCAGCCTGGTGGGGTCCGGTCACATTTACGACGTGGAGATCTTTGAAAAATCGATTCCTGTCGTCTAACTCCACTTTTGCAGGTCAACTTCCGGCCGTCACCACTCCATCATCCCTCTGCCAAACGCATGCCCATGAAATTCCAAATTTCGATTCTGTTAGCCACCGTCCTGTTCACGGCCGGATGCTCAAACTACGCGACCGTGAAGGAGATTCAGCCGGTCTATCGCTCACCCACCGAGGCCGGACAATTGATTGCCCGCACTCTCAAGGATCCGTCTCCGCAGCCTTTGGTCCGGATGGGCAGCTACCTCGATGCCGCCTCCACCGCTGCGGAAGTGTTGCGAAAGCAACCCGGCGATACGCAGGCGCGTGACGACTACAATTTTGCCGTCTCACGGATTTTCGGGATCATTCATGACGCCGGCTTGCAACCGTGGAAGGCACCGGTGGCATGCCCGGGGGCGAACCGGACCTGGAGCTTCAGCCTCCAGAGCGATCCGCGGCCGGAGCGCAATCCTTCCAAATACAACATCCAACCCGCCGACATCTATCAATTCAAAGGGAAGCTCGTGCGGCAGTCCTACAAGGACGGCATCGGTGCTCCATTGGTCGTGGTGGGCAAAGCCGCTGAGCCAGGAAAAGCCCAGAACTTCGAAGTCAGTCGCATCTCCTACGGCATGACCGGAGTGGTGAACTTCAACGGCGACAAATGCAGTGCTTCCTTCCTCGATCCACTCGCGGTCGAGGACATCACCTTCGAAGGACACACCCAGCCACTGGCGGCCGACTTCACCGCGCCGATCTCCCTCGCACTGGCGGATCGCAAGCCTCGCAAAACGGAACTCGACGGCTTGTTCCGGCCGGAAGATTTCGAGGCCAAAACACGCCTCGCCCGCCTCCAGCCCTACGACCCGAAAAAGATCCCCGTGCTTTGCATCCATGGTCTCGGGGACTCCCAAGCGACCTGGGCTCCTCTCATCGAAACGCTGCGGGGAGATCCTGTGATTCGCCGGAACTATCAGTTCTGGTTTTTCAGCTATCCGACGGGCTATCCCTATCCGCTAACGGCTTCGGTCCTCCGGAAGCAAATGGACGCCATCAACAAAAACTACCCGGGCCACAAAAAAATCGTCGTCATCGGCCACAGCATGGGTGGCATGATCAGCCGGACCTTGATCACCGACAGCGGCATGAGGCTCTGGAACGCCATTTACGACAAACCACCTTCGGAAATGCCATTTTCCGCCGAGACCCGCAAGGTGATGACCGACTCGCTGATCTTCAAACCCCGCACCGACATCTCGCGCGTGATCTTCGCATCTGCCTCCCACCGCGGCAGCGACATCGCCACCGGGTTCCTCGGCCGTTTTGGCTCAAGAATCATCGGCAGCCCCGCCGACGTGATCCCAGATGAACCCGAAGTCTTCGCCCTCGCAAAACCGAACTCCACCGGTGAGAACCTCAAAAGCATGCCGAACAGCATCGATTTCCTCAAACCGACCAACCGCTTTGTCACCACTCTTGCTAAAATCCCGACCACCAAGGGCATCCCTTATCACTCGATCATCGGTGACCGCGGCAAGGGTGGAAATCTCAATCATGTCAAGCCAGTCAGCACGGATGGCATCGTCCCGTATTGGAGCAGTCACATCGAAGGATCGCAGAGCGAAGTCATCGTTCCCAGCCATCACTGGTCCAACCAACATCCGTTAGGGATCGCTGAAGTCAACCGGATCCTCCACGAGCATCTCAAAAACCGCTGAGGTTTCATAAAGCCGCTACCCCTCCCCCATCCTCATGGCTGCATCTCCATCACTCGGATCGCTGACCGAAATTTTTGCCCGCTTCGAAAAGTATTCCAAGACTCCATGAAATCCATCGCCGTCCTCCTTCTTACCTGCACGCTGCTTCACGCCCACACCACACTTGATCTCAAAGTCGCCCACCAAACCTCTCCGCACGGATTGGACGACGCGAAACCCCGCCTTTCATGGAAAATGGCGGGCGACGCAAAAGATCTTGTCCAGTCGTCCTATCAGATTCTCGTGGCAAGCAGCGAAGACAAACTCGCACCCGGCAAGGCAGATCTCTGGGACAGCGGTCAGACCAAGTCGGCCGATACAAACGTCGCTTATTCGGGAAAGGCGCTGCCTTCCTCCGCATGGGTTCACTGGAAAATGCGCACGTGGGCCGGCGACAAGGTCTCGGAATGGTCGGAGCCACAACGTTTCCTCAGTGCGCTCATCGGTTCGCAGCCCAGCCAACAGTATATCTCGTTCCGCGACACTTCACCGTTTCACAAGGACCGCAAGACACTCCAGCTCCCGCCCGCCCGCTACTATCGCGGCACGTTCACACCGGAGAAAAAAATCGTGCGTGCCATCGCCCACGCTTCCGCGCTCGGCATCTACGAACTTCACGTCAACGGCCAGCGCGTCGGCGACGCCTATTTCGCACCGGGCTGGACGGACTACCGGAAACGCGCCTACTACAACACCCACGATCTAACTCCCCTACTCAAGGATGGCGGGAACACCATCGGCGCCATCGTTGCCGACGGCTGGTATGCCGGCTATGTCGGCTACGGCAAACTCGTCGGCTACGGCCCGCACAAAACCGGCCGCAACATCTATGGCAAAACACCGGCATTGATGGTCGAAATTCACCTGACTTACGACGATGGCAGTAGTAAGATCATCGGCACCGACACCACATGGAAAACCTCCACCGGTCCGGAACTCGAAGCGGATTTCCTAATGGGCGAGGCCTACGACGCCCGCAAGGAAATACCCGGCTGGGCGACAGCCTCCTTCGATGATTCCAAATGGGAACCGACGATCATCGCACAGGACAACGGCTCGATCATCGAACCGTTCAGCGACGCCTTCATTAAAAACGAGAATCGCGAGTTCGGTTTCATCCGCCCACCCGTCATGCAGGCCTATCCCGCGCAACCGGTCCGAATCACGCAGGAACTCCCGGCGAAGTCGGTAAAGCCACTCAATCCCGGCACCTGGGTCTTCGATCTCGGGCAAAACTTCGCTGGAAACGTCCGCCTCAAGGTGAAAGCCAAAGCCGGAGAGAAATTCGTGCTGCGCTTCGCCGAAATGCTCCATCCCGACGGACGCATCATGACCGAGAACCTGCGCGAGGCGCGCGCCACCGACACCTACATCGCCAAGGGCGCGCCCGGAGGCGAGTCATGGACACCGCGTTTCACCTTCCATGGTTTTCAATTTGTCGAGATCACCGGCTTCGAAAAAGAACCGCCACTCGACACCATCACCGGGCTGGTGATGCATTCCGACACCACTCTAACATCCAGCTTCGAGTCCTCCGATCCGGTGGTGAACAAGGTCTTCCAAAACTCCGTCTGGACGCAGCGCGCGAACTGGATCGAGCTTCCCACCGATTGCCCGCAGCGCGACGAGCGCCTTGGCTGGACGGGCGACGCGCAGATCTATGCCGCATCAGCCGCCATCCATGCCGATGTCGCCGCCTTTTTCCGCAAGTGGCTGCGCGAGCTTGAGGAATCCGTCACCAAGGAGGGCTACTATCCAAGCTACGCTCCCTACCCTTTCGGTCACGGTGGAGCCGTCCATGGCAGCGCCTGGTCGGATGCGGGTGTGATCGTACCCCATGCCTTGTGGATGGCCACCGGCGACACCTCGTTTTTCACCACGCACTGGAAGGCGATGACCCGCTTCATGGAAGCCCGCAAGGCGCACGATCCGGAGTTGAAAGGCAAAGCGTTCGGCGCACCTTGGGGCGATTGGCTGAACCTGAATGACCCGACTCCCAATCCCTATGTTGAGCTGGCATACTTCACCAAGTCCTCACTCATGATGGCGGAAATGGCCGACGCTCAAGGACTCGCAAACGAAGTAAAAAAATATCGTGCCTGGGTGGAAACGATGCGCACGAACTTCCGCAAAAATCACCTCAAGAGAGACCACTCGATCCAACCCGAATCCCAATCCGCCTATGTGCTCGCACTCGACTGCGGCCTGCTAACCGATCCCGCCGAACGCAACGCGGCAGGCGAGCGCCTTGCCGCCCTGATCCGCGCCAAGGCAGGCCCGAAAAACACCGGCATGACCACCGGTTTCCTTGGCACCAAACCGCTGCTGCCGGTGCTAACAGACACCGGCCACCTCAACCTCGCCGTATCGATGCTCCAGTCCCGCCAATATCCTTCATGGGGTTACGAAGTGAAAAACGGTGCCACCACCATCTGGGAACGCTGGAATTCCTACACCGAAGAACACGGCTTCGGCGGTGCCGATGGCAAGATGAACGCCGCGATGAACTCGTTCTCGCACTACGCCTTCGGTGCCGTCACCGAGTGGATGATGACCACGCTGGCCGGCATCGCCCCGTTAGAGCCCGGCTACTCGAAGATCCGACTGCACCCGCGTTTCCCATCGATGAACGCGACTTCGGAAACGGAAACCATTTCCTGGATCAAGGCGCACCACGACTCGCCGCATGGCAGGATTTCCGTGAGTTGGAAACGCCAGGACGACGGCTCGCTGCTGTACGAAGCCACCATCCCGCCCAACACCACCGCCGAACTCATCCTGCCGAAAAGCTCGCCATGGGGCGGAACCGACGCCACCCCCGTCACTCACCCACTGACATCCGGATCCCACCGTTTCCTGATCGCAAAGTGACCCTTCTTGGTTGCCACTCACACCTTGGTTCGACCATAATTGTTAGATCGAAAAATCCTGTTAGGCCGCCATTCACTGATGAATTCGGCCCAGGCGGAAACCACACCGTCACCCTCGGCACCGCGGGCGCGGACGGCGAGGTCATCGCCGACGCCGTGGCCTTCGTGAAAGTGAGGGACTGAATTCATGAATGCTTGAAAGAGTCCCGCAGTATCGTAGTAAAGAACTTAACACACCATGAGCCCCATCGCACGACCCACCCGCCGCCATTTCCTCAAGTCCTCCCTCACGGCCGTCGGCGCGGTGGTTGCCGGGCCGCAGATTGTCCGGGCCGAGACGCTCGGCAACGCAACCAAGGATGCCGCGAATTCCCGCATCGGCATGGGATTCATCGGCATGGGCCTGATTTCGGACGGACACCTGAGAAGCTTCGCCGATATGAAAGGCGTGCAGCCGATCGCCGTGTGCGACGTCAAGGAATGGCAGCTGAAAAAGGCCGTCAACGTGCTCAAGGAAAAGGGCCATGAAGGCATCCTCGCCACGTCGCGTTTCGAGGAAGTGCTCTCCAACCCGAACATCGATGCGGTGTGCGTCACCACACCGGACCACTGGCACGCCGCGATCGCCATCGCCGCGATGAAGGCGGGCAAGGATGTCTATGTCGAGAAGCCGATGACCCTGACCATCGAGGAAGGCAAGGCGATGGTTGCCGCGGAGAAGAAATACGGCCGCATCGTGCAGGTCGGATCGCAACAGCGCTCGTCGGTGCATTTCCGCATTGCCGCCAATCTGGTGCGCAACGGCCTGATCGGCGAGGTGAAGGAGATCTACTGCCAGCTCGGCGAGTTTCCCAAAGCGCCGGAGAAGGAGGAAATCGTCGCCGTTCCCGAGGGTTTCGACTACGACCGCTGGCTCGGACCCACTCCATTTTACGAATACTCGGAGAACCGGGTCATGGGAAATTACGGCCGCGGCTGGCGCTGTTACTGGGAATACGGCAGCCGCAAGTTCGGCGACTGGGGCGCCCACCACTTTGACATCGTCCAGTGGGCGCTCGGCCGCGATGAGACCGGCCCGGTCGAGTTCATCCCGAAAGGCCACGAGGGTGCCGAGCACCACCACTACCGCTACGCCGATGGCATCACAGTGTGGCGCGACAAAAAACCCGACCACGGCCACATGATCCGCTTCATCGGCACTGAGGGTGAGGTGCACGTGAGCCGCGGCAAGATCGACACCATGCCGAAGGAACTGGTGCGCCACAAATTCAGCGGAAACGACGTCCAGTTGTTCGAGTCCAAGGATCACCGCCAGAATTTTCTCGATTCCATCAAATCCCGGAAACCGACCATCTGTCCGGCTACTGTCGGTCATCGCACGGGGACCATCTGTCAGGTCGCGGGCATCGCCCAACGTCTCGGCCGCGCGCTCAAGTGGGATCCGGTGGCCGAAAAAATCACCGGCGACGCCGAAGCCGCAGCGATGCAAGACCGCACCCGCCGCCAGGGATACGAGCTGCCTTCGCTAGGATGATTCCCTAGGGTCTGGATGCCTCCGTCAACAAGGTCAAGGATCGGGTTTGGCCGGGGCCTGTCACTTGGCCGGAGGCGGGAATTGCTTTAGACGCTCGGCAGCGGCTTTCCGAACGGGTGGAAGTCCGAATAGGCCGCGTCATCGAGAAAGATGATGACCCTGTTCGGGCGATCGGCGGCGCGAAGCCCTCCGCAATCTAACAACGTGAGGGCGAGAGTAAGAATGATCTTCATGGGTAAGCCTGGTTCGCTCAATTGGCGTTGTCGTTGATCGGCGTGTCAACCACCTTGGATGGAGGAAAGTCGGCCGCCTTCTCGCCGCCACGGTCGCGCAGGCGTATGTCGTTGGAGCCGCCCGCCGGTTGGTTGAGCGGGATCTCCATGCCGCCGAGCTCGCTCATCATCCGGTAGAGTTCGTTTTCCATCCGCCGCGCCTCGCGGGCGTGGGCGGGGTCGAGGAGCAGGTTGTGAGCCTCGTCGGGATCGGCGGTTAGATCATAGAACTCGTCGGAATCCCACAGTCCGTAATAAGTGATGTATTTGGCTTTGGGGGTGCGCAGGGCGAAGGTGGTGGGCGTTTGCGGGAAATTCTTTTCCCAATAGTAAACATAGAGGAACTGCTCGCGCCACGGGATGGTCTCACCGCGGGCAAGAGGCAGGAAGCTCATGCCGTCCATGTGCGGCGGCGTCTTCAAGCCCATCGACTCCATCACGGTCGGGCCGACATCGATGTTGGCGATCATGGGATCGAGCACCGTGCCGCCCTTGATCAGAGCGGGGCATTGTACCAGCATCGGCACGCGCATCGATGTCTCGTAAGCCACACGTTTATCAATCAGGCCGTGCTCGCCGAACATGAAACCGTTGTCGCCCATGTAGATGACGAGGGTTTCATCATGAATTCCCATCTCCTTGAGCTGTTGGAGGACGCGGCCGATGCTGTCGTCGACCGAGCGCAGCGTCTCGCAGTAGCGCTTGTAGTAGCGCTCGATATCGAGCTTGCTGTGGTAGGGGAAATCGACGCCGTGCCACGAGTTGCGCTGGTCGCGCAGCCAGCGCGGTTTTTTCAGGTCGCTGGCGGTGGTGTCTTCCGAGGCCGGACGCTTGAAGGGAAGATCCTTGAAGCTGTCCTCATATTTGTCCTCCGGCGTGAAGTTGGCATGCACCGCCTTGTGGGAGAGATAGAGGAAGAAGGGCTTCTCCGCAGGTTTCTGCTGCTTGAGCCAGTCGATGGCATAGTCGGTGAGCTCGGTGGTGATATAGCCTTTTTGTTTCACGCGCTTGCCGTTGAAGTTGAGGGTATAGTCGGGGCTGGGCGGCAGGTAGTGGCCCTGTCCGCGGAAGCTAACCCAGTGATCCCAGCCGGGTTGCGGTTTGTCGCTCTCGCCACCCATGTGCCACTTGCCGATGAAGCCGGTGGCGTAGCCGGCTTTCTGGAGGTATTGCGGGAAATAGACGGTGCCGGGCGGGATTGCGCGGTTGTTGTCGATCACCCGGTGGCGGAAGGTGTAGAGGCCGGTGAGGATGGACGCCCGGCTCGGCGAGCACAGTGCGGTGGTGACCAGCGCGTTCTTGAGATAGGCTCCATTGGCGGCCAGCGAGTCCATCACCGGGGTTTTCGCGAACTGATGGCCGAGGAAGCTCATCGCATCGTAGCGGTGGTCATCGGACAGGATGAAGACGACATTGCGCGGCTTGGTGTCCGGGATGCGCTCGGGGACGACCTCTGCGGGAACCGGTGCGGCGGCGTGCAGGAAAGTGGCGGCGAGCGCAAGGCTGCAGGCTAAAACAGGGGCGAGGGCTATTGGTTTTGTCATCGGGATCTTGGGTTCAGGGCTAATTGTTATTCGGTTGGTGATGTGAGGGCTCCGACTCGGCGGCGTGAAGAGCAGCGGCGACAAGCGGGGGTAGGCAAAACCATAGGGCCGGGATTTTCATGGCTTCGGTCTTTACGAAATTCATCATTCGGCCGGGGCTGGAAATTGCTTGAGGTGAGCCGCAGCGGCCTGCCGAAGTGACACTGCAATTTCGGGATGATCGGCAATGAGGTTTTTTTGTTCGAGCGGATCGTCGATGAGCTTGAAAAGCGATTCCTCGATTTGTGAGGTTTTCGTTTTCCCGCGTTCGCCGTCGTTGCCCGGGCGGATCACATCGCGATAGCCATGCGGCAAGTGGAGTTTCCAGTTGCCGTCGGAGGTCATGACGGCCTCGAGGTCCCAGCCGGTCGAGATGAAGTAGTGGCGATGCGGGTTTAGTGCCCCTTCGTCGCCTCGCATGAGCGGCCAGACGTTTTTGCCATCGGTGTCCTTTTCCTGCAATGGCACTCCGGCGTGCGCGGCCAACGTGGGATAGAGATCGATGGAAGCGAAGGCGCGGTCGTTCACCGTGCCGGGCTTGAGTTCGCGCGGGAATTTCACCGCGAGCGCGGAGCGGACGCCGCCCTCGAAGCTGGTCCCTTTGTGTTCGCGGAAGGGAGTTTTGCCAGCATGGTTTCCAAACTCTTCCCAAGGTCCATTGTCCGAGGTGAAAATAAAGATCGTGTTATTCTCGACGCCGGTCTCGCGAAGGGCAGTCATGATTTCACCCACCGACCAGTCGATTTCCATCATCACATCGCCATAGATTCCCGCGCCGGATTTTCCCTTGAACTCATCACGGCAATACAGCGGGACGTGGGGCATCGAGTGCGCGACGTAGAGGAAGAACGGCTGCTTGCCGGCCTTGGCGCGAATGAAACTCGTCGCACCCTCGGTCGCCCAGCCGGTGAGGTGCTTCTGATCGTCGGGGCTGGTGTCGGGGATCTTGATCGCTCCATTTTCCCAGTAGGGCAATGGGGTCGGGCCGACGCGAGCCGCCCACACCGGGTTGTGACGCCACATGTCGTTGGAAACGAGAAGCCCGGCGTGTTCCTCAAAACCGCGAGCCGTGGGGCGGGTCACGGGAGTGTCGCCGATGTGCCATTTGCCGAAATGGGCGGTGGCATAGCCGTGTTCCTTGAGGGTCTCGGCGATGACCGGATGCTGCGGATCGAGGCCCGGGTTGCCGGGACCGATCGCATTGACCACCCCGGTGTGGTGCGGATAGCGGCCGGTGAGCAATGCGGCGCGCGAGGCCGAACAGACCGCCTGCGGGACGTGGAAGCGGGTGAAACGAACGCCTTCGGCGGCGAGTTTCTCGACATTCGGAGTGGGATAGGGCGGGTTTCCAAACGGGTGAAAATCCGCGTATCCCGCATCGTCGAGGAACATCAGGACGATGTTCGGGCGCTCGGCGGCGCGAAGGGTTCCGCAGGCCAACAATGTGAGGGCAAGGATGGGTTGGATGAGCAATCGGGTCATTGGGTGATGTCTGTTACGCGTTTCGGCATTTCCGGTGTGATCGGCAGCTCGCCTCGGAGGCGCTTGGCCGCCTCGCCGACGAGCCAGAGATAGTGGTCGCTGGGCAGGTCGCCGTAGGTGAGGAAGCGGCTATCGCCAACGGGCACGTCGTTGGTGGATTTGAAAATGTGAGTGCCCTCGTCGAGTTCGTCGAACATCGCCTGATAGATCATCTTCACGCCACCCTCTCGGATGTGGGCGTCGTATTGGGCCCAGAGGAAACGCCCGTCCTCGCGGTCGATGAATGCGTGGGGACTCATGTCGGTGCCTTTTTTCAGATTCGACCATGCGAAACCCGGGAACACCACCGGCATGAAATCCTTGTCGTTCGCTTCGCACCACGCGCGGTCATCCTTGGCGTGGGTGGTCGCGTAGATGCGGGCCTGTTTGGCGTCGCGGTAGCGCCCGACCATCCACGGCGAGATGATGTCGGCGGCCTGATAGACCGATTTCCATGCGTCGAACGGCCCGGCATTCTTGATGCCGAGGCGCCAGTTGGTGGAGGTGCCCAGCTTCACGGTCATGCCGCCGCACTCCGAGTCGTTTTTCAGGAAACTCACCAGGTCGGCGATCTCCTTCGGGCCGTAGTCGCGCCCGCCGAAGCCGACACCCCAGAGGGACACGACCGGTTTGCCATTGTGACGCTGGTAGGCGGCATCCTTGAGGATGCCCATTTCCTTCACCAGATGTCGCCAGTCGTCCTTGATGTGGGCGATGCGCTCCGCGGGCATGCCGGTAAGGTCATACATCACCGTGTAGGTGCGGCCGTGGGTTTCCGCGCCGGCGCGGCAGTTGTCGAGAACTTGGTTGATCGCCCGCCTCCTCGGCGTGTCGGCGCGGCCGTTCCTGCCGGTCACCTCGGTGGCGAAGCGCTGCACGAACACGCCGTCGATGCCGTATTGCTTCATCCATTGGAAATGGCGCGCGACGGTATCGGGCACCGCCGAGCTGAAAACCTGGGCCACCCGCCCGTCGGCGTGGCGGAAAGGAGTGTCGAAGCGCTCGTGCGGAGCGAATTCCGTCATGTCCGGCCAGAACTCGATGCCGGCCGCGCCGGGCTCGAAGCCGTCCTTCGGGTGGTGATAATGCCTCCAGCCGAGGCCCATGCCATCTCCGGGAGTGTTGAACCATCCCTGGTAGCCACACATTACCTTGCCAGTCAGCGTGGAGGCGTCAACGCGCGGCTTTTCAGCGGCTGCGGCTGCGGGTGCGATTTTCTGACAGGAGACGACAGCCCCGGCCATCATGCCGGCCGCCGCCAGCCGCATGGTCTTGCCGCGCAACGATATCATTTTCTTAGTCATAGAAGTTTCCTTTCGGTTGGTGCCGGAACCACAGGATCCAGATGGCGGCGAAGGAACCGACACAAAGGGTGGCGGCGGCTGCGAAGCCCTGCCAGTTGTGGATGATGAACAGCATCGGCGCAAGGAACAGAGTGGTCTGCCACACCATGGCGAATGGCAGTGCGGCCAAGTCCTGGCGGTGCTCGCGCGTGGTCAGCGCCCGTTGTTCCGGAGTGAGCGTTTCCTTCAAGTGCCCCCACACACCGAAGGGCCGGGTTTCGAGATACATCTTACGCAGCACGGCGGGATTGGTCGCCTTGGTAAGCAGGGCCGCAGTCACCGAGGCGACGAAGCCGACGGAGAGCACGAAAACAAATTGCCATAACTCGCTAAGCCCCGGCCAGACCATGCGCTGGACGATCGCAGCCGCGATTCCCACCAGCGTGCCGATCGCGCTGCCCGCGCCGTTGAAGCGCCACCAGTAGAGCCGCAGCAACGAGGGCACCAGGAAACCGGCACCGAAGCCCATCATCATCCAGCCCCAGATATCATTGATGCTTTCGAGTGTGAGTGAAAACAGAAAGCTGCACGTCACAATCCCGACCACCGTGCCCCAGCTTGCGAAGATCAGCTCGCGGGTTTGTGCCTTTGGGCGGATCCATTTTTTGTAGAAATCGTTGACGAACTGGCCGGTCGCGAGGTTCACCCAACTGCCGAAGGTCGAGAGCGCGGCGGCGACCAATGCGATGACGAGGATGCCGCGCATGCCTTCGCCGACGGCCATCATGAGCACGGCGGAGAGGATTTTCTCGGGGTTCACCGTGCCCTCGTAGCTGATGACGTTCATTTTCTCCGCCCAGCGGTCCTCGCCGAGCAGTGACTTGAGATTGGCGACCAGGCCGGGATCCTGCCTCTGCGGCGCATTGGCGATGTGCGAGACCAGGCCGCCCCACTGCGGCTTGGTCGTTTCCGGATGGGCCGTCTGGATCAGGACCGCTGCCTGCTTGAGTTTTGCCTGCTCGGGCATCAGGTCTTTCACCAGATAGAGTCCCATCACCGCGATGCCGATCATCATCGGCCAGCGCACGGTCATCAGCACGGTCCAGAGCATCGAAAGCTTGCCGCATTCACGGTCGTTTTTCGCGCCGAAATAGCGCGGGTCGGCGCCGGTGCCGAGCCCGGCGACGATGGTCCGCACGAGGTAGAAGGACGCGAAGATGATCAAATGTTTATAAACCTCATAGCCCTCCGGCACTTGGGCATTCCATTTCGGCACACCGCTGATCCAGTCCGGGTTTCCCGTGACGGCCATGGCCACCTCGCTGATTTCATCTGCGCTGCCGACCCCGGTGAAGGCTTTAACGGAGATATAGATGACTGCGGCGAGGATGATGCAAACCTGGAATAGATCCGTGAAAATCACGCCGTAAAAACCGGACATCATCGTGTAAAGCGTGGCCATGATCAACAGGGCCAGCGAGCAATATTCCGGCGGGTAGGGCAGGAAGGTGGAGAGGAAAATGCCCGCGCCGATGATCAGATAGGCGAGCATGCCGATGGTGGTCAGCACGGTGGCCACCACGCCCATGAACTGCGAGGCGCGCCCGCCCCAGCAATCGCCGAAGCGGTAGATATTCCACTGCGCGCCGGTGAGGCAGCCGGAGCGGCGGTGCCATTTCCCGGTCCATAACATCATGAACGGCAGCACCAGCACCGCGCCGCCACGGAACTCGACGAACAATCCCTGCGGCCCTAACAAAAACAAAAAGGAAACGATCACCGCCGTGCCGGCAAGGTCAAGGAAGCTCGCCATGCCGGAGATCCCCATCGCCCACCACGGGATGTTTTTTCCGCCGCATATATAGTTATCAAGACTGCGCGACGCGAGCCGCTTGAGGTAGAATCCAAGGAAGATCAGCACGAGGACATAGAGCCCCATGAAGATATAGTCGGTCGTGCCGAAGTAGCTGGATGCGGTCATATGGGTTTATGGTGCGAATTCCCCGAATGGACGGCCGGGAAAGGTTTTCAGATACTTTGCAAGGCGACCTTTGAGGTCGGCGACCACTTCGGGATGACGATCGAGGACGTTGGTGTTCTCCTGCGGATCGTTTTCGAGATCATAGAGTTGGTCGGCTTGAAAATAGTTCGGATTGTGTTTGGAACTGTTGTAGCCGAGGTGGCTGTTGGCGACGAGATAAGGCCGCGAGATCGGCGGGGCGTCTTTGAAAGCGGGAAACTTCTCACCGGCGTCGATCCGGCGCTGGATCGCCGGCGGGTAGCGCACCGCGATGTATTTCCACTTGGCGGTCTTGATGGCCCGCGCGTAGCCGATCTCGTGGAATGTTTCCTGCCGCAAGGGCCCGGACTCTTTGCCGCGCAGCACCGGAGCCAGCGAGACGCCGTCGAGTTGGTAGTCGCTTGGGATTTTCGCCCCGGCGAGTTCGAGGACGGTGGCGGCGTAGTCGGTGTTGAGGACGAGATGCGGATAGATCGATCCCGGGCGGATGGCGGCAGGCCAACGCATCACCAGAGGCACCTTGAGCCCGCCATCGTAGGGGGTGGTTTTGCCATAGCGCCAGGTTCCGTGGTCGGAGCTGATGATCACCAAGGTATTCTTGGCGAGGCCGCGCTCTTCGAGTTTGCGCAGGATCGCGCCGATCGAGTGATCGAACCAAGTGATGTAAGCATGTTTCTCGTCGAATCCGGCGGCGCGGACTTCTTTCTTGATCGAGGCGCGCGAGGGCATGAAGGAATAGTCGAGATCCTTGCGGTAACCCTCGGCGGTGTAGCCGGGATCGGCATCGAGCGAGAAGGTGTAGCCGTCCTTGGTTTTACTCCACGGGTTGGGGCCATGCGGAATGGTGGTGCCGTAGTAGAGGAAAAACGGTTGATCGCCATCGGCCGGGTGCGAATCCAGAAAATCGAGCACCGAGCGGGTGGTCCACTCGACGTTATGGACGTTGGACGGTTTGTTGAAAAGTTCGAGCAGGTTGCCGGGATAGACGGCACCGACCCAGTCGAAGCCCTCCTTGCGGATTCGCTGCCGCCACCATGCCTGGTTGTCACGCATCGCCTGGTTGGTCTTCGGGTCGGTGCGGGGATCACTGTCAAATGGATACGGCTTGAGGCCCGGCGCGGCGGCGGTGCCCCAGAGCTTGGGTTTTTCGAGGATTTCCTGTTCGATGATGTGGGACTTGCCGACCCAGGCGGTGGTGTATCCCGCCGCCTGCAACAAGCGTGGAAGATTTGGCTCGCCGCGTCCGAGTTCCACGTTGTTTTCCGGCCGGGCCATCGTGCCTGCGGGAAACCGATGGTTGAAGACCTCGCCCTGCGTCCGCGTGGCCTGGCGGCCGGTCAGCGTGGTGTAGCGCGACGGCGTGCATACCGGGCAGGCGACGTTCGCATGGGTCATCACGATGCCCTCTCGTGCCACCCGGTCCACGTTTGGCGTCAGCACCGGATCACCGCCGTAGCCGAAGCCCAGCGGAGAAACCAGTTGGGGAGACTCGAGTGTTGGCGGATTGCGCGGGCTTTGGTCGTCGGTGAGGATCAGAATTACGTTCGGCCGCTCGGCCGCCCCGCATGCCATGAGAAACCCGAGAAAGACGAGCCATGCCCGGCCCAGCGGGCGGGGCCATCCGATGCGTGGGTGAAGCGACATGGGCGACATACGGGTTTGGATAAAACGATTTTTCATCGATGACAAGAGTTGCCTTGGCAAGAGGCGATTCAGATCTCGGCGACCGAGTCGCGCACGACCAACCGGGTGGGTTGAACCTGATGGATTGGAGCGGCCTCGGGGTGGGCGAGGCGATGGAGCACCATCTTTGCACTTTCGGCCCCGAAATCCCGCTTGCCGAGACCCACGGTGGTGAGGGGCGGTTGGCAGTTGGCGGCGATCGGGTCGTCATCGAAACCGACCACCGAAACATCCTGCGGCACGCGGAATCCGGCCTCGGTGAGGGCTTGAACGAGATGCACGGCGAGGGTGTCGTTGACCGCGAAGAGCGCGGTCGGCGGGTTTTTGCCGGCGAGTTGGCGTTTCACTTCCTCGACCGCTTGATCGTTATCATCGACGCGCAGGATCAGCTCACCCTCGCGGCCACCGGAGGGGAGTCCGAAGAGGAAGCCGGCGATCCGCTGCTCAATGTTGTAGAGCGGGCTGCGATAGGCGATCATTCGCACCTCGCGGTGGCCTTTGGCGATGAAAAACTCGGCGACCTGACGCCCGCCGCCGAAGCCGTCGCTAGTGAGCGTGTCCGCCTCCAGCGCGCTGGTGTGGCCGTCCACCACGCACAGCGGCACCGGGCAGTTGCGCAGGCTCTCATAGTCCTCGCCACCGAAGACTCCCGCCAGCACGACGAGCGCGTCCACCTTGCCTTGGCGGACGATGGCCGGCACGCCGTCAGGATCCATGCGGTTGCCGAGGATCAGGTCCAGGCCCGCGTTGCCAAAAGCCTCGGCGAGGCCTTCCATGATCCGGGCGTAGAAAACATTGCCGAACAACTCGGCGAAAGAAGGTGCATAGATCACTCCGACCGCATCGGCGCGCTGGAGGCGCAGGCTGCGGCCGGCGGAATTGGGGACGAAATTCAATTCGGCGCACTTGGCGCGGATCGTCTCGCGCATCTTTTCGCTCATGCGGCCGCGGCCGTTGATCGCGTTCGAGACCGTGGCCACGGAACAACCCACCAGATCCGCAATGTCGCGGAGTTTACTGTTACCATTCGTCAAAGCCATGGGGTGCATCTTAGATAAGGTCCGGCGTTTGACGAGTCTTGATTCGCCCCGCCGTGCAGACCAAGCGCATGGGCGAGACCGGACTCATCACCACCTTCGAGTCGAAAGTCTTGGCAGCCGGACCACGAGCGCTTGTTCTGCTCAGGTGAGTTTCGGCTCCCATCCGGTGCGGTATTGGCGTTTGAGCATGGCCTTCACCTCCGGCAGGCCGCGGGCATCCAGATTCGCCATGTCCCAATCGATCTTCTTACCGAGGCGGACGGCGAGATTGCCGGCCAGCACCATTTCGGTGAGTGGCCCGGCGTGATCCTCGAAGTTGGATACCGGCTTGGCTCCCTCGCCGCGGACGGCGCGGCAAAGTTCCTGGGTGGGTCCGCCCTTGACGCGCTCGAACACTTTCGGAATGGTCCTGGCTTTTTCCATGAGCGATTCCGGAAAAAGGATGGGGGCGGTGCTGCAGTAAGCGTCGTTGAAGAAGATGATGCCTTCGCTGCCGATGAAGACCTGGCCGAATTCGGGATTAAGTTTGAGGTCGGCGGGCAGTCCGGGCGGACGGATGAAGTCCTTGTCGGTATTGGGATCCTTCACTCCGTCCTGCCAGAAGACCTTGACCGGGCCGCGCTTGCCCTTGGCCGGGAAGTCATAGACCAGTGTGGAGCGCTTCGGGGCGAAGGTGTCGTCAAACTCCGAAACCTTGCTGGCCTCGACCACGAAGTCGCCCTTCAGATCGAGCGCCCAAAACGCGGAGTTCATGCTGTGGCAACCGATGTCGCCGAGCGCGCCGCAGCCATAGTCCCAGAAACCGCGCCACTTGAACGGATGGATGGACGGGCTGTAGGGACGGTCGCTGGCGCAGGTGCCCTGCCAGACATCCCAATTGAGAGTCTCCGGGACGGGCGCAGACGGCAACGCGATGCCGGTGCCTTGGGGCCAGATCGGCCGGTTGGTCCAGTAATACACCTCCTTCACTTCGCCGATCAGACCCGCCTCGATCCACTCGCGCAGCAGGCGGGTGCCCTGCATGGTTGCGCCTTGGTTGCCCATCACCGTGAGCACGCCTTTTTCTTTCGCATAGTTGGCCAAGGCGCGGGTTTCCCACAGGTTGTTGCTCAGCGGCTTTTGGACCATGACCGGCTTGCCGAGTCGGATCGCCTCAACGGCGATCGGGAAATGCATGTGGTCGGGCGTCGAGACGGTGACCACATCGATCTGGTCACCGACTGCGGCGAACATTTCGCGATAGTCGGAGAAGAACCGCGCATCGGGGAATTTCTCGATCGCTCCCTTTGCCGCATTCCGATCGACATCGCAAAGAAAGGCGATCCGGTTGCCCGGCGCGATTTCCGAGATGTCGCTGCGGCCCTTCCCGCCACAGCCGATGGCGGCGATGTTGAGCGCGGCGGGGGCGTCCTTGCCGAAAAGGAGGTTTGGCGCGAAAAGACCGCCGGTCAAAGCGGTGGCGGACTTGAGGAAGGCGCGGCGGGTGGCAGTTGGGTTCATGGCGGTTTCTTGTGAGATCGGGATTCAGCTTGGTGGATTTGGGTGGAACAGCGGCCGAAGATGAAAAATCGTTTCATCATTGATGGACCCCTGCAAATTAAAAAAGTCAAAAACCGCATTTTTGCCCGACGCGGCAGGACGACGGGATCATGGCAGACACACTTGCGGGCGCGCCCTTAAGTGAAACGGCACACCCCAGCCCGACACCGAGAAAAAAGATGGACGAATCAAGAGAACAAACGTTTAATCCTTGAATCAACCGCTTCCATGACTTCCTCAACGCCTCTCACCGAAGACTTGTCGCCAGCAACGATCAGGATCGATCGCTCCAGCCGACCCGCCGCATTTCAGGCTCCCAAAACGGCTCCGACAACCAAGACCGTCGTCCACCTGATCGCCAACGCCCACCTCGACCCGGTCTGGCTGTGGAACTGGCAGGCGGGTGTGGACGAGGCGCTCGCGACCTTCCGTTCGGCGGTGGACCGCTGCCACGAGTATCCCGAGTTCCGCTACACGCGCGGCGAGGCGTGGCTTTACGAATGGGTCGAGGACCTCGATCCCGGGTTATTCCGCGAGGTGCGCGCCCTGATTGAAGCCGGTCGCTGGTCGATCGCCGGCAGCCAGTGGATCCAACCGGACGCCAATCTTCCGACCGCTGCCGGATGGCGCAAGCAGTTCGCACTCGGGCAACGTTACTTTCAGGACCGCTTCGGCATCACTTCAAAGATCGGCTACAACGTTGATACCTTCGGCCACCCCGCGACGCTGCCGGACTTGTTGCAGGAACTCGGCTACCACGGCTACGTGTTCCATCGGCCGAACGAAAGCCAGGTGTCGCTGCCCGCCCAGACCTTCCGCTGGCAAGGCAGCGGTGGCGGCGAGGTGATCGGCTTCCGAATCGCCCCGGCCTACGTCACCCGCAGTGACGATCTTCACGGCCAGATCGACCTCAGCGTGAAAGCGGCCGATCCGGACTTCGGCCAGACGATGATGTTCTACGGTCTCGGCAATCACGGTGGCGGACCGACCAAAGCGAACATCGAATGGCTGCTGGAACACCGCGACGCCTTCGAAGGTGTGGAACTTCGCTTCAGCACGGTGGATGACTTTTTTAAAGAAGCCGAAGCCCGCCGCAACTTGATGCCGGTGGTGGACTACGAGTTGCAGAAAACCTTCCCCGGCTGCTACAGCGTGATGCATGAGATCAAGCAGTGCCAGCACCGCGGCGAGCGACTGTTGGAACAGGCGGAAGAACTCGTGCGCGTGTTTGGCACCGACGAGAAAAGCACCGCCACCGCGCTGACCCGCATCGACGAGGCATGGAAGGACCTCGCCTTCACCCAATTTCACGACATTCTGGCCGGCACCAGCGTGCCGTCGTCCTATCTATCGACCCGCCACATGCAGGGTCGCGCCACCATTGTCGGCGAGGAGGAAGTCGTGCGCGCGTCCCGCCGCTACGCCCGTGCCACGCTTCCCGGCGAGAACGTCCAGCGCCTGGTGCTGCTGAATGGATCGGACCATGACTTCGACAGCTATATCGAGTATGAACCCTTCATCGACTTCGACGACTGGCGCGACCGCTGGTTTTCCGATGAAAACGGTGAGTCAGTGCCCTTCCAGCTCATCACCCCGGAAGCCAACACCGGTGCGATGACGCATCGGGTGGTGCTACCCATCACCATCCCCGCAAAAGGGCGGCGCGTGCTGAAATTGTTAGATAAAAACGAAGTCCCCTCCCCTGCCCCGGTTGATCTTGTCGAGGCCGACGGTCAAACGCTCCGCGGCGGAGATCTCTCGCTCGAACTCACGCCGCGAGGGATCGGATCGCTTCGCATGAAAGGCCGTGAATTGTTAGGTGCAGATGGACTTTCGCTCCATCTGCGCGAGGACCACGGAGATACCTGGGTGTTCCATGAAACCGGCTTCAACGAAGACATCGTCAGCCGCCTCGACGCACTGGATTGGATCATCGAGGACGATGGCCCGCTGCGTGTGCGTGCCTTCGCCGATCAGAAACTTGGCGATTCCAAGATCCGCCTCGCAGTGACCATCCATGCCGGAAAACCCGAGATTCATCTGCATCTACAAGTCGTCTTCGCCGAGCGCCACAAGATGCTGCAATTGCCGATCCATCTCGCGAATGCACCGACAGGCTGGACCAGCGGGCTTGCTGGAGGCCACGTGAAACGCAAGCCCGGCCCTGACGAACTGCCATTCTGCGGCTGGGACAGCGTGCAATCCACCGGAGCAAATCTAAGCCTCCACACGCCGGATGCCTACAGCTCGCGACTGCACGAGGATGTCTGGCAATTCTCGCTACTACGTTCCCCGTTGATGGCATGGACCGGCGACAACGAACTCAAGCCCGCTTTTTCCCGCCGCCACTCGGACCAAGGCTGGCACGACTTCCATTTCATCCTGCGCATCGACGAGGCCTTCGATGCCCTGCGCTGCGAGCAAATCTCGGACCATCAAGCCAAGCCACCGGTCGCCTTCGATCACTACGTCGGCATGAACCGCCCCGCCTGGGGCAACGCGCCGCCACGCCGCCTGTGGACGCCCGACATTCCCCACGCCCGCAGCCTGGGCCACATGAAACACCTCGACGCCATCGCCGAGCATGGGCGCAACTGGGAGGAAACGCCGGAGTGAAAACCGCGAAGGTTCTTCATGGCGCCACCGTGCCGGAATGGAAATCGCAGGTTGCCGGGATTACCCGATGACAGCCTGTGGCGCTAAGTGTCACCCCCTGAAAGCCACCGCCATGACCTCCTGCTCGGCTCTGGCGATGCCGAGAGAATTGGCGTGCTTTCTCCACTCGCCCACGGCGCTTGTGACCTTCCTCAAAATCGCGTCCGCCGCCGCCGGCTTGAGTCGGAAAAAGGGCGCGACCTCGAGGGCCAGATCGAAA
>JBBECN010000116.1:0-4241 GCA_040881795.1 Akkermansiaceae bacterium
ACGAGACTTTACGGTCTGCCCAGCGCCGGTTGCTGAATGACTTCATACCGTCACATCCTGCCTCCGAGCCTGCGAACCGGAACGCAGTAGCGCGGCGCGTTCAGTTTCGATGGCGTCCGAGACGTAAGCCTCCGCCTCGCGGTGCAGATCCAGAGCCTCCAGCAACGTGAGACGCATGCCCAAGCTGGCGCTTCCGGTTCGCCCTTCAGGCGACTGCCTGAAATTCTTGAGCGCAATCTGCAGGTCGCTATCCCGGTTGAGTTGCTTGAAGAGCAGTGCTCTGAATAGAAGACACAATGGGTTTTTAAGAAGTGGGGGCTGTTTTTCAATTCTCGCACTCAGCAAGTCCAGGCACTGGGAGTAGTCGCGGGATTGATAGGCTTTTCCGATAGCGGACTGGTCGGCATAATCTCCGAGGTCGAACCGTGGACCACCACCGGACGGAGCGTCGGAAATCGCTGCGGGAATCACCTCGATCACCCGCTCCCGCAAGGATTTGAAATACCCTTGGGAATCGACGATTTTCGGTTTTCTTCTGGATGTTGACTCCGGGGGAGTGGGGTTGGTGCTTGTTGGGGCTGGGGTTGGCGATGGTGGTTTTCGCTCCGGATCGCTGCGGTTGGCCAGAATCACGCCTGCAATCGCAATCACCAGTAAAGCCGCCAACACCTGCGGCAGCTTGGATTTCCTCTTGGGTCGGATAGCTGGTGACGCCGGTAGCGCTGGCGGTAGTGATGTGCCGGTCGCCTCAATCGCCGCTGCCATCGCGCGGAAATCCACGTAGCGCTCACCGACCTTTTCCTCCGTCGCTCGGCGGATTACGGCGTGGAGACGCTTCCATTCAACGCGCTCTGATTCCGGGAGGGAATGTTCGCCCTGCGGTGGCCAGAGGAAGGCGGCGCGGCCCATCTTGTCGGGCGAGTTGCCGGTCAGAAGCGTGTAGAGGGTGGCGGCGGCTCCATACATGTCCGGCAGGCCGTCGCGATACCACGAGGGTGTGGCGTAACCTGGAGTGCCCCGGCGGGTGATGACGGCCGCATCCTCGCCCAGCAGGCTGATGTCGCCGAGGCAGGGCGAGCCATTGAAAAAGAGGATGTTCTCCGGTTTGACATCGCGATGGACGAGGCCGGCGTCGGAGAGGGATTGCAGGGCGTCGAGGACGGGATGGATCAGCCGGATGACTTGCTGGCCGGGAAACCACGTCGGCGTGTCCATCCGAGTGTCGATCAAGGCGGCTAGACTCAGAGGCTGCCAGTTCGGATCGGTCGGATCGGTCGGATCGGTCGGATCGGTCGGATCTCCCGGTGCGATGCCGTCTGCCAGCGGCATGACGTAGTAGAGGCCGGCGGTGTGGCGATTGATGTGCTCGATGGGGACCAGATGCGGCGACCGGAGTCGGGCGGCGGCGCTGCGATACAGGCCCAGCGAATGGTGTTCCTTTTCGATCAGGTCGCCATCGCTGCCGGAAATGAACTTGAGCGCATGGTAGGTGCCCGTTGCGCCGGAGCGGCACAGCCAAACCTCACCGAAACCACCGCGCCCGAGGAAGCGGATCAGATGGTAGCCGTCGAGTAGTTGGTTGGTGGAAGGTGGCATGGTGCTGTCCATCGGTGGTTAAAGGCGTTCGATAAGATGCGGGATATTGAGATGGTAGCGGGTGCTTTTGAGCTGTCCCGTTTTCACCATCAGCCCACGTTCTTGAAGTTCGTTCAAGTCCCTGAGGGCAGTGCGATCCCCGATACCCGTCATCTTCTGATACTTGGTATTGTTCATCCCTCCCTCAAACCCACCCCTTAGTTCATAATCAATGATGCGGTTGATCACCTTGAGTTGCCTCACATTCAGGGTGTCGGCCTGATCCGTCACCTTCATTCGGAACGCGGTAAGCTCCAGAATCCAAGCGGTTTGCCGCACGGAATTTTGAAACAATGGACTCATGGCTTGAATCGTGTGAGTGAGATCCAGACCGGCATCAAACTGTCGATAGTAGGTTTTGAGATCCTTGTTAAAGGAGCGTGAAAGTGCCAGCGGTGTATTTCTGCCAAGATCCCGACACAGCCCCATCAAAATCAAGTTGCGGCCAATCCGGCCGTTGCCATCGCAAAACGGATGGATCGTTTCAAAATGGACATGCCCTTGAACGGCATTCACCAAGGGGGTGTGGGACGAGCATTGGTTAAACCACTCGATGAACTCAGTCATCTTAGCGTGGACAAGATCTTTACTCACGCCTTCGTGGATGACTTGGTATTCCCGGTCGAGCCGATTGCCACTGATGATTTTCATATCGCCGACGTAGGCACCTATGGATTCATCAGGGAATTTAGCCCCTTTCAGGATTTCCCGGTGCATGGAGAAAAGTAAATCGTGGCTCAGTGGCTTGTCGTAGTTCGCCAGTGCGATCCGGGTTAGTGCCACCGCTCCCTGCTCCTTCTCCTCAGCAGGGGAAATATTGCTGACAAAGGAGCTATGCACCGAATCCCGATCCAATATCACCCCCTCAATTTCCGAGTTCGCCACGATTTCCTCGGTCAAAACATCCTCAAATCCCACATTTTGTTTGCCCTGCATCCGATCCAGATTCGCCACCTCCACACGAAATGCCTCTTCCAAAGGCTTCACCACCGCAGGGTTGTGGTAAAAATGAGGGAAATCAGCCTCTTGCCATAAGAAGGTTTTCATGTCGGATATTTTAAGGTTTTATCCGAAATGTCGGACAAGCGATCATTTATCCGACATTGATCCTATGTCAAGACCCTGCAGATCGTCCTTCATGGCGTACGGAAGCAGCTAAAAAAAAGCCGCCATGGAGTCCCTGTTTGGGGAATACTCCATGGCGGCCGGGGTTTCCCCGGCGAAGGGATTTAGCGGCTTGGCGTCAGGCAGCCTTGGCTGTTTCGGTTTGCGCCGCCGCAGCAGTGGCGATGGTGACTCGCATCGGCATCATCACGCAGAATCGTCCCGTCGGATGACGACAGACACCCGGGCTGAGTTCGTCGCTCAGGCAGAGGGTGGAACCGATTTCGAGGGCGTCGGCCAGGTAGCGCGCGTCGAACGCGATCACAGGCGGGTTGCCGTGGATCTCAACGGGCACTTGCATGGTGGCGGAGTGGCCGTTGGCGTCGCGGTGGGTCAGGGTGAGCTGGCCGCGCTTGTGCCAATCGAGCCGCACGGAGCACGGGTCTTTCCCGAGTGAGCGCAGCCAGGCGATCAGGCCGGGTTTGCGGTCGTGAGGGATGACAGCGAGTTCCTGTGCATGGGCTGGAATGACTTGTTTGTAATTCGGATAGTTGCCGACCAACGGAGTTGACACCAATTGGTGTCGTCCGCACTGGATAGCGACCCGACGTTTTTCCTCATCCTTGTGGTCGATCCAAGTGATCGTCGCCATGTCGGACATGAAGTCCGGGTGTCCAAGGATGTGGCAGGCCGCAGTGGGTAGGATGAATGCCTGCGACGGCACAGGGGCCGGACAACAGGCGAGGCGACGTCCATCGGTCGCAACCAGGAGTCCGCCGTCTTCGGGCGTGAAGAGCACGCCGTTGAGGATTTGGCGGGTGGTGTCGCTGGAAGCGCAACCGGCGACATGCGCCAAACCTTGCATGGTGGCAGGTGGCAACTCAGTGACCGTGCCGATGGTGTGCGGCCGCGTTGGTAGTTCGCTGGAATCTGGGGTGGGATGCACCGATGTGGAAACAATGCCGCCACACGTGAGTGACAAGCGGAGTTCCCGGCTACTCTTCCCGCCGCAGGGAGTGAAGGAAACCTGCGTGCCTTTGTCGGCGCGACAGGCGGCCTCCATGGCTGCGGGTGGGATGAGGAAACATGCGGAATCGGTGGGCAGATCAGAGATCCGGGTTTCGAGCCAATGATCAAGATCGGTGGCGGCGAGTTCGATGCCGTTCTGGCCGGCGGTGAGTAGCAGGTGGTTGAGCACCGGCAGCTTGCAGCGTAGGTGTTTGAGACGGGCGAAGAGTTTTTTGGCTTCGCGCAAGGTGTTGGATGGGAGGTGGATTGTGGACATGGTTGGAAGAGTCTGGGGGTCTGAATGAAGGTTTGAAGGTCGTGGGAACAGAGCGCGAAGCTCCGACTTTCGACTTTCAGACCTTCGACTTTGAGACAGTCGGCGATCAGCCGACCGGCTTGATGTAGGCGTTGACGCCGACGATCACGGGTTTGCCGTTGATCGTGGCTTCGGTTTCCTTGTTGCCGTTGCTGCTGGCGACGGTGAGCGTCTTGCC
>JBBECN010000117.1:0-4221 GCA_040881795.1 Akkermansiaceae bacterium
CCATCAAGGGCGCATACGGCTCGAGGCCAAGGGTGACAATGCCTTTGTTGGAATCTATGTTAGACGGATCCGCATTCTTGTCATTCGGGTCGTTGTCGCGGTACTTGAACCAGTGCCAACCAACGCAGCCGCCGGACTCCAACAGGCCGAGGGTGAAGTTCTGGTAGAACCGTCCACGATCAGCCTGGGTTTTGACGACAAAGCCAGCACCCGTGGTGTTGGCGAAACCGGAGTCCATGCCCTTGGCATACCACTCGGTAACGATGAATGGCCTGCCGGACCATTCGACCCAGTTTTCAACCTGCTCGGGATTCGGTGACCATTGGTGATAGTAATTTGTGGCGATGACATCGAGATGGCGGCCGGCGGCTTCGAAGAGAGGTTTGGATTGCAACGCCTGATAGTCGAAACGCGGACCGAGGCAGAGGTGGTTCGGATCGTATTTGCGGATCGCCGCGGTGGTGATTTTAAAGTAACGTTCGGCGACGAAACCTAGGAATTCCTGACGTTTCGTGTCGTTGAGTGTCTTGTCCTCTGGATGCCTCTTGCGCCGCTCCGTCAGCCACTGGTCCACCGCCTGCCGGCCGGGATCGGTCTTTGGGAGTTTCATGAAGTTATCGAGTGATTTGTGATAGAACGGCAACTCATTGTCCGAAAAATGCCCAAGCAGCCATGGATCGTCCTTCGAGGAGACGAGGCGTTTCGCATACTCGTCGCAAAAAGCCTCGAATTCGGGATCGAAAACGAAGATACAGTCACCGGGGTATCCCATGTGTCCTGCTTTTTGATAGATGCCGACGTGGATGAACGGGTGGCCGTCCGGATCGATCAGCCACCATCGTTTACCGCTCTTCTTCGCGTGAAAAAAACCGGTAGCCTCGTGGTTTACGCTCTTTAGCCCGCCGTAAGGGGAGAGTGCACCGTCCGTAGTCGGCTTGTAGTCCGGCAAACTGCCGACCAACCGGGTCGGATAGTCGTCTCACTTGCTGCTAGGCTTCACCTTCGCCGCACTGGTGGCCAAAGGCACTTCCTGGCCGAAGATGGATGCGATTATTAGAAAGAGAATGAATGGAATTTTTACGGCATTCATCGCATCAGGAACGAACTATATGGTCTCTTACGCGGGGCGCCTGCTCTGGCAAACTCAACCGGTCGAAGGCAAGACAACGAATGATAAAATGGCGTTCCGCCATGGTAAAAAATCGATCATTATCTACTACGATGGCAGCTCGGGTTTGATGAGCCTTGAGGAAATCAAGGCCATTGATAAAAAGGGAGGCGTCGCCCACCCGTTTTGGAAGGCAACACTCTAATCAAACGCATCTGAAACCATGGGAGAAAATCTCAGGAATCGCCGAGCCAGCGGCACGCCTGTTTGGCGTAGTAGGTGAGAATCACATCGGCACCGGCGCGTTTGATGGCGGTTAGAGATTCCAGCACGATGGCCCGTTCATCAAGCCACCCACCTGTGGCGGCACTCTTCAGCATCAAATACTCACCACTCACCTGATAGGCGGCAATCGGCAGCGTGCTGGTTTCGCGGACTTTCGCGATGATATCGAGATACAGGCCAGCGGGCTTCACCATCAGCATATCCGCGCCCTCCGCTTCATCCAGCAGGGTTTCGCGGATGGCCTCCCGCGAATTCCCGGGATCCATCTGATAGGTTTTCTTATCGCCATCCTTTGGCGCGGAATCGAGCGCACCACGGAAAGGTCCGTAAAATGCGGAGGCGTATTTCGCAGTGTAACTGAGGATCGAAACATCGGTGAATTGCTCCCCGTCGAGCGCCTCCCGGATCGCGGCGACACGGCCGTCCATCATGTCGGAAGGCGCGACGATGTCCGCTCCGGCGCGGGCATGGCAGAGCGCCTGCTGGCAGAGGATCTCGACGGTCGCATCGTTGAGGATCGTGAGTTCGCCATGCGCATCCCGACACACCACGCCGTCATGGCCATCGGAGTTGTAAGGGTCCAGCGCCACATCGGTGATAACACAAAGCGTCGGATGCGCGGCCTTGATCGCACGAATGGCGCGCGGCACCAGCCCCTCATCGTTGGAGCATTCCTCCGCATGCTGGGTTTTGAGCGCTTCTTCGATTTTGGGGAAAAGCACCACCGCGGGGATCCCCAGCGCGTGAGCGTCCCCCGCCTCTTTGACAAGACTCTCCAAAGACCAACGGGTGACGCCCGGCATCGAAACGATCGGCGTGTCTTCCGCATCCTCATGGAAAAACAACGGCAGAATGAAATCCGCCGGCGTGAGAATGGTTTCGCGAACCATCGAGCGGATGGCAGGCGTGCGGCGGTTGCGGCGGGGACGGATCATGGGCAGAGCATGGACATCGGAGCTCGAACTTCAAACATCGAAATTCGAAGGCAAAAAAAAGCATGCAGAAAATTGAGATCCCGCTCTATTCACCACCATGACTTGGAACGATTCCTTTCTCGCCCTCTTTGACCGCTGCGTCTCCGCCTACCAATCCGGCACCCGCGATTTGCCCAGCTTTTACTCGCCGGAAAACCTCGTGTTTCTCGCCAGCATCGGTTGCCAAACACGCGAGTTTTTTGATTTCGTGGAGGATTTCTGCGAAGACGGACAACCCACCGCCTCCACCGCCCTGCTTGTCGCCGCCGTGCGCAGGGACTACCACCTGACGGTCCAAAAAGGCAAAACCAGCGACAAGGTCTTCACCCGCGACGACGTTCCCACCTTCGGCGACGAGCTCGACGGTATCGCCTACCTGCCACGGATCCTTGCCAAAGGCCGGGCGAAACTCCGTGGTGAACTCGACCCGGACTTGATGTTCGGCTGCGGCGGCGATCGCAATTTCCTCTCAAAACACGGCGCCATCCACCCCGCCGATTTCCTCCGCCACGTCTGGGCCTGTGATGAGGATGATCAAAAACTCGCTGACTGGCTGAAACAACAGGGAACCTGAAACTCCGGGCTTGCCTCTCTCCCGCCCACTCCCTATCCCCACTCCACAAATCATGGCCAGCACTCCCATCATCAACTTGCGCAAAGGACACGCCGTCCGCCACAACAACGAAGTCTGCCTGGTCATCGACCACGAACTTAAGACTCCTCCCCGCATGGCTTCTTACGTTCAAATGTCCATCCGCAGCGTCGCAACCAAGAAGGTTTTCAACCTCCGCATGACGTCCAACGATTCCGTCGAAGGCGTGGTGCTCGAGCGCACCCCGCACGAATACTCCTACAAGGACAGCAGCGGTTACCATTTCCTCGATCCCAACACCTACGAAGACGCCGTCGTTTATGAGGACCTCATCGAAGGCGTGAAAAATTACCTCATCGAAGGCCAGATCTACAATCTCATGGTCGCCGATGGCATCGTCGTCGCCGTGGATCTCCCGCTTTCGATGGTGATGACCGTCGCCGAATCTTCGGAAGGCGTCAAAGGCGACTCCGCCAACAATGTTTACAAGCCGGCGGTCATGGAAACCGGCCTGATCGTGCAAGTCCCTCTGTTCATCAACGTCGGCGAGAAAATCCACGTGAAAACCGAGGACAACTCCTACACCGGCCGCGCGAACGAAAAGTAAGCCGACATCCGTCATTCATTCCCTTATAAGAAGGTGGCCCTGCTCAAGGGCCACCTTTTTTGTGCTTCGCCGGCTCGTTGCCCGGTCATCGCCGCCCTGCATCATTGAAAGTCATATACCTGCGGAAACTGAATTAATTTTGAAATCTTGATTTCTTCTTGTCCTTAATGATATTTTTGATAAACACACGCCCAACATGAAACGAACTCTGCTGTTTGCCACACTGTCCATAGTTTTTGCTTCGCCCACCCTTTTTGCAAAATCCGAACTCGAAATCCTGCGCACCCGCTGCGCCGAGCAAGAGCGCCAAATCCAGCAACTTGAGCAGGACAACATGAGATTGCGGGGAGAAACCGCAGCCCCGAGCGCTTCAATCGGCCACAACACATTGGATTCCAGCGCCGTGGAAAGCCCCAAACCCACCGCTTCCGTCGAGACCGTTTATACGGTCAAACCTGGCGATAGCTTTGAAAGAATTGCCCGCAAAACCGGCACTTCGGTCACCAGCCTGATGAAGCTGAATCAACTCAAGCCGAATGCGATGATTCACCCGGGCCAAAAACTCAAGTTGGCCGAGGACATGGTGGCCGCCACTTCGAGCACCGCACCAGCCAGATCCGCTGCCGCCTCCCCCCCCCCCAACGCCGCGCCCCCC
>JBBECN010000118.1:0-26909 GCA_040881795.1 Akkermansiaceae bacterium
TTCGCTGGCCAGCGCCTGTCGAAACTCTATCGAGAGGATGTCGCCGCTGCGGACATCAAGCCGTTGCTTGCCCCGATCTTCCATCATTACGCCAAGGCGCGGAAAGATGGCGAACGATTCGGAGATTTCTGCATTCGCGAGGGATACGTAGCCGCCACCATTCAAGGCCCGGATTTTCACAAGAATCTGAAGCCCGAAGCGCTTGCTCAGGTCTAACGAAAAATCACTCCGGCGCTCGATCATGGAAGCACTCAAATTTGAAATACCCGCAGTGATTTCCCATGACATCGATGCGGATGAATTGTCCGCCGCCCTTGTGACCCTGCGCGCGGGCGAGCGACTGCGCCTGCTGTATGATCGGCTCGGCGACAGGCTGGTGGCGTCCACCAGTTTTGGCCTCCAAGCGGCGGTCATGCTGCATCTGATTCACGAACACGCGCCGAAGATTCCTGTCGTGTTCATCGATACCGGGTTCCTTTTCCCCGAGACCTATCAGTATGCCGAGGAGCTCACTTCGAGATTGAACCTCGACCTCCGGATCTATCAGCCCACCGTCTCCGCCGCGCGGATGCAGGCACTGTGGGGGAATCTTTGGGAAAACGGTAAAGACGGCGCGGACCGTTACGGACTGCTCACCAAAATCGAACCGATGAACCGCGCGCTGCGGGAAACTGGTGCCGATGTTTGGCTCAGCGGACTTCGCAGGTCGCAATCAAAGACTCGCGTCGACCGGCCGTTTGTCGAGCAGCAGAAAAAAACGATGAAGGCCTATCCGATTCTGGATTGGGCGGACGCGCAGGTGGATCTTTATTTCCACCAGAACGGACTTCCGAGGCACCCGCTTGCTCAAAAAGGTTATGTGACCATGGGAGATTGGCACAGCACCCGTCCCTCGGAAGATGGCAGCAGCGAGTCCACCCGCTTCGATGGGGAAAAATTCGAATGCGGCTTGCACCTTGACTCCGGATCCCCGGACTTCCAGATTTGAAGATTTCGATTTCTCACTCTAACCCAAAAATCAGTTATGAACATCGCCGCAAACATGGTTGCCACCGTTGGCAACACCCCGCTCATCCGTCTCAACCACGTCACCGCAGGTCTTGGAGCTGAGATTTGTGTGAAGGCCGAGTTTTTCAATCCACTCTTCAGCGTCAAGGACCGCATCGGCAAGGCGATGATCGAGGCTGCTGAGAAGGATGGAACGCTCAAGCCAGGAGGACTCATCATCGAGCCGACTTCCGGCAATACCGGCATCGCACTTGCTTTCATCGCCCGCTCGAAGGGCTATCGCTGTATCCTCACCATGCCCGAGAGCATGTCGATCGAGCGCCGCGTGTTGCTTCGATTGTTAGGTGCGGAAATTGTTCTAACCCCGCGTGCCCGTGGCATGAACGGCGCGATCGCAATGGCGAAAAAACTCATCGAGGAGAATCCAGGTTCCTTCGGCCCCGGCCAATTCGACAATCCGGCCAACCCACAGGTCCACCGCGAAACGACCGCCGAGGAAATTTGGCGCGATACCGACGGTGAAGTGGACGTTTTCGTATCTGGCGTCGGCACCGGTGGCACACTCACTGGCGTGGGCGAAGTTTTAAAATCGCGCCGTGATGTCAAAGTGTTTGCGGTCGAGCCGGCGGCCAGCCCGGTGATTTCCGGGGGGGCACCAGGACCGCACATGATTCAGGGCATTGGTGCCGGTTTCATTCCGAAGAACCTCAATGTGTCGGTGATCGATGAGGTGATTCTCGTTTCCAACGAGGACGCGATCGCCACCGCACAGGCGCTCGCCCAGCAAGAAGGGCTGCCCGCCGGCATCTCCACCGGAGCCAACGTCTGGGCCGCGATGCAAATCGCAAAACGCCCCGAGTTCAAGGGCAAGCGCATCGTGACCATCGGCTGCTCATCGACTGAGCGCTATCTCTCGACTGCGCTTGCCGAGAAGGTCCGCGAAGAAGTCACAAGCCTTCCCGTGCACGAAATTTGATGGGAATTCTTCCAAAAAACGGCGGCATCCTAGCAGGTGCCGCCGTTTTGTTTTTTGGGAGAGCAAAGCTTGCAGACGGCGGGCTGGGCGGGGCAAGCTCGGGGCGTGTCAGAGACGATCGATAGCGACCGCCGCTGGAGTGGTTTTGTATGCCCGGATTGCCGGTTTGTATTCCGCGTGCCGAGGGATCACGACGGCAAGGGCGTGGTGTGCCCGAGCTGCAGGCGGATTCTAAGAATTCCCGCGGCCGGCGACACCCCGCCCCCCCTGATTTCCCAATTGCGGCGGGTGCAAGCCGGTGAATACGGCCAACCGGAAGCGGAGGGAAAACGGATCAATGAGCGCCGGTCCAAAAAGGCGCATGCAGCGGCTGGGCCCTCGTGGGAAAGCGAATCTCACCAATCGTCGGGCGCGGAACGGAAGCAACTGCGACTGATGCTCATCGGCGGTGGGATCTTGTTTGCATTCATCGTGGTCGGAGTGATTTTCGCGCTCGGCAGTGGCAAGACACCCGAGTCGGCCCTGCCGGTAAAAACCGAGAGTTTGCCGGAATCAGTCGCGCAGGCAGCGGTTTCCGCAACCGCGCGCGGAGGATTGTCGTTGCTTGCCGAGGCGGAGTCGATCGCCTGGAAATTCATGAATGCCACGAGCGTGGAGGAAATTCTCCCGCTGGTGCACAAGCCGGAAGTGGCTGAAGCCCGAATCCGGCGGCAATATCCCGATGGAAAAATCTCCGCTCCAGGAATGTCGGATTTCAACATCAGTGAGCGACGCGACTTCGGCGTGGGGGTATCCGCTGTTCTAGTTAGAACACGCGACTTCGAAAATAAGACAATCCATTTCATCGGTGGCCCGCAAGGGTTGAAGATTGATTGGGAAAGCTGGATCGGCTGGTCGGAAATGCCCTGGGCTGAGTTTATGGCCAACAAACCCACCACCAGCCAAATGTTCCGGCTGATCTTGAGCCCGGTCGATTATTATAATTTCGATTTCAGTGAGGAATCCAAGTGGCGTTCGTATCGCTTGCTGTCTCCCGACAAGGAACATTCACTCTATGGCTACGCGGAAAGAGAAGGCCTCGTCGAAGGCCAACTCCGGCACGCCGGGGCGGACCAGACTTTGTCGCTGATGCTTTCTTTGAAATTTCCGCAAGGTGCCACCTCGAAAAACCAAGTCGTGATCGAGCGATTGGTCGCCGACGGCTGGGTGGAGAACGAGGAGGCTCCATGATTCCGACCACCTACGACAAGGCCCAGGAATTGAATCTGGATCCACTGGTTTACGGCACCTTCGCCGAGATCGGCGCGGGACAGGAGACCGCCAATTGTTTCTTCAGGGCTTCCGGCACCGCCGGCCTCGTGGCCAAGACCATTTCGGCCTACGACATGACCATGAGCGATGCGATCTACGGCCGCGCGGATCGCTATGTTTCCGCCACTCGCCTTGAGGCGATGCTCGACCATGAATACGCGATTCTGCTAGAGCGCCTTGGCCCGAAGCGCGGCGTGGACACCACTTTTTTCTCCTTCTGCAACACCGTCCGCGCCCGCGGTTGGAATGACAGCGCCGAGTGCCACGGCTGGCTCGGAGTCCGCTTCCAAATGAAACCTGGTGATCCGCCGTCCGACATCATCCTGCATGTCAGGTTGCTGGATGTTAGGACCATCGATCAAATGGAGGCGCTCGGCACCATCGGTGTGAACCTCATCCACTCGGCTTTCCGCCACCGCGGACACCTCCGGAAATTCGTCGAATCCTTGCTCGATAATTTGTTGGCCGGCCGTGTCGAAGTGGATTTGCTGAAATTCACCGGTCACGGCTACAGCTTTTTCGACAATCGGCTGTGTGCCCTGCAACTCGTTGAAAGCGGTCTAACCGATGCGACGATGTTCCTGCCCAGCGGCGAAGTCGTGCAGCCGTCCGAAGCGCTCTATCGGCGTCCGGTTCTGCTGCTTCGCGGCAGTTTTGATCCGGTGATGAAGGTGCATCTCACCATGCTTGAACAGGCGCGCGAGGGCTTCGCCCGCCTGTTAAACGAGGCCGACCGCCCCAAGGCCCTCGAGCTGTGTGAAATCTCGATGCACAACTTGCTGCGAGGGCGGGGGATCGACCCCGTGGATTTCCTCGATCGTGCGGACGCCTTGCAATTGCTCGGCAAGACCGTGCTGGTGTCCAGTTGTGCCGAATTCCACCGCATCGCCGCGTTTCTCAACCGCTGCACCGACAAGCCGGTCGGCATCATCCTCAGCATCGGCCTGCTCAACGAGCTTTTCAAACCGAAGTGGTCGGAAAATCTAGCAGGTGGATTGTTGGAGTCGTTCGGGCGTTTGTTCAAGGAAGGCGTCACCCTGCATGTTTTCCCGTGGAAGAACCGTGTCAGCGGTGAGCTGGTCTCTGCGGAAACCTTCCGCGCTCCCGATAACAGCGTGCATCTTTACCGCCATTTCCTCGCCAATCAGCGCATCCTCGGCGTCGCCTGCGAGGATGAAACCCTGCTCGGACATACCGGCCGCGACGTCTGCCGTATGATCGCCGCGGGAGACACTTCGTGGCACGATCTCGTTCCTGAAGTCGCGTGGCAGATGGCAAAGCGCCACGCTGATTTGCGGTTGGGCTGATCAACCTTTGTTTTTCGGGATTCGATTCTTAGATAATGTTTCACCGGCTTTACCTCCGAGCAGATGGCGCGATGGCTGTCGGAGCAAATCAAAATCCGAGGCGCAATACATGCAGCGGAATTTGTGCGTCGCGAGGATCGACAAAACTGCGGTGATGCCATGGTTGAAGGGGAAGATGCGGACGGCCTTCTTGTGAGTGCGTGCCCCGGAATTGGCCAGCGGGGTGCCTTTGCACAGCGGGCAGAGGGCCGAGCGGCGTTTCAAATAGGCGATCAGCCAGGTGATGGCGCAGAAGATCAAACCACCCACGATGAAACGGACCGCCAGCTGACTCGGCTGGCAGAAAAAAATCACCAAAGCCGTCACGGTTGCGATGATTCCCAAAAAGTGGATCACGCAAAACCCAACCGCGATGTCGTAGGGCCTCCTCGACGGCAGCGAGCGCGCGTGATGCGCTTTTCTCTCCGCATGCTCGACAGGTCTCTGGGGTTTGACCGGTTTTTTCTGCATACGTTGCGGTTAAATTCCAGGAATCCACCTTGGTTAGCAAGAATTGAATTTACGATTTCATTGATCAAAGGCGGATTCCAGCATCGAAATCGCAAGGATTTTTAGACTTCGGTTTCAGCGCTCTTGACCGCGGCGGGGCGGGCTTTTACCACTCTTCAATGACACCACTTTACGAAGGCAAGGCCAAGCGACTTTGGGCAACGGAGAACCCGGACACCCTGCGCATGGAGTTTAAGAACGACGCCACCGCCTTCAACGGTGAAAAGAAGGCGAGCTTTGAAAACAAGGGCCGCTTGAACAATGCGATCAGTACCCTGATCTACGGGTTTCTGGAAAATGCGGGCGTGCCGACGCATTTCGTCCGCCAGATTGATGAGACCAATGTCGAGGTCAAGAAGGTCACCATCGTGATGGTCGAGGTGATCGTGAGAAATGTCTCCGCAGGCAGCTACTGCAAGCGCACCGGCATCGAGGAAGGCCGCGATTTTTCCCAACCCATCATCGAGTTTTCATACAAAAGCGATGAACTCGGCGACCCTCTGATCAACGACGATTACATCCGTGAAATGGGCCTCGCCACTCCGGAAGACCTCGTTCACCTCCGGAAGTCCGCCCTCAAAGTGAATGAAATCCTCAAGGACTTCTTCGCCAAAGCCGGCCTCAAGCTGGTGGACTTCAAACTCGAATTCGGCCGTCTCGTTTCCGATCCTTCGGTGATCGTGCTCGCAGATGAGATCAGCCCGGACGGCTGCCGCCTCTGGGATCTAAAGACCGGTGAGAAAATGGACAAGGACCGTTTCCGCCGCGACCTCGGTAACGTGATGGAAGCCTATCAGGAGGTTCTCGGTCGTCTCGAAGGCTCGCTTTCTTGATGCGGAAGTCCTACGGCTCGTAAAGCGAAAGCGCGGCGACCGAGGGTTCGCGATGCAGCGTGATCAATCGGACTTCCCTTGCCCCCCAGGCCGGAAACCTTCGCCGATTTTGAGCACCGTGATGAGAAAGGAGGGTAGGAAAACGAGGGTGATCAGGGTGCTGGAGGCGAGACCGAAAAGTACGATGGCCCCGAGCCCGCGGTAGAGTTCGGTGCCGGCCCCGGGAATGAACACCAACGGGGCCAGCCCAATCAGCGTGGTGGAAGTGGTCATCATGATCGGCCGCAGGCGGGATGCGACCGCGTCCTTCACCGCCTCGGTCGTGTCCATGCCGTTTTCCCGGCGGTTCTTCATGGTTAGATCGACGATTAGGATGGGATTGTTGACCGAGACACCAAGCAGGATCAGGAAACCCAACATGGTGATCATGTCAAAGGGCTGTTGGATGAGCGGCAGTCCGAAAGACGGCAGCAGCCCGCCGATCCAATTGAGCAGCCACAGCCCGCCGATGCCTCCGCTGATGCCGAGCGGCACAGTGGTTAGAATAAGGAAGGGCGAGCCCCAGTGGCGATAGATGATTACCAGTTGGAGATAACAAAGCGCGACGGCGATCCATAGATTTTCGCCGAGCGAGGCGCGCGTCGCATCCAATTGGTCACTCGCGCCGGTGAGGTCGATGGAGACTCCCGGCGGCAGCTTGTTTTCCGTGCGCATCGGAGCCACGATCTCATTGCGCACCGTGGCCACGGCGGTTTCCAGGGGCATCGAGCGTGGCGGCACGATGTAAAGCGTCACCGTGCGCCGCCCGTCCACGCGCCGGATCTCGGCGGTATCGACGGTTTCGGAAATGACTGCGAGCGCGCCGAGCGGCATCACGGCACCCATCGGCGTGTAAATCGGCAGGTCTTCAAGCCGGTCGATTTTCTGCCGGTAGCCGACACCGCTGAACAGGAAGATATCGATTTTGTCATCACTCAGAAAGAACTCATCCACGAAGGCGCCATCACTGAGCGCCGCCACCGAGTAACCGAAATCCCCGGCGGAGAACCCCAACTCGGCGAGGCGTTCCCAGCGCGGTCGCACTTCTAACAATGGCTGGCCGAGTGTGAGCGACGAGGGTACGGAATTGATCTGGGCGTCGTCGATCTGGTCCTGCGCATGGCGGTAAATTTCCAGCGCCGTGCGATAGATTTCCGGTAGCTCGCGGCCGCTGATATCCAGCGCCACCGCACGGGTGCCGCCATCATTGCTGGAGATGATCGAGCCGCGCGATGAAAACGCCCGCATCCCCGGGATCGCGCGGAAGCGCTCGTTGAGCACTTCCATCAGCGCATCGATGTGTTTGGGATCCTTGGTCTCGGCGATCACTCGCATCGACTGCGGTTGCACATTGAGTGAAAACCGGGCCAGCGCCGGAACCGTGGATTTACCGTCATCGAAATCAGCGGACTCGGCTTTAAGGAACGGCAGCATGTCTTTTTGCAGGTCCGCCGCGATTTTTTCCATCTCCTTGAGGCTGTAGCCCGGCGGCGCGATCATCGTGGAGAACACTTTGGCCTCCTCGCCTTCCGGTAAATACTCCGCAGGCGGTGTTAGGAAAACCAACGCGGATCCGGTGATGGCGAAGGTGAGCGCGATGCAGGTCAATCGCCGCCAGGGGCCTTCGAAAATCCACGATAGCGGAGTCAGCAGCCATTGCCGGCGCGGTGCTGCCACCTGATCACCACCCTTTTTTCCACGGCCCAAATTTGCATAGAGGACCGGAACCACTGCGATGGCGATCAACATCGAAACAAGGATCGAGGCGGAGATCGCGATGCCGATATCGGAGAACAACTGGCCGGCCTCTTCCTTCACAAATAGCAGGGGCAGGAATACCAACACCGTGGTCATGGTGCCGGAAAGCACTGCCGTCCAAACATTCCGCGTCCCGTCGCGTGCGGCGTCGAAGCGGCTTTTTCCCTTCTGCCGCTCTTGCTGGATGCTTTCAAGAACCACGATGGTGTTGTCGATGGTCATGCCGATCGCAAACGCGATTCCGGCCAGAGAGATCACATTGATCGTGCGCTCTAACAGTAATAATCCAATGAACCCGGCGACCGTGCAGATCGGCATGCCGCACATCCCGATCAGGGTGGCGGATGCCGAGCGGAGAAACAGGAACAACACCAGCGCCGCCAGCAGCGCACCGATGAGGATGTTCTGCACCACGTTGGAAACCGAGTCCTCGACATAGCGCACGTCGTCGTTTGCCAACAGCATCTGCAAGCCGATCGGCGCGAGCACATCGCGGTTGATCTGTTCGACCACCGGCAAGACGCT
Organism: Akkermansiaceae bacterium; assembly: GCA_040881795.1. GTDB lineage: Bacteria > Verrucomicrobiota > Verrucomicrobiia > Verrucomicrobiales > Akkermansiaceae > Luteolibacter. The sequence goes on from JBBECN010000118.1 coordinate 8,307, forward strand.
CTTCTTGATCGAGATGACATTCGAGCCGGTCTCGCGGATCAATCCGAGGCGGATGTTAGCTTCGCCATCGGTGAAGGCTAGATCGCGCAGTTCGGAGTGGCCCAGCTCCACGGAGGCGACGTCGCGCAGCAGCGTGATCGCGTCGCCTCGCCTGACCACGATCATTTGCTCAAGTTCCTCAAGGCTGTTGAAACGCCCGACGGTGCGCATCAGATAGCGCCGCTTGCCGCCGTCGATGTCACCTGCGGAAACGTCCACGTTGCGCTCGCGCAGCGCATCGCGCAGGTCGGTTAGGGAAATATTGCGTTCCGCCAGCCGGGCCTCGTCCGCGAGGATGCGGATCTGCCGCTGGGCTCCGCCGCGCACCTGGACTTGTGAAACCCCTTCCACCCGTTCGAGCGATGGCCGGACGTTGTCCTCCACGAAGTCGAGCATCATGTTGATGTCCAAGCTCTTCGGGTTTCCTGAAAGCGGCAGGACGCGGAACGCCATGAAGGCGTTGTAGGAAAACGAATCGGTGCGGAGAACCGGTTCGTCCACGTTTTCCGGATAGCTTGGTACTTGGCTGAGGGCATTGTTAACGCGGAGCAGGGCCTCGTTGATTTCGGTACCGAAGGGAAACTCCAGCTCGATCTGGGCGCGCCCGGTGGAGGCCAGAGAGGTCATGCGCCGGAGGTTCGGCAGGCCTCGCAAATATTCTTCCTGCTCGATGAGGATTTCCTTCTCCACATCCTGCGGCGTCGCGCCCGGCCAGCCGGTTTGGATGGTAATGACCCGCGTGTCCAGGTCCGGAATCATCTGCACCGGCACGCGTGTGGCGGCGATGATCCCCAGCAGCATGACCATCGCCACGATGACGGACACAAGGATGCCGCGCTTGAGAATCTGGTCGATCATGGCTCCGGACTGTGGGGGATTTCAGGAGGCTCGCTGCTGGTCACTGTGACCGCCAACCCATCCCGCAGCCCTTCGTTGCCGCGCACCACGATACGCTCGCCACCCTTCAAGCCCTCGATGATTCTAACAAATCTGCCGAGCGAGTCGCCGGTCTTCACCACGCGTGAGCGGGCCGTGCCGGAATCGCCATCACCCTCCACCACCCAAGCCTTCGCCGTTCCGTCGGGGAGGCGGACGATTCCGTCCCTCGGAATTTGCACGGTGGGTTTTTCTTCTAACAGTGAGAATATAGCGATGGCGGAAACGCCTGGTGAAGCGAGGGATTCGGGGTCGTCCATTTGGAGGCGCACCAGAAATGTCCGGGAGGCAGGGTCCTTCACGGGAACCATCACATCGATTTTTGCCTTGAGTTCGGTGTCATTCCGCGAGTCGAGACGCACCGTGATTTTCGCACCGGTATTGATTCGCGTGAAATACTCCTGCGCCACCTGGAGATCGAGCCGCAGACTGCCGAGTTCCACCAACTCGACGACGGGATCTCCGGTTTCCACCCATTCGCCCTCTTCGGCGAGTTTTGAGCGGATCACCCCGGCAAACGGCGCGGGCAATTGATGGCGGCTGATGATGTCGAGTTGCTCGCGTTCACTCACTTTCAAGAATGCCAAGGCCACCTCACTGACTCGTGCCGTCGCATCGAGGCCCTCGGCCTCGGACTTGGGGAATCCTCCCTTGCTCGCCAGCGTGCGGGCCTCCTCCGCCATGCGGCGCGCCTCTGCCAACACAATTTCCGCCCGCTCGATTTCCACCCGGATGCGCTCAAGCCCGATCCGCGCCAGATCTCCATCGAGCTCCATCAGCAGGTCCCCTTGCTGCACCAGCGCCCCTGCATCCACCTGCAGTTTTTGGATCAAACCCGCGGTGCGCGAGGATAGCTTTGACTGCCGCCGCGGCGTTACGGTGCCGGTGAATGATAGCCTGCTGACCTTCGCTTCCTCCACGGCGAGCGCCACGGACACCGGCACTGTCGGCTCAGCCCATGCGCTTCCTCCGGAAACAATCGATATGAGCGCAAGGTGCTTCAGAAAAACCATGGGGTCTATGGGTAGCCGAGATCTCCCGAAACTCAAGGTTCTGTAAAGATTTTCGTAAGAACGCTCACCGGGAAACCAAGATTGGGAAACGCGAATTAGATCGATCATTTCGCCCTGCGAATGGACAACCGCCGCGAGGACTCAACGGCAATCCGAGGGCGGGTGGGGGACTACCCCGGCGCGGGCTTTCTGGGATGGGGTGTCGGCCATGGCGGGAAGAAGTAGAAATGGCAGGAGTGCTGCGAGCGGTTTCATCTTCATGGAACCATGGGAATTCAATCGGCACCACCGGTGGCAAGCTCTTTGATGCCGAGCCAAGCCGCATCCCGGACTTTTTTATTCCGATCCAGAAGCGATCCAACAGGTCATCGTCTTCAAAGACAGCCGGGACCATTCGTGGTTCATTCGTTGATCGCGTTTGCGACGAAGGCGTGTTCCTTGCGCTGGAAATCGGTGGGCTTCACCCCGTGGAACGTTTGAAAATCGCGGGAAAACATTTTGGCTGTGGTGAAGCCGAGATCGATGGCCACCTCCTTGATCGGCGAGCCTGCGCGCAGCAGCGATCGCGCGGCGACCATTCGTTCCTGCCGCAGCCAGTCCTTCGGGCTGATTCCCAAGCCATCTTCAAAAACCCGCCGCAGGTGGCGTTCGGAGACGCCGATGCGATCACAGAGGCCTGCCACACGATACTCACCCTCGCGCGCAATTTGGCTCAATGACAAGGGGAGCGGGTCGCGGGCCATCAGGACGAGGAACCTCCCATCTTTTTGAATGATTTCGACGTCGCGGCGTTTCAAAGTGGCTTTCGGGGGTGAGAACACGCATGTTTTATGATTAAAGTGACTGAAATGTCAATTTTTTAAAATATCACAGCTCTTTGATCCCGGGATTCTAAAAGTGTATCTTCGATTGCGTTTGGTAACGAATGGAGTTGGTTTTATTCATCGATCGCTGCAGCGGCGGAATCGGGAAATCCCCGTTTGAGCGGGGAGGGCGCGATTATTTGCGGGGGCAGCAATACAAACACCGCTCGTTGGAGAGAGAAAATCCGCGATGGCCCGAGCACTTTGGAGTGTGAAAAGCTCGCTGATGGGAAATAGCCGACCGGTCATTTCCATCAGCCGCACATGAATGATCGCGACGTGGACCGAATTGCCTCCGAGGTGGTCGGAATTAAAATAGTTGCATGAGGGGGGGATTGCAGTGGGGGGCACTAAATCAGATCACCCTTTGATGGATAGCATGGTTTGGGTTACCTTTTATTACGTGATCAAGTATTGCTCGATTACGCTGATATTAGGATCAGTCCCTGTCCTCGATTACGTTTTTGATCTTGGGCCACACGAGGACGGCTTCGACGATCATCCATACCTCCACGGCCAGTGTGACGATTGCGAATCCGGCAAGCACCCAATCGCCTTGGCTCAGCCACGAGGTTTCCGCTCCGAGTGAGCGGTAGAACAACTGGTAGCAAAGCGCCCAGGCGGGCAGTACCAGCATAAAAACCGCCGGAATCGCGATGAACCAGATCGGCATGTTGCGGCGGCGCATCCAGAACAGGATCACGATGAAGGCAAGCCCGCCGAGCAGTTGGTTGATTGCGCCGAAGAGCGGCCACAGGATAAAGCCACCTTGCCCGGCGGTCTCAAATTTCCAGATTTCTCCGGTGCGCGGCGCTGCGGCCAGCAGCGCGGCGATCAAGACGGCGAAGATCGTCGCGCCGTGGCGGTTACTCAGCCAGGTGAGGGGATTGGCAGTTATTTTGACGCCGGTGTGCGGTGCGACCACGGTTTTGTGTTTCAGCAGCGTGCCGGCAAGTTCTTCGATCACGTAACGCTGGAGGCGGCAGGCGGTGTCCATAGTGGTCGCTGCAAATGAGGCCACCAGCACTCCGACGAGTGCGGTGCCCGCTGATAGCGGCATGCCGATGGCGCGGAGGAAATTGGACGCACCTTGCACAAATGCCCCGAGTGCGCCGTTGGATGCCGTCGGCCAATCGGCGTAACGCGAAGTCCACGCGGCGGCTCCGGTGAGCACCTCGCCGCTGGCGGTTTTCACCCCGAGGCCGATGCCCGCGACGCAGGCGAGGATCACGATCACTGCAAGGAATCCTTCGGTCAGCATCGAGCCGTAGCCGACCAGCTGCGCGTCAGTCTCACATTTCAATTGTTTCGAGGTCGTCCCGGATGCGACGAGGCAGTGGAATCCGGAGATGGCTCCGCAGGCGATGGTGATGAAGAGGAACGGGATCATCATCGGCAGCGGCGACCCACGGCCGGTATCGATCGCCGGGGCGACGATTTCCAACGGTGCGTTAACCCCGCTGCCGTTAGGCACGCCGATGAAAGCGGCCACCACCAAGCCGGCGACCATCAGCCCCATCGCGGTTAGAAGTTGCAGCGAGTTGATATAATCCCGCGGTTGCAGCAGCAGCCAGACCGGTAGAACGGAAGCCGCATACGAATATACCAGTAGAAACGCGACCCAGCCAATCAACGGCCAACCGCTCAGCCAGAGATTGATCGAATGCAAAAAGCCGACATCGCCGAAAAACACGCTCAGATACATCAAGGCCAGCGCGATTAACGAGGGCACCAGCAAGTTCATCCCGCGGCGGTGCAGGTAGCCGCCGATGACCATCGCCAGCGGGATTTGAAACAAACACGGCAGAATCGAAGCCGGAAATGCTTGGAAAATTTTCGCGATCACCACCCCGAAGATCGCCAGCACCACCGTCAGTGCGAGGAAGAGAATGAACAGAAAAAGCAATCGCGTCCGCGGATGAATCACCCGGCCCGAGATGTCGCCCACCGTTTGGCCGCGGTTTCTGAGGGAAACCACTAGCGAGCTGAGGTCGTGCACCGCGCCGATGAAGATCGAGCCGAAAAGCACCCACAATAAGGCCGGCACCCAACCCCACATCACCGCGAGCGCAGGCCCTACGATCGGGCCGGTGCCGGCGATGGAGGTGAAATGGTGGCCGAAAACGACGCTCTTGGCCGTCGGTACGAAATCCGTGCCATCTTCCATTTCCACCGAGGGTACCAGGGCCCGGTCGTCCAATTTGAAAAGTTTGCGCGACAACCAGCGGCCGTAGGTGTGATAGGCGATCAAATAAGCCACAAAGGCGCCCACGGCGATTAGCAGGGTTTCCATACTTGCGGGGAAGTCACCAGAAAAGATCCGGGGCGACCAGCTCATTTTTATTGAATTGACCGGGAAAAGGTGCGTTATTATTTCTCGCGAATTGGTGATATTCGTCACTTCGTTAATCGAAGTGCGTGGGATGTTCGGCAGCGGAATGAAGCCACGGTTTTCAATCGGATTCATCAGGGTGTTATGAACAAAAGTCCAGCAAGCGAGAGTGCAGTCCCTGCCGAAATCGCAGGATGGAAGGCGGTATCGTCTGCGGCGGAAAATGCACTCGTCAAAACCGGGCGTGAGTTGGGGACGGGTCCCGGGGGGGATTCATGTCGCTCTGCGAGCCTGCCTTCGCATGGCGGGGAGTCGCTGAGTGAGATCGGCGAGCGAATGGGCGAAGATCCATTCTCCATCAGCCAGTGGAGTGGGTTGGAAGGCGCTATCGAAGCCATCCCCGCCATCATCGCCCTGCTCGATGCCGACGGGGTCATCATCCGTGTGAATTCGGCATGGACATCGTTTATGCGCGAGAACGGCGGAAGCGAATGCACGGCGGGTATCGGGTGCAACTACCTGGCGACGTGCGATGCGGCAACGGGCCCGGACTCGGAATACGCCACTGCTTTTGCCTCTGGAATCCGGAGCGTGATCCAGAGAACCCGCGAACGGTTTTCCCTGGAGTATCCATGCCACTCACCGGGCGTGCAGCGTTGGTTTGTCGCTCACGTCACGGCATTCCGCGGCGGTGGTCCGACCCGCGCAGTCATCGCCCATGTCGATGTATCCGAGCAGAAGCGCATTCAGGAACAGATCCGCGTTCTCAATCTGGAACTGGAAGACCGGGTGTTGCGGCGCACTCGTGCGTTGAAGTCGGTGGTCGCCAGGCTCGAACAGGAAATTTCCAAGAGGCAGCGATTGGAGCGCGAGATTCTCGAAATCAGCGAACGCGAACAGTGCCGGATCGGTCAGGATCTCCATGACGGCTTGGGACAGGAGTTGGCGGGCATCGCCATGATGGCAGAAGTCCTTGCGAATCAACTGAAGGCGGAATCCCATCCGGCTTTCGAGAATGTGCTTGAAATCAGCAGTCTCACCAGGAATGCCCTTGTATCTGCAAAGTCGCTCTCCAAAGGGCTCTATCCGGTGGAACTTTCCCGCTACGGTCTGATTTTGGCATTGGAAGTCCTCGCGCAGCAGACGTCGAAACGTTTCGGAGTCCGCTGTGAACTGCGCCAGACCAGCGAAGCTCCCGATTTTGGAGATTCCGTAGCCATTCACATCTACCGCATCATGCAGGAGGCCGTCCAAAACGCCATCAGGCATGGGAAGGCGGATGGTATCGTGATCGAGTCATCTGCGGGCGAAGGTTTCCATACATTCACCGTTACTGACGACGGGGTTGGTTTTGATGCGCCGGTCCACGGGGCCGGAATGGGCATGCAGATCATGGAATACCGATCCCGGGTGATGGGGGCTACATTCCGGGTGGAAAAGCCGTCTCAAGGCGGATGCCGGGTCATCTGTCGGGTGCCTTGCCCGTGATGGTATCCCAAAATCGGCCATGTCAGTGAGTTTCCGGAGTTGCCGGGGATTTTTTGGCGATCCAAGCGAGGAATTCCTGGTTGCCGTCCATGCCGGTGATGGGCGAGGGGATGAGGCCGCGCCATTCGCAGCCGTGCTCCTCGGTGACGAATTGGTGGATTTTTTCGACGGCGCGCTGATGCAGGGCGGGGTCGCGGACGATGCCGCCCTTGGTGATGTCTTCGCGCTGGAGTTCGAATTGCGGTTTGATGAGGCAGACGACGGACCCTTCGGCGTCGAGCACGGAGAAAACGGCGGGCAGGACTTTGGTGAGGGAAATGAAGGAGAGGTCCATCACAGCGAGCCGGCAAAGTTCGCCGATGTCTTCGGGAACCATGTGGCGGGCGTTGAATTGTTCCTTCACGATGACACGCGGGTCGCTGCGGAGTTTCCAAACGAGTTGGTTGGTGCCGACATCCACGGCGTGGACGCGGTTGGCGCCGCGCTGGAGCAGGCAATCGGTGAAACCACCGGTGGAGGAGCCGACGTCGATGCAGGTCCAGCCGGTGGGATCGATGGCGAAGGCGTCGAGCGCGCCCTCGAGCTTGAGTCCGCCACGGCCGACGTAGCGGAGTTTTTCCTTCACTTCGAGCGGGGCGTCGAAGGGGAGTTTGGTGCTGGGCTTGTCGATGACGTGATCGCCGCTGCGGACTTCGCCGGCGAGTACGAGGCGCTTGGCCTGCTCGCGGGAATCGCAGAGGCCGCGGGCGACCAACAGGGCATCGATGCGGTCTTTTTTGATCATGTGGGATTCAGTGATCCTGCTGGAAATGTTCGCCGAGGATATCGCGGCCGAAGTCACCGTCGAAGTCGCGCCAGACGGCGTGGAGGTGGTTGGCGTTGTTCTGGGTGTTGGTGGCTTCCATCAGAAAAGTCGGGCCTTGGATGCGGTAATAATAGGCTTCACCGGGCTTGATGCCGCCGGACCAAGCGAAACGGATCTTGTCGATGCCGGCTTTTTCGATTTTCGCCATGTCGGCGTTGGCCAGATCCTTGCGGTAGCGGCCGGTGTATTCGGCGATGAGTCGGATCAGGGCCTTGTGCTGGGTTTCCGACATTTCGGTGGATGGCAGGCCGACGGGCTCGAGCGCGGTCACTTTGCGGGATTCGCCGCTGAGGATTTCCGCAGGGGGTTTTTCGCTGAAGATCACGCCGGATTTCCCTTCGGTGAGCAGGCTGGTGACGAGGGTGCGGGAGAGGTCTTCTTCGGCGGCGAGGACGCGGAGTCCGGTGAGCGGGCCTTGGCGGACTTCGGCGGGATTCGAGCCGAGGAAGGATGGGGTGAGGGAGACTTTTTGCCCTTCGACGGAGGTGAGGTTGAGTGAAATGTGGTGGCCTTCGAAGCGCCACCCCCAGCCTTTCGGGTCTCCCGGGGTGCCGAAGATGGCGATGAAATATTTGCCTGCGTCGCGGTATTGGGCGCGTTTTTCGATTTCGGCGAGCACGGCTTCGAGGCTCATGATCTGGGTGATCTTGAGGTTTCCTTTTTCGCTGAGGGCGGAGGTGAGGAGTTTTTTGGCTGCCTCGCGCTGGACGTCGGTCATTTCCTTGAAAGGCAGCCCGGCACGATCGCGCGGGGTGTAGCGGAAATTGTTGCGCTCATCGCTGGTGAACGGAAGTGCGGCTTTGGCACGCTGACCATCGTCGAGCAAGGCGAGGAATTCCACGGCGGGGGCCGGGTCGAGCGGGGCAGGGGAGGCTTCCTTTGCAGCCACGGAAAGGGCTAAGAGCAAGCTGATCAGGAGGATTTTCATCGAGTCCGAAATCAATCAGGAGCGTGGAACGCCCGCAAGAGCGGATGTTTGCAGAACTTGCGCCTTGCCTAGCCTGCGACTTGCCGTCCACGATCTGCGGCGTGACGCGACACCGCACCGACGACCTTAGAATCACTGGCTTGAATCCGCTCATTTCACCGGCGGTGCTCGCTTATTACCTGCCGATTACCGATCAGGCATCCGAGCTGGTTGCTAGCGCGCGCGCGCAAGCGGACGCGATCCTGCGGGGGGAAGATGATCGTTTGCTGGCGATTGTGGGGCCGTGCTCGATCCACGATCCTGAGGCTGCGCTGGAATACGCGGTGAAGCTCAAAGAAGAGGCGAAGCGCGTCGAGAAAGATGTGCTGGTGATCATGCGGGTGTATTTTGAAAAGCCGCGGACGACGGTGGGCTGGAAGGGTCTGATCAACGATCCGGCGCTGGATGATTCGTTCGACATCAATCATGGCTTGCGCGTGGCCCGCAGGCTTTTATTGGATCTTGCCAACATGGGCGTGCCTGCAGGGACCGAATTTCTGGATACGATTTCACCACAATACATCGCGGATCTGATTGCTTGGGGCGCGATCGGCGCGCGGACGACGGAATCGCAGATCCATCGTGAGCTGGCATCCGGACTTTCGATGCCGGTTGGCTTTAAAAACGGAACCGGCGGCTCGATTCAGATCGCTTTGGACGCGATCCAATCCGCCTCGCGGCCGCACCATTTTCTATCCGTGACGAAACAAGGGGTTTCCGCAATCGTCTCGACGGCTGGAAACGAGTCCTGCCACCTGATTCTGCGCGGCGGGAAAAATGGCCCGAACTACGAAAAACCCGAGGTGGATGCGGCGGCGGCGATGCTGCGCGAGCAAGGGCTCATTGAGTCGGTGATGATCGATTGTTCCCATGGCAACTCGATGAAGGACTATCGCAATCAACCGATGGTGGCGAAGGCCGTCGGCAAACAAATCGCGGAGGGGGCCAAAATGATCACCTCGGTGATGATCGAATCAAACATGGTGGCCGGGAACCAGAAACTTGCGAAGGACCTCTCGACCTTGACCCGCGGCCAGTCGGTCACGGACGCTTGCATCGATTGGAATGAAACCGTGGAGGTGCTCGATCAGCTGGCCGAAGCCGTGCGCAAGCGCCGGGAAGTCTGACTCTTGCATTTTTCCGGCGGGAACGTTCTCTCCTAACAGAGCTGTACAATGGTGGCGGGACAATTTTCGTGGATCTCCGGGTTCATCCACGGAGCTGAAAAATATTTCTAGCGACTTGCTGTCCTGACAAGAAATGGCGAATCTGCCGCACCGGCCAATTTTCAGAATGGATCTAACCATCGAACCATCCCCGCGCGTCATCAGTTGCCGGAACAGCCATGCTATCCAATTGGCGGCGGACCTTCCTGCCAACGGAGCAGGTGCCACCGGAGTAAACCTGTTCCTTGAAATCGAACCCGCCAATGTCTGACGCGATCGCCAAACGACGGGATCGGGAGGCCGCACTGCGGCAAGCATTTCGCGACGATGAACGTGGCATCGCCTTCACTCATGCGCGGGGGGCGGCGATTTTTGTGGCGCTATTCATGCTGACCGCCTCTCTGGTGGACTGGGTGATCCTTCCCGAGCGGGCGGCGGAGTTTTTGATGATACGGGCCACCTGCGCGGTGTTGTTGGGGCTGATTTATTGGCACTTGGGAAAATCCCGGCAGACCAAGAAATCGACCATCGTCGCGCAGGGCGTCGCACTCGTGCCGATCCTTTCGCTCTGCCTGATGATCGCCATCACGGACGGTGGAAATTCGGTTTATTATGCGGGTTTGAATTTGGTGCTCGTCGGCCTCCCGTTGTTGCTGAGGTGGAGGTTCTCGAACGCGCTGTTGATGATCTTGGCGACATTCCTTTTCTACAGTTTGAGTGTGATCTCGTCCTCGGTCACACCCGAGTTTCGGATTCTTTTTGGCAATGGCTTTTACCTGTTTGTCACGTCCGTCTTCGTGCTTGTGGGGTGTTACTTTTATGAAAAACTCCGCTACAGGGAGTTCTGCCTGCGGACGGAGCTCGAAAAATCTGGGCAATTGTTGGAAATCCAAAAGCGCCAACTCACCGAACTCGATGAAGCGAAGGCCCGTTTCTTTAGCACCATCAGTCGCCAACTCCGCGCTCCGCTGTCCCTCATGCTCGGCATCACCGAGCGCATGAGAATCGTGTTGTCCCAGCAGTCCGGTGATCCTGTGCTCCGGGAAATGGCGCTGTCGCTCGAAGAAAACGGTCTGCGTCTGCTCAAGCATATCGATAGCCTGTTAGAGTTGGTGCGTTTTGACACCGGCCACGGCGAAATCAATCGGCAGCCCACTCTCATCGGTGCTCATCTAGAAGGCTTGCTGGGTTCGCTGCGGCACCTTGCGCAGGATGACGGGGTCGCCCTGACTTGGGATGTTCGGACCGACAGCGAATTCATCCAGCTCGACCGTGATAAGTTCGATAAAGTCCTGCTCAATTTAGTCATCAACGCCATCAAGTTCACGCCCTCCAGTGGCACGATTGAGGTTGAAGTCGGTGTGGTGTCCAATCGACTGCGGCTCACGGTCGAAGACAACGGTATTGGCATTCCGCCGGAAAAGCTGCCGCGGATTTTTGAGCGCTTCTGGCAGGGTGACTCCCCCTCAACGGATAAATTCCAAGGTGCTGGCATTGGCTTGGCCTTGGTCCGCAGTTTGACGGAAGCCATGGATGGCCAAGTCAGGGTGGATAGCGAATTCGGCAAGGGCACCATTTTCACAATCGAATTGCCAACCGAAGCTGCAGAGACCCAGACGGGTTCCGCCGATTGGGTCGAAGAGGAGCCTCTGGATCTTGCGGCCCTCCGACGCGCTGCGTTGCCAATTCCAGATCAAATGCAGCCCAGTTCCGCGATTCCAATGCACCTGCCCGGTCCGATGGCCCCGGCGATGATTGGAGGTTATCAAAGCGTTGCCCGGCCGCTGGTGCTGATCGCCGATGACGATTCGGAGGTTCGCCGATTTCTCAGAATGGAGTTGCAGAACGTCGATGTGATCGAAGCGTCCGACGGTGCCGAAGCATTGGAATTATCCCGCTTGCGGCGCCCGCAACTCGCGTTGCTCGCTCACAGGATGTCCGAGATGGATGGCGCGGAAGTTTGCCGGCGTATCCGGGAGGATCCCAGCACCCGCGGCGTTGCGGTGATCATCCTAACTGCCCGCGCCGATGAACAAACGAAGTTGAGCGCATTGCAGGCCGGAGCCAATGATTTCCTCACCAAGCCATTTTCCACCGCCGAGCTCTCGCTGCGTTTGGAAAACCAGATCGCGATGGTCCGCATCCGTGGTGAAATGGCGGATCTCAACTCCGAGCTTCACACCGCTCTCGAGCAGATCAAGGAGAACGAGGTCGTCATGTTTCGCAACGAGAAGCTCTCCGCGCTCGGCCGGATGAGCGCCGGGATCATCCATGAAATCAACAATCCGCTGAACTACACCAACGCCGGCATTCATGCCCTGGGAACTTTCACCAAATTGATCCCTGCAAGCGACCAGGAGGACTTCGTGGATATCCTCAAAGATATCCGCGAGGGCGTGGAGCGGGTATCCCAAATCGTCATGGATCTCCGCAAGTTCACCAGCGGCGACAATGCAACCACCGGCGATGCGAACCTTGTTGAAATCATCGGACAATCGCGCCGCATGGTGAGCCATCAGGTGGGCAAGGATATCGCCTTCCATCTGGTTTCCCCAGACAATGCCCTGATTCGCGGAAACTCGAACCTGCTGATACAAGTCTTTATCAACTTTTTCCAAAACAGCATCGATGCCATTCACATGCGGATCGAGGCCATGGGCGGCGATCCCGGAAGGATCGATTGCACCATCGAGCCTGCCGGGGAGGGGTGGCAAGTCACTACCCGTGACAACGGTATCGGCATCCCTCTGGAAGACATGCATAAAATTTTCGATCCATTCTTCACCTCCAAGGACGTCGGCAAAGGAATGGGTCTCGGCCTTTCCATCGCCCACCAGATCCTTCAGTCGCATCAGGCGATGGTGGATGTGGAAAGCCGCCCGAACGAGTTCACCCGCTTTCGAATCGTATTTCCCGGTGTGGGTTTCAGCCCGGATTCCTCGGAATCGGTTCTCGACCCACTTGCCTGATACGCTCAACCTCCGTCCCAGGATTCCGGAAACCCACTTCTTCTTTTGACCACAATGAGTAACGAGATCGATGCATACGACTACCAACGCTACGCCATCCTTTTCGTGGATGATGAAGCGAATACCCGCAAATATTTTCGGCGTCTGTTTGCTGAAAAATTCAGAATTCTCGAAGCGGAGGATGGCGTTCAAGCACTCGCAGTCTTTCGCGAGCATGCCAATGAGATTGGCATCATCATCACCGACCAACGCATGCCCAATGAAACCGGCATCAGCTTCCTCTCGAAAATCGCCGATGATTATCCGGACATCATCAAGATCCTCTCCACCGCCTATTCTGACATCGATGCCGCCATCGGCTCGGTGAACCAAGGCGGGATTTTCCGTTACGCGACCAAGCCTTGGGACATCCCGCAGCTGGAAGTGACTTTGCGCCGGGCCATGGAGTTCTTTAGCGTGAAGCGCGAGCGCAACGCTTTGTTAGGTGGGAAGATGCAGGCTATTGGCAATGTGCTGCTTGCCAGCCGTCTCATGGCTTTTGCCCTCGCACCCGTCTGTGCCGGTATCGAGTGCAAGCGCGCGGCCGAAGCAATCGCATCCTTGGTGCAAATCGGAGTTTCAGGTCGCCGCAGCGGTTCGGCCGGCGATTCCTTGCTTCGCTCACCGGATTGGGCTCGTCTGCATGAGCGCCAGATCGCTCTGGCAAGTGGTCTTGAAGCCCGGTTGGCCGTTGCTCTCGCAGTGCCCGGACTGGCGGGACGCGTGGCGGCATTGGCCACGGAACTGGAGACCGCCAGCGCCCCCGATGGGACTACCACCCGCTTGACCCGCGCCGACGATCCGACGCCGAAGTTGCTCGACGCTCTGCTCGGCTGCAACAACGACCCGGCCACCACCGAGGTTGCGGTGAATGCGCTGGCGGCATTCATGGCGGTTTATGATGCGGGTGGTGTGATCCGCCGCATGGGGGGCGAGGGATTTGGCCTCGAGATCAGCGAGGCCACCGAACCGGCGACGGAGTCCAACCCGGGCGCGGAAGCTGCGAAGTGGCTCATCGATGACGACCTGCTCATCTCCGCCGCGCTCGGCTTGTTGTGATGCGGACGACGGTTTTGAAAAGCGCAGGAACGGCTTCGTTCTAACGCTTTTCGTCCAGCTTGAGGCTGCTTCTCGGGAATTCCGGGACGATGGTGGCGCGCGGTGGATTGCCGGTTGGACCGTCGCCGCTGGCCAAGTGGTCCTTAATCAGAAACCAGATCGCGGTCGCCAGAAGGAGAGAGAGGATCTTTGCGATCCAGTTGTTCGACAGGTTCAGTTTCATGGGAGGGCTTGCCGGAGAAGAAGATCTCGGCGATTTTTTCGCGGAATTGTTTTTCGGTCAGGTTGCGTTGCAATACGCCATTTTCGCAAATGGAGATGCCGCCGGTTTCCTCACTGACAACCACGGCGATCGCGTCGGTACGCTCGGTCAGGCCGATGGCCGCGCGGTGGCGGAGTCCGGTCGAGCGATCCTGCATTTCGCGCTCGGTGACGGGAAACACGCAGGCGGCCCCGGCGACGCGGTCATCGGCGATGATCATGCCGCCGTCGTGCAAGGGTGCTTTCGGATAGAAAACGGCCATCGCAAGCTCCGGGGAAAATTGGGCGTCGAGCAGCACGCCGCTTTCGAGGTGTTCTTTCAGGCTGATGCCGCGCTGGATGGCGAAGAGCGCGCCGACCCGTTTTTTGGAGAGATTGATGACCGCATCGGCGAAGCGTTCGAGAAAGGCGAGGCGGCGTTTGCTGGAAAACGAAAACAGCCGGTTGCTGCCGAGGCGGGCGAGGCCGTTGCGCAACTCCGGTTGGAAGATCACGATCAGGGCGAAGGCGAGCAGGGCGGCGGCGCGGGTGATGATCCACTGCATCACCTGGAATTTGAAAATCGTCGAGACAAGTGTTAGGACGACGAGAATGGTGCCAAGTCCGACGAGGATCTGCGCGCCGCGGGTCGCCCGGAAAGCCCTGTAAACCTGATAGATGCAGGCGGCGAGAAGCAGGATTTCAATGGCATTCCGCCAGGGATCTTGTAAGAACGTAGACATCTTGATACAATGGTGGGTAGCTTACACCCCGCGTCTGACGACTGGCAATCCCTGAAATTCAACCGGGCTTTGAAAGTCGCGGAATCATCTGAGAATCCCTTGCGGTCGGTGGCAGGCTGGCCTTTACTCCGGCGATGCACGAAGAAATCAAGCTCACCCGCGAAGTCGCCGCCATTCAGATCCCCAGCGGGGACTCGCTCACCCTACCCGCCGGTACCGCGGTGTTCATCACCCAGCGGCTTGGCGGGACTTACACGGTGGCCACTTCCCAAGGACTGGCACGGATTTCCTCGCAGGATGCGGATGCGTTGGGCGTGAATCCCGAGGAGGAACAAAAAAAGCAGGTCGAAGTGAACCGACTCAAGGACGCACCTCTCGAAGAACAGGTTTGGGCTCAGCTCAAGGGCGTTTATGACCCGGAAATCCCGGTGGATATCGTCAATCTCGGCCTTGTTTACGACTGCATCATCGAAGAAGCGGAAGGAAAAAAAACTGTCGCCGTGAAAATGACCCTCACCGCCCCCGGTTGCGGCATGGGCCCGGTCATCGCGGCGGACGCGCAGGCGAAAATCATGACCATCGATGGCATCGACGACGCCCGCGTCGAACTCGTCTGGGACCCCGCTTGGAATCAGGAAATGATTTCCGAGGAGGGCAAAATGAAACTCGGCATGATCTAATCTCCGCCGAATCAGGCCGGATCCTTCGCGGTGGTCTGATCGATGTAGGCGATGATCGTCGGAATCGCCGATTCCAAAACGGTTGCGACATCCTCATACGCCGCCCTCCCCATGCCGATGGGGTCCGGGACGTCGGTGGGGTTTCCTTTTCGGGGTATTTCCACAAACTCGCAGACGAGGTAGAATTTATCGGCATGCTGCGGAAAGCGACTTTCGAGGGCCTGCAAATGCCCACGCGTCATCGCAAAAACATGGGTTGCCGCCGAGAGCGCCGCATTCGTGACGGGTCTGCTGGCGAAGTTTTCCAAGGCCGCACCGCGTTTTTTCAAGATCGCATTCGTTTCCGAGCTTGAGGGCGTGCCCGGGCTGGCAGCGACCCCTGCGGAGCTCACTTCGTAGTCGGCGCGATCCGCCACCGCTTTCTGAAAAAGCCCCTCGGCCATCGGGCTACGGCAGGTATTTCCAGTGCAAATAAACAGCACGTGCTTCAAGTCGGACATCGCGCGGAGACTGCCCGCTCGAAACCGATCCGTCAAATCACAACCGCCCCGTTTCACCTTGCGAAAGATTACCCCGCGTTCTTCAGTATCTCCACATCATCATGCGAAAATCCCTATTGATCATCAGCCTAACCACCACCGCCTGCCTCACCACCGTGTATTCCGAATCCGGAAAAGGCTGGGTTTCCTACCCGGGCGGCGATGGCCCTGGAAAAGGAAAACACGTCGTACTGCTAGCGGGCGACGAGGAATACCGCTCGGAAGAGGCGCTGCCGATGCTCGCCAAAATCCTCAGCCAGCACCACGGCTTCAAGTGCACCGTGCTCTTTTCCGCCGATCCAGATGGCACGATCAATCCCAACCTCGGCACCAGCCTTGGCCAACCCGAAACCCTTGATTCCGCCGATGCCATCGTGATGTCGCTGCGCTTTCGCAAGTGGCCGGATGAGACGATAAAACGCTTCGATGACGCCATCCAGCGCGGCATCCCGGTCATCGCCCTGCGAACCAGCACCCACGCTTTCCAACTTCCTGCCACCAGCGAATTCAAAGCCTACAATCAGTTCGGGAAGAAGGTGCTCGGCGAGCAATGGGTCACCCACTGGGGCAATCACAAGGGTGAAGCCACTCGTGGCGTGATCGAACCTGCCAACAAGGAAAATCCGTTGCTTCGCGGCGTCATTGATGTGTTCGGTGATTCCGATGTTTACGAGGCTTATCCGCCTGCCGATTCGGTCATCCTGATGCGCGGCGAGGTCCTCAAAGGCATGAGTCCCACCGATCCTCCATCGGCGCGCGAAAAGGTCCGCGCCACTGACAAACAGTCGCAAGGCGTGAACAGCCCGATGATGCCTGTCGCCTGGACGCGCGAGGTGAAAAACACTTCGGAGAAAACCAACAAGATCTTCTGCACCACCATGGGAGCCGCGACCGACCTCGCCAGCGAGGGTCTCCGCCGCCTCGTGGTGAACGGCGTGTTTTGGGGCCTCGATCTCGAAATCCCGGCCAAGGCCGATGTCACCCCAGTCGGTGAATTCGTCCCGTCCAACTACAGTTTCAACACCTTCAAAAAAGGCACCAAGGCCGCCGATTACGAACTCGCGAAGTGAGGCCGCCGGGCGCGCATCTTTAAGCTTGAGGGTGAGTCGCTGCTGTTTTCCAATCCTGTCAAACTCAGTTTTTTCAGTGAAATCAGTGGTAAAGGTTCTTTGATCACGGATTTCAGGGCATGATTGAGCACAAATGAAGAGGATTTCATAGCGGGAATTTACTCGTTGAATTCCGCTGACCCCGGTCTTTAATATCCGATGAAATTTTCCGCCCTCCTGCTGTTCGCCGCCCTTGTCTCCTGCGGTGCCCAATCCGAAAAACCGGTCGCAGCGCCGGCCTATGTGGATGAAGCGCCGCTTCCCGAAGGTTGGCCGAAGCCGGGCCCCTACGATCAAGTGGCGGAAAAGTCCTACCCGGCTTATCGCGCCGCATTCACCACGCGCGAAGGCGAGGCGCGCGCGTTTTGGCAGCTTTTCGGGCACATCAAAAAGAACAACATCCCGATGACGGCACCGGTGGAGATGGCGATGGATTCGAGCGACGGCGCTTTTGAACAATCGACGATGGCCTTTCTCTATCAAAATGAGAATGTCGGAAAGATCGGTCCCGACGGCGAAACCGTCGAGGTCCGCGATGTTTCCGCCGCAAAAGTTCTCAGCTACACTTGGCAGGGTGAGGATTCCAAAGTCAACATCGCCAAGGCCAAGGAGTCCCTCGAAGCCGCCCTCAGCGGGAAAAAAATCATACCGAAATCCTTCCGACTGCTCGGTTATAATGGCCCTGCCACCCCGCGGGCGAAAAAAACCTGGGAGCTCCAAGCGCTTCTGAACTGAGCCACATCACGGCTCCGGCGCGGCCGCTTTTTTCGCCACTGCGGCTTCGATTTGTGCGATAAATTCGCGGTCATGGGTGCACAACCGCTCCATTCCCACTTCCACCGGCTTCTGATTCACCAGTAGCCGGATCTTGTCACCGCGCGTTACGGTAGGCTTGTCCGGAGCGCTTGGCATTGCCGGTGCGGCGGCACCCTTCGGTGCCTCCGCCACCAGATCTTCGAAGGCGATCAGCTTGCCGAGCAGTGGCTTGCCCTCGGTGCTCGTCCACATCCGGTCGTCATACAAAACGATGTGTGTCACGTAGCGTGCCACGGCTTTGGCTGATTCACGCGGCACCACGTCCACCGCGACTCCGCCGCTGTTGCCACTGCCAATCGGGCGAGTGGTGAATTTTTTCGGATGTGCCGGCACCACCAACTGCGACCAAGCAGGGGAGATGATCACGCTGCCGAACACACCCACCATACAAAATAATTGCATGCGAGCACTGTAGTCCAAGTTCGCATTCTGACCAACCGGGATTCTGGAGACTTGCAGCGGTCGTTCGGGCCCGATTGGCTGCCAGTGCTCGCGAAATTCTCTTCGAAATTCTCTTAATCCTCTTTAGCTTTCAAAAATGTAGCTTTCAAAATGTCAGACAAAATGTATATAATTTTCTTGCGATGTTTATTTTGCCGGGTAGAATAGGAGCATGAAAAGCGCGCGATTTCTAGCACCTTGGAAGGATTCGGAGGTGAAACCGGCGATTTACCACACGATTTCTCGGGTGGTGGACCGGCGTTTTGTGTTTGGGGATAAGGAGCGGGAGCAATTCCGGA
>JBBECN010000119.1:0-4207 GCA_040881795.1 Akkermansiaceae bacterium
GGCGGACCAATGCCTCGTGCGGGCTTTTACAGACGAATCTTTACACTCCCGAAGAGGCGATGCTTTGCTGTCCGGCAAGTGGCGATGTAGCGAGTGAGATTCCTGGATGCGTCACGAAACATCGGGGCATTTTCACCGAAGATCCACCAGTTGTCTCGGCGTGTGGGGCGGTTGTTCTGCGCCCGCTCGGGTTTAACATGAAGCAGAATGTGTTGATAAAGACTCGGGGCTGAATCTCTCGCTTTTTCTTCAGTGAGGCCAAAGAAGTCTACGACCCATTTATCCTCCCATTTCTGTACTAGATCCCGTCCGATCGCGTATTTAGGGCAATGTTGGATTTCTTCGTTCGCATTCAAGTTGAGTCGTTCGAGATCATCTTGTGTTAGCCTGAAGCCGAGACCGAGGGGATTCGCTCCTTGGGAAGCGAGGGATTGATTTGATTTGAGGGAGTAAGCGGACGAAACATCAGCGCCGGTTTGAAGATTGGCGGCAATCGTGCCGCCAATCCTTAACAGAGACACTTCGTTCTCGCCGTCTTCGCGGGCTTGCTCAGTGATGACTTTTTCGAGAATGCCTTCGGCTTTGCCGGGAGCGGCGACAGTCAGGGCGATGCGGACGGCTGCACCGTCGGCGGAATCCACCCAAGGGTGATCGGGGATGGCGTAGGCGAGATGAAGAGGTATTTCCGCGTCGGAGAGTATAGACTCAATAATGCTCCGGTTGAAAGGCTGCGTGATGGAATTGGTTGTGATGAAGCCGAAGCGTTTGCAACGACCTTGCATTACCTCTGCAGCGGCCTTCTGCCACCAAAACATGACGAAGTCGGTAGATTCTAGTTGGCTTCCTTTCCACGCTTTGCGGAGGGCTTCGGTGTAGCCGTCGCCGAGGGCATTTCGCATGCGTTTGTTTCCGATGAAGGGCGGATTGCCGACGATGTAATTCGCCTGCGGCCACTCGGCGCGGCGGGGATTTTTGTAATCGAAGAGGGCGATGGTGGCGGATTCGTCAGGGACTTCCTTGCCGGTAACGGGGTGGGTCTTGGTGGTGTAGCCGTTCCAGAGGGTGAGAATTTCCCCGCTAACCGGATCGCGGCGGGGGATTTTTTCGTCGTAGGCGAGCACGGCGTCTTGCTGGCGGATGGTCTGGGTTTTCGGGAGCAGCGGGCGGTCGCCGGTGTCGGCCTTGCCGGTGGTTTTGCGCTGCCACTGGAAGTAGCCGATCCAGAGCACGAGCTGGGCGATGGCGACGGCGTTGTGGGAGAGTTCGAGACCGAGGAATTGCTCGGGACGGACTTTGTATTCGTTCATCTCGAAGGTGGCGTCGCCTCCGAGGGCGGTGACGAGTTCGAGGACTTCGGCTTCGAGGCGCTTGAGGTGTTCGAGGGTGACGTAGAGGAAGTTGGCGGTGCCGCAGGCGGGATCGAGGAACTTGAGGGCACAGAGGTGGCGGTGGAAGGCGGTGACGAGTTTGAGGGCCTCGGCATCTTTCTTTTTGGCATCGGCACGGAGCTTGGCGGCGGCGGCTCCGATTTCCTTGGTAGCGGCGGTGGCGCCGAGCGCTTTGATTTCCTCGTCCATTTCCGCAGCCCGGTCGTCAGCGGCATCGGCCTCGCGGTGGAGGTTGGCGGCGGCGATGCGGACGGCGTCCCACTCGTCGCGTAGTGGCTCGATGATGGTGGGACGGATGAGGCGCTCGACGTAGGAGCGCGGGGTGAACTCGGCGCCGAGTTTGTGGCGCTCCCGGGGATCGAGCGCGCGGACGAGCAGGGTGCCGAAGATGGAGGGCTCGACGGCGGACCAGTCGGTGCCGGCGGCATCGGTGAGCATGGCAAGCTGGGCGGCGGAGAGCGGGAGGGCGGTGGTGTTTTCAAACAAGCCGCCATTGAAGCAAGCGATTTCCTTGAAGAGCAAGGCGCTGTAGGCGGTGCCGGTGGCCATCTCTTTCCACAGGGCGGAGACGAGCACGGGGAAGCCGTGGGGCGAGGCTTTGACTTTTTCTAGCAGGTTTTTAAAGCCGTCCTCGGGCAGCAGGCCGATGTCTTCGGCGAACATGGTGAAGAGGCAGCGTTGGAGGAATCCGGCGATGACACGTGGATCGTGTTTGTCGGCTTCGAGGGACTTTGCGAGCTTGGCGAGGCGGCCGGCGATGTCGCGGGTGACTTCGGCGGCTTTCTTTGATGGGTCTAACGAATACGGATCGGTCCAGATGGAGCGGAGGGTGGCGCGGTGTTTTTCCTCGCGGAGATCGGTGAGGAGAATGCGGTGGTTTTTCGGGTCCGGAAAGCGCTCGTAGTGGCCGCCGGTGCCGGAGAACTCGGCGTAGAGGTCGATGCTGTGGCCCACATCGCATACGATGAGAAACGGCGGACGGCCCTCGGCGATGGGGAGCGAGGTGATGTAGCCGCGGCCTTGGTGGAAGGCGCGTTCGAGGGCGCGGTCGAAGGCGGCGCTGCCGCGCTTGCCGTGGCCGGATTTGGCGGCGGCGGGCTTGGCGAGTTCGTCGGTGGTGGCCTCGACGGAAGTGCCCTGTTTGGTTTCGAGGACGAAGTGGCGGGATTTGTAGAGATCGATGTAGTTCGTGACGGAGGAACTGTCGGGGTTCACGCGGGTGATGGCGCGGTCGAAGACGTAGAGGTTTTTCGCGGGATCGGGCGAGGTGGGATCGGGGCGGGGGATTTCGATGATGTCGCAGAGTTCGGAGAGAAACATCTGATAGTTCGCCCGCTCGGCGGCACCGGAGTTTTCCCAGCGGGAGATGAAGGATTCGATGGCGTCCGGCGGCATGGGGTGGACTCTAGCGGATGGAGGAAGATCGGGAAGATGAATTTCATTTGGAGTGCGGTGGCAGAGCGATAGCGACGACACCGCTTTGGATTCTTTGTAAAGCCAATGGCCGGGGCCGATGAAACATCCAAAGCGGTGTGGCGCTATCGCTTCCCACCGCATTCCATGGAGTCAATCCAGCCAATTTTCGAACTTCAGTCCCGGCACTTTTTCGAAGTCCACCGTGTTGCGAGTTAGAAGGACCGCGTCATGTTCCATGACGATGCAGGCGATTTTCAAGTCCATGGTGCCGATCCGGATGCCCTGCTTGCGCAGCTTCAAGAAGCGGGCAGCGGCTTCACTGTCGAATGGTAAATGGCTGAATTTGGAGAGAAGCTTCAAGCGTTCTCCCAGCCATGTATAGGCAAGAACCTGATCTTCCATTGCCTTCGTGGCTGCCAACTTGGCCAGTAATCCCCGCAACTGTTCATGCACGCTGATGATCGTAATTGCGTCCTTCTCTGAAGACTTTTTGATGCGCGCGGCCAAGCGTCTTCCTGGTGGCGTGCCATATCCGAGTTCAGTCAGATGATCGGTATCCAGAACCACCACTGGCTCACGGCTTTCTTTGTTTCCTGCGGAACTCCTGCCCGAGCGCGTCGGCTTCTCGGGACATCGGATTGTCGGTCAAGGTGCCCACGACATTGCGCCAATCCCTGGGCGCTTCCACCCGTTTGGTAAGGTCAGCCAATTCCTTCTCCAATTTCCGCACTTTTTTTCCAAGCAGGTGCATTGCGTCGATCTTCTTCTCGACGGCGGCAAGCTCCTTGTGCGTGACGGTTTGCATGCCCTGAAATGTAGAGGATCTCAATCCAGTGGCAAGTTTCGAATCCGGTGCCCTGCGGTTGGATCCCTTCTCACAACTGCCCCAGGCCCTTGAGCGTCTCCAGAATCCCCTCGATCTGGTCGGTGCGTTTTTTGTTTTTCCGGCCGAAGTGGGAGGAGAGGGATTCGGGGTCAGGAGTTACGACACTCTTGTCGTAACCGCCGATGAGCTTGCGGAGGATGGCGACTTGCTCGGGCAGGCGGTCGGGCCAAATGGAGGAAGAGGGATTGATGATTGAGGATTTTTGATTTTGGATTTTTGATTGGGAAGAGTCCGGATCGGTGCCTTGGAGGGTGGTTTGGACGGGTTGGGGCGCGGCGGAGCTTGGATTCTGATAGTCCGGGCGGAGGTAGCGGATGAGGCCGCGCTTTTCCTCGGCGGCGCGCTCGTGGTTGAGGGCGACGAGGCGGTCGACGAGGCGTCGCTCGGCAGGGACCGCTCTCCGCAGCGGTCCGGCGCATGGGGCGAGAATGGAAGTGTCCTTGTCTTCGGGCGCTTTGGCGCGGTTCAAGGGCGATTCATTCGCCGGACCGCTGCGGAGAGCGGTCCCTGCCAGGTC
>JBBECN010000120.1:0-4199 GCA_040881795.1 Akkermansiaceae bacterium
CCGCTTCCCGCTTCCCGCTTCCCGCTTCCCGCTTCCCGCTTCCCGCCTCCCGCTTCCCGATCATGAAAAAAGTCTTTGTTTCCGGATGTTATGACATTCTCCACGCCGGGCATCTCCAGTTCTTTGAAGAGGCCCGCGCTCTTGGCGACTATCTGATCGTCTCATTCGCCTCGGCGGAGGTGCTCTGGCACCACAAGCGCCGGAAACCCTCGATCCCGGATGAGCATAAACAAGTCCTGCTCCAGGGCCTACGCATGATCGACGAGGTCGTGATCACCGGCGGCCACAAGGAAGGACTCGATTTCGAAGAGGACTTCCTGCGCATCCGCCCGGACTTCCTCATCGTCACCGAGGACGACAAATACGCCGATGTGAAACGCGAGCTGTGCCGCCAGATCGGCGCGCAATACACGGTGCTGCCCAAAACCCCTCCACGCTTCGAACCGATCTCCACCAGCTCGATCGTGCGCTGGGTGCAAGCTCCCACCGAAGCCCCGCTGCGCATCGATTTCGCCGGCGGCTGGCTCGACGTCCCACGCTTTGCCCGGCCGGGCGAGTTCATCGTGAACTGCGCCATCTCACCACTCGTTTCGCTGCGCGAATGGCCCTACGAAAAACAGGCGGGCCTCGGCGGCAGCGGCGCATGGGCCCTGCTCAACGGCCGCGATGGAGTGGACTCGGAAGTCGATCTCGGCGTCGGTTGGCAGGACCCCGCCGTGATCCGTGAAACCGGACTCTGCGTCTGGCGCTCCGGCCAACGACCGGTGCTCGATTTCAAACACAATGGCGACTTTCTAACCGGAATGATGGCGATTCATTGGACCGGCACCCAGCACGACACCCCCGGAGTGGTCAACCTGCCCCGCGACTACGACCGCATCGCACAAAGCGCACGCACCGCCCGCGAGGGCGTGTTGCACACGGACATCACCCGCCTCGCCGAAGGGGTGAGCCTCTATCATGCCACCCAACTCGACGAGGGCATGGATGTTTTACCCGACATTCCCGGTGCCATCGCCCGTAAATACTGCGGCGGCGGGCACGGCGGCTACGCACTCTATCTGTTCGCCGAATCCGCCTTGCGCGATCAAGCGGTCCTAACCGAAAACAACCTGCGAAGCGTGGAACCCTTCTGCCGATAAATCCCGAGCCGCCTTTTCTAACACCATTGAAACGCATCTCCGTCATCGGCCTGCCCGTCGCCGCCACCACCTACGCCGGTGCCGTGGAGTGGATTCTATCCCAGGCGAAAACCGCCTCCCGCGCCTACGCCGTGGAAGCGGCGAACACCCACGTCGCCGCCCTCGCGCGAGCCGATGCCTCGTTTGGCGAAGCGATGCGCCAATTCGATTTGATCTGCCCCGACGGCATGCCGCTCGTCTGGGTGGTCAATGCACACCTCGCTGCGGATGAAAAACTCACCGACCGGGTTTACGGACCGACCTTGATGCTTGAAACGCTGAATGCCACTGCCGGCCGCTCCTCGGAATTCAAACATTTTCTGTTGGGCGGAAAGCAAAGCACGCTGGACCGGCTGCTCGCCTCATTCGCCGGACAATTCCCGGACGTTCACATCGCCGCCACCCACTCGCCGCCGTTCGGCGATTGGCCGGAAGATGAGTTCGCCCGCATTTGCGAAAAAATCCGTAATTCGGGTGCCAATCTCATTTGGGTCGGCCTCGGCTGCCCCAAGCAGGAACATTGGATCGCCCACAACAAGCATCGCCTGCCACCCGGAGTCTATTTCGGAATTGGCGCCGCCTTCGCCTTCCACGCCGGCGAAGTCCGACAAGCCCCGCCCATCATCCAACGCCTCGGCTGCGAGTGGGCCTACCGCCTCGCCATGGAACCCCGCAGACTTTTCAAACGCTACTTTACCTACAACTCGCTTTTTCTCTATCACCTCCTCCGCGACCACATGCGGAGTTAAAGAGTCGAAGGTCTAAACGTCTAAAGGTCTGAAAATCATCAGATTCAAACCGACCTCTTCGACCTCTTCGACCTCTTCGACCTCTTCGACCTCTTCGACCTCTTCGACTTTAGACCTTTAGACCTTTAGACCTTTAGACCTTTAGACCTTTAGACCTTTAGACCTTCCACCCCAACCCGACTCCCACCCATGAACATCAAAAACATCTGCTGCCTCGGTGCCGGCTACGTCGGCGGCCCGACCATGGCCATGATCGCTGCCAAGTGCCCTCACATCCAAGTCACCGTCTGTGATTTCAACCAGGCCCGAATCGACGCTTGGAACTCAGACCACCTCCCCGTTTACGAGCCAGGCCTGCAGCAGGTCGTCGAATCCGCGCGCGGCACCAATCTCCACTTCACCACCGACATCAAGCCTGCGATCGCCGCCGCGGATCTCATCTTCGTCTGCGTCGGCACGCCCACCAAGTCCTACGGCATTGGCGCAGGCCGCGCTGCCGACCTGCGTTACATCGAGGCCGCCGCCCGCATCATCGCCGAGGTTTCAGAAGGCGAGAAAATCATTGTCGAGAAATCCACCATCCCGGTAAAAACCGCCACCGCCATCCAGTCCATCCTCACCGCCAACTCGATCACCAACGCCACCTTCCAGGTGCTCTCCAACCCCGAGTTCCTCGCCGAGGGGACCGCCGTCGCGGACATGGAAAACCCCGACCGCATCCTCATCGGTGGCGAGCAGACACCTGAAGGCCAGGCCGCCCTCGAAGCCCTCGTCTCAGTCTATGCCAACTGGGTGCCACGCGAAAAAATCATCACCACCAACCTCTGGTCGTCCGAGCTCTCGAAACTCGTCGCCAATGCCTTCCTCGCCCAGCGCATTTCATCCATCAACTCGATCTCCGCCCTCTGCGAGGCCACCGGCGCCGACGTCGATGAAGTCGCCCGGGCAATCGGTGCCGACTCCCGCATCGGCGCGAAATTCCTCAAATCCTCCGTCGGCTTCGGCGGCTCATGCTTCCAAAAAGACATCCTCAACCTGGTCTATCTCTGCGAGTCGTTCAATCTCCCCGAAGCCGCCGCCTACTGGCGCGCCGTCGTCACCATGAACGACTGGCAGAAATCCCGCTTCGTCGAAAAAATCGTCCGCACCCTCTATAACACGGTCAATGGCAAACGCATCGCCATCCTCGGATTTGCCTTCAAAAAGGACACCAACGACACCCGCGAATCCGCAGCCATCAACATCGTGCGCGACCTCGTCGCCGAAAATGCGCACGTCGTGATCTACGACCCGCAGGTGGAAAAGGAAACCATCCATCGCGACCTGCTCGAAGTCGGCGTGCCCCAGGACATCATCAACTTCAACATCGAGATCGCCCCGGATCCCTACACCGCGGTCACAGGGGCCCACGCCCTCGCCACCCTCACCGAATGGGACGAATTCCGCACCCTTGACCTGCCGCGCATTTACGATCTCATGCTCAAGCCGGCATTCGTCTTCGACGGCCGCTCGATTCTTCCCACTGCCGCGCTCAAAAAGCACGGCTTCAACTCATTCGTTATCGGCAAGGGATCCTGAAAAGCGCCAAACCAGAATCTATCTCCCATGAACATCCATCCCGAATTCCACCGCTTTCTTCATCGCCAGGATAAGGAAAACCTTCTCGGCCAACGCGGCATCGTCGTCTGGCTCTACGGACTTTCCGGCTCCGGTAAATCCACCATCGCGAATGCCGCCGAGCGCGTCCTCCACCAGCAGGGCCGTTTCACCACCATCCTCGATGGCGACAACCTCCGCACCGGCCTCAACTCGAACCTCGGCTTCACCGATGCGGATCGCCTCGAAAACATCCGCCGGATTTCGGAAACCGCGAAAGTCTTCGTTTCCCAAGGCATCATCACCTTCGTCTCCGCCATCACCCCGCGCGGCGAACTGCGGGATCTCGCCCGCGGCATTCTCGGCACCGATCTCTTCGAAGTTTACGTCAATGCCAGCTACGAAGCCTGCGAGGAACGCGACGTCAAAGGCCTCTACGCCAAAGCCGCCCGCGGCGAAATCGCCCACTTCACCGGCAAAGACGGCTCCTTCGAGCCCCCGCTCAATCCCGATCTGCTGCTCAACAGCGAAACAACCACCATCGAAGACTCCGCCTTCGAACTGCTAGAAGCCATCCGCGAAAAAATCCTCCCCCACCGCCCGCTGTAAGCCACCGGCCCCATGGACTGCGGTGGGAAGCAAAGCGCCACACCGCTTTGGATGTTTCATCAGC
>JBBECN010000121.1:0-26706 GCA_040881795.1 Akkermansiaceae bacterium
ATGGTCGATGCGGCACAGGGCGTGGAAGCCCAAACCGTCGCCAACCTCCACCTCGCCACCGAGCAAAACCTGCTCATCATCCCGGTCCTTAACAAAATCGACCTCCCCGCTGCCGATGTGCCGAAGTGCAAGAAGCAGCTTGAGGAAATCCTCTGCATCCCCGCTGAAGATTGCATTCCGTGCTCCGCCAAAGCGGGCATCGGCATCGAGGACATTCTCGAAGCCATCATCGCCCGCGTCCCTGCTCCGAAGGAAAATCCCGACAAACTCCTGCGCTGCTCGGTTTTCGATTCGCTCTACGACACCTACCGCGGCGTGGTTTCCTATGTCCGCGTTTTCTCCGGCACCGTGAAACGCGGCCAGCGCGTGAAACTGATGGCCACCGGCAAAACCTACGAGGTCAAGGAAGTCGGCGTCTTCACCCCGAAGATGAGCGCCCGCGAGATTCTATCCGCAGGGGACGTCGGCTACGTGATCGCCAACATGAAGTCCGCCAGCGAGGTGAAAGTCGGTGATACGATGACCGACAACACCCATCCGTGCCCCGAAGCGCTGCCCGGCTACAAGGAAATTCAGCCGATGGTTTTTTCCGGCATCTATCCGGTCGATTCCTCCGACTACGAGGCGCTCAAGCTCGCCATGGGCAAGCTCCAGATCAACGACCCCGCGTTCACATTTTCTTCCGAAAGCTCCACCGCGCTCGGTTTCGGTTTCCGCTGCGGCTTCCTCGGCCTGCTGCACATGGAAATCATCCAGGAGCGCCTCCGCCGCGAGTTCGACATGGATGTCATCTCCACCTATCCATCGGTGATCTATAACGTCACGATGACCGATGGCACCGAGCGCATCATCGACAACCCGACGCTTTTCCCCGATCCCCAAGGCATCCAGGAAATCAACGAACCGATCGTCAATGTGTATATCATGGTCCCCGGTGAATACATCGGCGACATGATGCAACTGGTGTTGGAAAAACGCGGTGATGTCACCAACACCGAAACCATCGACGACACCCGCGTGATGCTTTCCTGCGTCCTGCCGCTCTCGGAAATCCTCGTCGATTTCAACGATAAGCTCAAATCCATGACCCGTGGTTACGGTTCGATGGACTACGAGCACTCCGGCTATCGCCCCGCGAAAATGGTCAAGATGGACATGCTCATCGCCGGTGATCCGGTCGAGGCGTTCTCCACCATCGTCCACCGCGACAAGGCGGAGTCATACGGTCGTCTGTTAGCCGGCAAGCTCAAGGAAGTGATCCCATCGCACCTCTTCGTCGTCGCCATCCAAGCGGCCGTCGGCGGCAAGATCGTCGCCCGCGAATCCATCTCCGCCATGCGCAAGAACGTCACCGCCAAATGTTATGGCGGCGATATCACTCGTAAGCGCAAGCTGCTCGAAAAGCAGAAAGAGGGTAAGAAAAAGATGAAGATGTTCGGCAAGGTCAACATCCCGCAAGACGCCTTTATCAAGGTGCTCAAGAGCGGGGATTGAGTGATTCAGCAAGTTTAGGCATCACGAATCCGGCGGATACTTCTGCAGCTTCCTTTGCAAAGTCCGGCGTTCGATCCCGAGCTTGCGTGCGGTGGCGCTGATGTTCCCGTCGCTATCCCGCAAGACGCGCTGCATGTGCTCCCACTCGACGCGTTCCAGTGAGGGAACCGCTGCTTCGGATTCTTCAGCAATCGCCGCAGTTTGCCGCGAGAACAAAGCGGCTTCGATTTGATCGGTGTCGGCGGGTTTCGAGAGATAGTCCGCCGCTCCCAGACGCATGGCATCCACCGCCGTGGTGATGCTGCCGTAGCCGGTCAGGATCAGGATTCGGATTTCCGGTAGGCGTTCCCTCAACACGCGCGCCAACGACAGCCCGCTTTCCCCCTCCAACCGCAGATCTAGGACCGCATAATCTGGTGAAAACTGTTGGAGCAAAGCCTCCACCTCTTCCAGCCCAACCGCAGCGACCACCTCATGCCCGCGCCGGCCCAGTGAGGCGGCGAGTCGGTCACGAAAAACCGTATCGTCATCGACGACCAGAATGCGTTTGGGCGGGTGTGTTTTCATGGCTCTTGCTTGATCAGTGGCAGCAGCATTTCCACCACCGTCTCGCCGTGCGGACCGGCGTCCACCCGCAATTTCCCTCCGTATTCGACGACAAAGGCTTTCACCAGATAGAGTCCCAGTCCCAGGCCGCCGGCTTTCGATTTGGTGGTGACCATGGGTTCCCCGATGCGCTGCTCGAAGCCAGGCGGAAATCCCGGACCTTGATCACTCACCCGGAATACGCAGTGCGACTGGCGGATCTCCGCATCCAGCGTCACGGGAGTGCCGGGCGGCGCGGCTTCCGCAGCGTTTTTGATCAAAATCGACAGGCATTGGAGCAGCCGGCTTTGAGGAAACAACGGACGAACCGATGATGGCTGCACCCGTAGCTCCAGCCGCTCGCGGACCGGCTCGGAGATATAACCGGACAACAAGTCTGCTAGATCGTTCCAGTCCAGCGGCCTGCTGTCTTCCTCCGGCTTCTGGCTCGTCCGGCCGAGTTTTTCGATGATCACGCGACAGCGTTCGACCTCCTGTCGGATCAAGCGCGCGTCCGCCGCACAACTTGAATTTCCACACGTCTCGCCGACCATGGTCTCCAGATCCTGGCTGACAATGGCAATGGTTCCCAGCGGGGTGGCCAACTCATGCGCGATGCCGGCTGCTAGAGTCGCCACCTCCATGGTGCGCCGAGCGTTTTCACCGTCCGCCCGGGTCAGTGCGATCATGTGACGGGACTCCCGCAGCCCGGCCGTGAGACGCCCCACGAAATACGCGACGCCGCAGCCAGTGAGCACCATCGCCACCACCATGCCCTGCAGGTGGGCGGTCATGTCGTTGCAGCAGGTGGCGCCGGAATCGCTTTCCAGCGCGTATTGCGAGTGAAACAACGCCCAGAAACCCGCAGTGCAAAGCGCGACCGCGCCCCACGCCCCCCACGCCGGCAGCAAGATCACCGCCATGGTGATGTGTAACAGATAAAACATCGTGAACGGATTGTGTGCGCCTCCTGTGAAATAGAGCATGATGGTGAGGACCACGATGTCGCCCCCAAGGATCAGGGGCTTGACCCATGCTCCGGCGCTGGTCGCGCGCCGCCGTTGATGAACCAGCACGGCGTTGCTCAACGCGGTGAATCCGATGCAAGCCGCCAGGATCGCTGCGGGCAGCCGGATTCCGAAAAACAAATCCACCACCAGACAGAGCAGCATCTGACCAAGTACGGCCATCCAGCGCAGGCGGATCAACCAATGCATTCCCAGTTTTTTCTCCGCAGTCCCGTCGGTGCTTGTGATCATGTGGCGGCGCATTGAGGCACGTCTGGAGGCTCGTTCCGAGTGGTATTTCATCACTTGCCCGGCCCTGCGGCAATTTGACGCATTCCCGGATCCGCCGTTGCTCGCTAGCGTATGAGCGCAATGAAAGCCACCCGCGCCATTCTATCGATCATCACCCTCGCCACGACCTCTCACGCTGCGCTCATCACCGCGCCTCCCGGTCCGGACGACCAAGGGGGCATGCTCATGCCGATGGTCACCATCACCGCCACTGCGGGTGGCAATACCGACCCGACAGCGGGGTTCGTTAACATCATACCGCCGTCCGGCACGCCGGTTCTCAAATCCACCCAGCAGTGGGTTCCGGGGAGCTGGTATGCGGAAGACGCCGCCTGGCGAGCGGACCTCAGCTCGCCCGCAGGAGTCGGCGGCACCCCGGCGGCGAACGCCGGCAGCGGCTCCCTCTTCAACAACCAGTATGGCTTCCTATTTTCCACGATGAGCGGCATGACCGGCAACGTGCCTAACGGAAACGCGCTCGCCATCCGGCTCGACTCGGTTTCCTCACCCGAGTTGCAGTCGTTCAACTACGGCAACGCCGCGAACCGCTGGGACCAGGTCTTCGTCGACGTCGATTTTCAAGTGTTGTGGAGCGGCAGCATGTGGCACAACTATTTCACCATGCCGGCCTCCACGCCCGCGGGCAGCTACTCCGCGACCTTCGAGATTTTCGTGGCCGACGCGCCGTTCACGGGCACCACCGGGTTCGCCCAATATGACTCCGCAGCTCTCGCCGCCGCAAGAAACGCCAACTTCACCCCCGCATTCGTCACTTATAACTTCGACGTCATTCCCGAACCCACCAGCGGCATCCTGCTAGGGCTTGGAATCGGCTCGTTGCTGGTCCGCAGACGCCGCTAACATGAGGATTCCCGCCAACCACCGAAATCACTCTAACATCTCCGGCTTCACGCTCGTCGAGTTGTTGGTGACCGTGGCATTGATTGCCGTCTTGACGGGCGTTTCGGTATCGTCCATGCGGAGCACCCTGCGTCAGGCAAATGTCGCCAAATGTGCTGCGACGCTCAAATCACTGGGCACCGCCACAGTGCTTTATACCCAGGAAAACCAGGATCAACTGCCCCGAAGCTTTCACAGCGCCGGAGCCTACCGCCAACCTGGTTGGGCTGCTTCGATCGCGCCGTATCTGAGCCTGCCCGCCTCTCAGATCGAGACCGACTGGGCAGGTGTGTTCAACTCTCGTTTCCGCTCCCCGGCGGACCCCGCGACTGACCCGTTCATCTACAGCTACGGCCTCAACGTGCATTTCGAACTCGATCCGGACGGCGATGACTATCAGGGAAGTCCCGCCACCTGGCGGCGTCTATTTCAAACCCCCACTCCAAGTGCGACCATCCTGATGGGGCAGACCCGCCCGGTGAAATACGGCGATCACCTGATGTGTCACCAGTGGTCTGGCATCCAGGCCGCCAAAAACGCGCTCAATCACGCCATCCACAACGGCAGGGCGAACTATCTGTTTCTCGACGGCCACGTGGAAACCCTGCGTGCCGAGGACACCTTCGATCCATCCCGGGGAATCAACCGCTGGAATCCGTCTCTCGCACGCTGAGCATCGGGCACATCGGGGGGCGGGTAAAACTCCTCCGGCGTCCGCTTGCCAGATTTGGAAAACATCGCCAGTTTCCGGCATGCGACTTTTTCAAGACCAAGTTTACCAAAAGGGCGAGCAATTCATCCGCATCGTCCGGCTCGACCGCTACGAGGTGGAATACAAGTCCACCACCGGCAGCACGAAAGGCGAGGGGACCGTGGCGGTGTTGGTGAAAAAGGAATTCTGCCGCCTGCTCAAAGGGATGACCTTGGTGGTCCCGGAGAAAAAATCCGAGGAATAAGCGCGGCAGGAATTTCTTTTTACTGGTCCGCATACCAACGGGTGATCAGGCGGGCTAAAGCCAAGCCGATCACCAGCGCGCAAACCGCGAGGACGATCGTTACGAAGTGGAGCATGGCCAAAAATCGTGCCACTCCGGGCGGTGGTCAAGTGGTGAAAACGCGGCGCGATTTGTTTTTTCGAATCGCCAACCGTTGCCACAAACCTGACATTGGCGGGCACACGATTTGAACCCCCATGAAGATTGTTTTCCGACTGAATTACCACACCGTTTCCGGGCAGTCACTTTGGCTGAAATACGCAATCGTGCTGGGTGCCAGCGGGATTCGTTTCGATCAAGTGGCCCCTTTGCGCTGGATCAACGACCAGCAGTGGGAGGCGACGGTGGATATCAGGGGCGCAGGCCCGCTCACTTTGGAATACAGCTACCAACTGCGTCAGTCGGGCAATGGCGTCGAACTCGATGAATGGCTGGCTCCGCGGGTGGTGGAGTTGGATCCGGCGACCTCAGACGCGCTGCTTCTTCTCGATTCGTGGTGCTCGGCTGGGGCGGTGGATTACGCGTTCGAGACCAACGCCTTCAAAGCGGTGCTGCCTCCGCGCGGGCCGTTTGAAAAGGTGATTCCTCCGGCCGATGCAAATCACACCTTCCAACTCCGGATGGCGGCGGTCCCGGCCGGGTTGATTCCTTGCATCATTGGCAGCGTCAAGGAGATCGGCGATTGGGGCTGGCATCATGCGCTGCCCTTGCAGGAAGTCGCCCCGAATATGTGGCGCAAGGAACTCTACCTTCCGAGCGATTGGCCGGTGGAATATAAGTATGGTTTGTTTGATCTGCAGCTCAAATGCGTGGTCACCATGGAGTATGGTGACAATCGCAGTCTGCCCGCCCGCGTTTATGGAAAGCGCCAGCACACCCAAGTGAGCGATGAGCTCTACCGCAGGGAATCCGCCGGCCTGTTCCGCGGCGCGGGGGTGGCGATTCCCGTTTTCTCACTGCGCAGTGGGAAAAGTCTGGGCGTCGGCGAATTTGCCGATTTGAAACCGATGGCGGATTGGGCGCATGGTGTCGGACTGAAGTTGATTCAAATCCTGCCGATCAACGACACCAATTCGTCGCATGATTGGACGGATTCGTATCCCTATTCGGCGATCAGCGTGTTCGCGCTGCACCCGATTTATTTACGGATCGATGATCTCGACTTCGCGATGCCTGCCGCATTTACCAGCGAACTCGAATCCGCCCGTGCAGCACTCAATCCCTTGGATCGCGTCGATTACGAGGCGGTGATGGCTGCGAAATCACAGCTCACCCGCCAGATCTACGGCAAACATCGTAAATCGATTTTATCTAACAAAAAGTTCCATACCTTCCTCGAAACCAACCGGGCATGGGCCGTGCCATACGCGGTATTCTGCGTGAAGCGTGATCATTTCGGCACTGCGGAATTTTCACGTTGGGAAGATTGGGCCGCCTATGATGAATCCCGCGTGCAGGCGGTCGCAGAGCCTTCGCATCCGGATTGGCCGGAAGTGGCCTATCACATTTGGCTGCAATACGAACTCGACCGACAACTCGCGGACGCCGTCGCCCATTTGCATGACAAAGGCCTGGCTTTGAAAGGAGACTTGCCGATCGGCATCGACCGCCAATCCGTCGATGCCTGGTCCGCGCCTCATTTGTTCAAGATGGATGCGCAAGCGGGCGCACCGCCGGATGCCTTCGCCGTCAAAGGCCAGAACTGGGGATTTCCCACCTACAACTGGGAGGTCATGAAGCAGGACGACTACGCCTGGTGGCGCTCGCGCTTCGCTCAGCTCAGCCGCTATTGCGATGCTTACCGCATCGATCACATCCTCGGGTTTTTCCGGATCTGGCAGGTCCCCTACGACCACGTCGAGGGCATTATGGGGCACTTCGATCCCGCGCTGCCAATCCATATTGATGAAATCCGCAAGCGTGGCATCGAGTTTGACTACAACCGGTTTTGCCGGCCCTACATCCGCGAGCATTCTCTATCAGAGCGCTTCGGGGGCGCCGCGATGGAGGTGAAGGGCTGCTACTTGCATGATTGCGGTTCCGGCTACTGGCAGCTCCGTGAAAACGTCGCCACCCAGCGCCGCATCGTCGACCACTTCGCCACGCTGCCGCAGGACGGTCACAATGGCTGGATCCGGGAAGGATTGCTGGATTGCGCGAGCGATGTGTTGTTTTTTGAAGTTCCTGGTTCCAGCGGGACGTTGTTCCATCCCCGCTGCTCGATGCAGATGACCCGTTCCTATCAGGAACTTGAGGCGGATAACCTGTGGCGCGTCGAGGAATTGTATATCGACTACTTCTACCGTCGCCAAGAGGACTTCTGGCAGGCGAGGGGATATGAGAGGTTGCCAGCCATGCGCCTAGCCAGCCCGATGCTGCTCTGCGGCGAAGATCTCGGCATGGTCCCCGCCTGCGTGCCCGGTGTTCTGCGCGAGCTCGGGATCCTTTCCCTGGAGATCCAGCGCATGCCGAAAACCTCAGACGTCGAATTTTTCGATCCCGCCAAGGCCCCCTACATGAGCGTGGTCAGCCCGTCCACTCACGACATGCCCACGCTGCGCGCTTGGTGGCGGGAGGACTCCGAGGTGACCTCGCGCTTCGCCCGGCGGATGCTCGGGATCGACTCGGCCGCCGCCGAACTTTCCTCGGAACTTGCCGCCAGAATCATCTTTCAACACCTCCAGTCCCCGGCGATGTGGGCGATTTTTCCCCTTCAGGATCTGTTGGCGATCGATGATGAAATCCGCCACCCACATCCCGAGGCGGAGCGCATCAATGTGCCTGCCATCATGCCTTATTACTGGCGCTACCGCATGCATTTGGACCTCGATGAGCTTGCCGCGGCGGAGGGATTCAATCGCAGGATCGCCCGGCTCATCCAAGCCTCGCGTCGTCTAGCCCCGGCGTGAAGAGATTTTTCTTGAGGATGCCTTGACCGGGTCGCTTCGCGGACAATAGGCTCCGCGCGATCTTCCGTCTCGATTCCTGATCACGTAATTTATGAACATCCACGAATACCAAGCCAAAGAACTTTTCGACCGCTTTGGCGTGCCGAGCCCCAAGGGAAAAGCTGCTTCCACCCCCAAGGAGGCCTATGACGCCGCCAAGTGGCTGGCGGTCAACCACCTGGTCGTGAAGGCCCAAGTCCACGCCGGTGGCCGGGGCAAGGGGACATTCAAAAACGGCTTTCAAGGCGGCGTGCATCTCGTGGATTCTCCGGATGCCGCGCGTGACATCGCCGCGAAAATGCTCGGCGAAACGCTGGTCACCAAACAAACGGGCGATGAGGGCAAAATGGTCCGCAAGGTGATGATCGCGGAGTCGGTCAACATCCGCCGCGAGCTTTACCTCGCCATCCTGATGGATCGCCAATCCTGCCAGCCGATCATCATCGTTTCCACCGAAGGCGGCATGGACATCGAAGAGGTTGCCGAAAGTTCGCCTGAGAAAATTCTTCGCGAATACGTCAACCCGCTCGCCGGGCTGCAAGCCTATCAGGTGCGGAAAATCTGTGAGAACCTCGGACTCAAGACCACCGCCCGCCAGTTCGGACGCCTGCTCCACTCGCTTTACAAACTCTTCATTGAGTGCGATTGCTCGATGGTCGAGATCAACCCGGTTGTGATCACCACCGACGATCACGTTTACGCCTTGGACGCCAAATTCAACTTCGACGACAACGCCCTCTATCGCCATCCTGAAATTTCCGCCATGCGCGATCTGGACGAAGAGGATCCACGCGAAGTGGCTGCCGCCGCTCATGAGCTCAATTATATCGGCCTAGATGGAAACATCGCCTGCCTGGTGAACGGCGCGGGCCTCGCCATGGCCACCATGGACATCATCAAACACTTCGGTGGTGATCCTGCGAACTTCCTCGACGTCGGGGGTGGCGCATCCAAAGAGCAGGTGACCGCCGCGTTTAAGATCATCCTCGGGGATCCGAATGTGAAGGGCATCTTCATCAACATCTTCGGTGGTATCATGGACTGCAACATCATCGCCGAAGGCGTGATCGCCGCAGCCAAGGAAACCGGCCTGCCGATTCCGCTCGTCGTCCGCCTGGAAGGCAACAACGTCGAAATGGGCAAAGCCGCACTCGCTGCCTCCGGTCTCAACATCGTCACGGCCGAAGACATGTCCGACGGTGCCAAAAAGATCGTCGCCGCCGTCGCCTGAAAAACCAAAATCTGAAATCCAGCAAACTTTGTTATGGCCATTCTAATCGACGAAAACACCAAGCTCCTCGTCCAGGGCATCACCGGTAGCTTCGGCGCACGCCACGCGTCGCTGTCCCTCGCCTACGGCACCAAACTCGTCGCCGGTGTCACTCCCGGCAAGGGCGGGCAGAAATTTGAGGACGAGGTGCCGATTTTCGACACGGTCTCCACCGCTGTCCGGGAAACCGGAGCCACTGCCTCCGCCATTTTCGTGCCACCCGCCTTCGCTGCCGATGCCATTCTCGAAGCTGCGGATGCCGGTGTGGAACTCATCGTTTGCATCACCGAAGGCATCCCGGTGATGGACATGATGCGCGTGAAAGCCATGCTCGCCGGTTCGAAATCGCGCCTCGTCGGGCCGAATTGCCCGGGCATCGTCACCCCCGGCCGCGGTGAGAAAAGCCACGGCGGCTGCCGTATTGGCATCGCTCCCGGCTACATCCATCGCCGCGGCAACGTCGGCGTGGTTTCCCGGTCCGGCACGCTCACCTACGAAGCGGTTTTCCAACTCACCCAACTCGGCTACGGCCAGAGCACCTGCGTCGGCATCGGTGGCGATCCGATCAACGGCACCAATCACCTCGAGGTGCTCGAAATGTTCAACAACGACCCCGAGACTGAAGCCATCATCATGATCGGTGAAATCGGCGGCAACGCCGAAGTCGAAGCCGCTCGTTGGGCCAAGGAGCATTGCAAGAAGCCCATCGCCGGATTCATCGCCGGAGCCACCGCGCCTCCAGGACGCCGCATGGGTCACGCCGGTGCCATCGTCGGCGGTGAGGAAGACACCGCCCAAGCGAAGAAGAAAATCCTCGCGGAATGCGGCATCGCCGTCGCGGAGACCCCTTCGGACATGGCCAAGACGCTGCTCGAGCGCTGGGGCAAGTGAGCTGAATTTACGATTAAAGGGCGTGGCGCAAGCTACGCCCTTTTTTGTTGGGTAAGGAGCCGCGACACTCCTGTCGCATCGCCCATAAAAAGCGAAAACGGAGTGCGTAGCTTCGTCCTTTCTCTAACCATGGGCCGGGCGGACAAGAGTGTCCGCTCTCATTATCCTCACCCTTCCGGCAGCGTCAGCAGCTTTCCATCTTCTTCCCGATATTGATCCAGCAGAAAACCGTCGTTCGCATGCCAGCTCAGCCACACGCCGTCGCCCCAAGTGGGCGGCCGCTCATCGAGCTGAAATGTGCGGTGCTGTTTTTCCGCGCAGATCCGGTAATCGCCGCATCTCACCCAATAGCGGGTGTGGGAGCCGTAATAAATCACTTCCTCCACGGTGCCGGGCAGCGCGTTGTCCCATTCGCCCGATTCCGGTTTGTCACACGAAACTCTCAGCTTCTCGGGCCGCAGTGAGAGATGGATGCGGTCTCCCGGCCGTACCGGCTTGTCGTTGTCGATCAAGACCGCGCCGATCCCGGGGATTTCGGCACGGGAAAATCTTTGTCCCAAGGATTCCGTCACCCGGCCTTCCAGGAAATTGGTATCGCCGATGAAGGCTGCGACAAATGACGAACACGGGGTTTCATAGATCTCCGCTGGCTTGCCAATCTGCTCGATGCGGCCTTGGTTCATCACCGCAATGGTGTCGGAAATCGACATGGCCTCACCTTGATCATGGGTGACGTAAAGGAAGGTGATTCCAACTTCGTCATGGATCGCATCCAGCTCGACCAAAAGCCGCTGGCGCAGCTTCAAGTCGAGGGCGGCAAGCGGTTCGTCCAGCAACAAAACCCGCGGTTTATTCGCCAGCGCGCGGGCGATACCCACCCGTTGTTTCTGCCCGCCGGAGAGCTTGGATGGCATCTTGTCGGCATGGTCGGTAAGGTCCACCAATTTCAGCATGCGATCCACCTCGGCGGTGATCCGCGCCTTCTCCATTTTCGCGATTTTCAAGCCGAACGCGATGTTGTCGCGCACCGTCAAGTGCGGGAATAGCGCGTAGTTTTGAAAAACTGTATTCACCGGCCGCTGCTCCGGCGGCAGCAGGGTGATGTCGCGGCCATCCAGCAGCACCCGCCCTTCGTCGGGTTGTTCGAAGCCCGCGGCCATTCGCAGCAAGGTTGTTTTGCCACAGCCGGAGGGGCCTAACAAAGAAAACGTCATGCCGTGTTCGATCTCCAGAGTCACGTTGTCGACTGCGGTGAAGTTCCCGAAGCGTTTGGTCACATTTTCAAATCGAAGGCTGCCGGGCATGATCGTCGGATTTTTGTGGGTTGCGAAATCTGCCTCTCCTCATCCCGGCGATTCTGAAAGCGGCATCCGAAATGTCACCCACAAAGATGGGGTGCCGCAGGTCCTGACCCCGTCCGCTATTTTGGCATTAACCCACTCAGGTTATGGACAGCCCGGGCGGCGTGGGAGATTGTTCTAGATCATAAAGCGGGTCGGATTTTTTGGCGCTTCGCAAACAACCCATGAAAAACCCATCTCTCAAGGCGCTATTGGCCGTTTTTTTCGCCCTGCTTGGCTGTGGCACCGGTCTCGCCCAGCGGCAAATGGAGAACCTCAACCGGGGTGTCGTCGCGGTAAAAAAAAGCACCACCCAAATCTATGTGAGTTGGCGGCTTTTCGGCAATGACCCTGCCGGCATCGCTTTCAATCTCTACCGCTCGACGAACAGCGGAACGGCGAGCAAAATCAACGGGTCGACCCCGCTGACAGCCACCACCGACTACACCGACACCCCAGCGAGCCTCTCCACCACCACCTATTCCTATTTCGTCCGCCCGGTCATCGGCGGCGTCGAGCAGGCAAACTCGGAAACGGCCACGGTCACCGCCACCACTTCGGGTGCCAAACAATTCCTTTCGGTTCCACTGCGCAACGACACCGGACCCAGCGGACCTTACGACGTGAAATTCGCTTGGGTTGGCGATCTGGATGGCGATGGCGACTACGACTATGTGGTGGACCGGCTTTCCACCCTTGGCGAAAACGAACAGTTTCTCGAAGCTTACACCAACGACGGCACCTTCCTCTGGCGCATGGCCATGGGGCCGAACAGCGTCAACCAATACGCCTACGAACCCGGCTCCTCCGCCATCAGCATCGGCGACACCGACAACGTCACCGTGTATGACATGGACGGCGACGGTCGGGCTGAAGTCATGGTCCGCACCGCTAACGGTGTCAGCGTTAAAAACGCGGCTGGTGCTACGGTCGCGACCATTTCTTCTTCAAATAACACCACCCAGTTTGTTTCCGTAATCGACGGGATTTCGGGTGCGGAGTTGGCCCGCGTCAGTCTGCCGAACGCCTGGGCCGTCCATGGCACGCTCACCAATAAGGCGATGATCGCCTACCTCGACGGCAAGCGACCGAGTGTTGTCATGTATGGCTACAACCGCGCCGACAGCGGTGCGTTCTACCGGCAGTTTACCGCATTTGATTTCCGCAATGGCGCGCTCACCCAGCGCTGGACCCTCCCTCAGACGTTCCCCGGGGCCGAGGGGCACCAGATCCGCATCGGCGATGTGGACAATGACGGAAAGGATGAAATCTGCGACATCGGACATGTCATCGATGACGACGGCACCCCGCTCTTTTTCAACGAACTCACCCACGGCGATCGCTTTCACCTTGCCGACATCGATCCGGATCGTCCGGGCCTAGAAACCTACGCCATCCAGCAATACAATCCGACGATGCTCGCCACCGCGTTGTATGACTCCGGCACCGGGACCATGATCAAAAAATGGTATTCCAACGGGCTCACCGACGTCGGCCGTGGCATCGCCCTCGACCTCACCCCCGCTCACAAAGGCTATGAAATGTATAGCACCCAGCCCGGTATATTCAATGCGAGGGGCCAGCAGATTTATGCAAATAATCTTTGGGCGCCTGAAGGTCTCTGGTGGGACGGTGACCTCGCCCGCGAATTCATCGATGGCGCGGGATCCGGCGCCTACAACCCGGTGATCAACAAGTTCAACGTCGCGACCGGAAATGCCGGCCGTCTCTGGACTCTTTACAACGACTGGGGAAACTTCAGCACCCGCCAGGCCTATGGTGGCCGTCCCGCCTTTTGGGGCGATATTCTGGGTGATTGGCGTGAGGAGATCGTGCTCGTCGCCTCGGACTTTTCCGAACTCCGCATTTACACCACCGCTATTCCCGCCACGAATCGCCTCTACACCTTGATGCACAACCCGCAGTATCGCTGCCAGACCACGACCAAGGGATACGTGCAGGCGAGTTATGTGGACTATTATCTCGGCTATGACATGTCGTCGGTGGTTCCGCCGCCGGCGATGATTGCCACCGAGCTCACTTGGGCTACCGGGACGACATGGGATTCCGGCACCATGTCATCATGGAAAAACGCGGCGGGAAATACCGTGCCATACACTCAGGGCAACAGCGTGCTCTTTGATATCTCCGGATCGAATGCCGCGGCCATCGCGCTAACAGGCAATCTCTCGCCCACAGCCGTTTCATTCTTCAATCCGCAGAACTACACTCTCGACGGCACCGCTGGCAGCCTGACCGGGAGTATGACCTTATCGAAATCGGGTGCCGGAAATACCACCCTCACCGGTAGCCATTCCTACATCGGCATTACCACCATCTGGGATGGCGCGCTGGTGGTTAACGGTCAGCTCTCCGCCAGCTCCGTCACCGTCTGGGGTGGCACTTGGGGCGGGTCCCTCGCCATGGGCGAAACCGGCGGCCGCCTTGCCGGCTCCGGCACCATTTCCCAAGCCGTCTCTCTCCAATACCGCGGTGCGATCACCCCCGGTTCAGGCATGGGAAATGCCGCCACCCTGACTCTCAATTCCAGTCTCACCGCCGCAGACGGTTCCGTGCTTGTGCTCGATTTATCGGATGACCCCACCGGCATCAGCAAGTCGAGCGACCGCATCGCCGTCGCCGGAAATCTCGTTCTATCTGGAACGGTAAACATCCATATCAAGGCGCTGAATTCCCAGCTTCTTCCCGGCACCTACACACTGCTTACCTACGGTGGCAGCCTCACCGGCTCCTTGTCCAATCTTGCCGTCAACGTGCCCGAGGGCACACCCTACGCGCTCGCCATCGGCTCGGGGGCCATCACTCTAACGATCCCGGTCACCCGCGCGCCCTCCAGTCTGACGTGGACCGGTGGAATCAACGGGAACGCCTGGAATTTGGCCACCACTGCCAACTGGTCGCGCTCCGGCGGCCCGGATACCTTCGTCGCCGGTGACAGTGTCACTTTCGACGACACCGGTGTGGCGAACTCCAATGTGGACGTCACCACCTCGCTCCCGGTCGCCAGCATGTTGGTGAACTCGACCGGGAACTACACATTCGGCGGCACCGGGGCCATCGCCGGCACCGGTGGACTTACGAAATCCGGTGTAGGCACGCTCACCATTTCCAATAGGAATACTTACACGGGTCCCACTGTCGTCAGCGGCGGCATGTTGGCCGTGGACAATCTCAATGACGGTGGTAGTCCGAGCTCCATCGGCGCGGCAGATACCACCGCTTCCAACCTCGTCCTCATGGGTGGCACCCTCAGTCTTGTTGGCTCTCAAACCAACACCAACCGCTCCCTCACACTCGGTGCCGGCGGCGGCACCCTGTCCATCCCAGCGGCGTCCACTTCGCTGCAGATTTCCGGTTCGCTCATCGGGACCGGCAGCCTCACGAAATCCGGCAGTGGCGTAATCATCCTCGCTGCCACCAACACTTACTCCGGTGGCACCTTCATCAATGGCGGCACTGTCATTCTCGCTTCCGACAGCGTGAATGTCTCCGGCCTTGGCTCTGGCCTCGTCACTCTCAACGGTGGCATTCTGTCGATGACGAACAGCACCGGTGGCTCGAACTCCCCGGTCAGCGCCTGGTCCCTCAACATCCCCACTGGTTCTTCCGGACGCCTCAATGCCGACGGCCGCAGCACCCTCTCCGGCGCGCTCACCGGCGGCGGCGATTTCACCTTTTTCACGCCCTTCGTCCGCACCGACCTCACTGGTAACTGGTCCGCCTTCACCGGCCGCATTTTTGTCATCAGCGACGCCGACGGCGGGGATTTCCGCATCAAGAACACCGCTGGCTATGCCGCCGCCCAGTTGGATCTTGGTGCTGGGGTTTATGGTCTCTACAATAACACTGGCAGCAATCTAACCCTCCAAGTGGGCGCACTATCGGGGGCCGCCACATCCTATCTGGCAGGTGGGCTCTCGTCCGGCGCGACCATCACCTGGCAGATCGGCGGCAGAAACCAAGACACCACCTTCGCCGGGGCCATCGTCAACAACACCGGGCGGAGTGCCCTCACCAAGGTTGGCACCGGCACCCTCACGTTATCCGGCGAGAACCTCCACACCGGTAGCACCACGGTGACCTCTGGAAAACTCTCAATCACCGGATCCCTCGCAGCCACACCCGTAACCGTCGCCACCAGCGGGGCCCTCGGTGGCACTGGCAGCATCGCAGGATCCGTTAGCTGTGACGGCACGCTCGCCCCTGGTGTCACGACCGGGACCCTCACTCTAGCATCAGGGCTTGCCCTCTCCGGCACCAGCACGCTCGCCTACGACCTCGGCACCACCTCCGACCTGGTCGCCGTCATCGGAAATCTAACCTTGGATGGCACCGTGAACGTTACCGCCGCCGCCGGATTCACCGCCGGGACCTACACGCTTCTCACTTACACCGGCACTCTAACCCACAACACGCTTAACGTCGGCACCCTTCCCGCGGGCTACAACGCCACTGTCAATACCGCCACCGCCGGACAAGTCAGGCTTGTCGTCACCTTGTTGAATGTCGCCCCGCAGATTGTCATCGAGGCTGTCGCATCCCAGTCCAACGTCACCACCACCATCACGGATCTATCTGTCACCGCCACTGACGACGAAGGGGAGGAGAGTCTCACTTACTTTTGGTCCGCCACCGGCCCCGCACCGGTCGGCTTCTCACCGAACGGCACTCATGCCGCGAAAAACGTGACCGCCACGTTTTCCGCCCCCGGGAGTTACACGCTCATCGTGGCTGTGAGCGACGCTCCCGGGTTGACAGCCGTCAGCTCGGCCTATGTCACGGTTGTCGCCTCCACGGCGAGCCTGACGGTGGATCCTCCATCCGCGACCCTCGAGGTGGGAGCTACGCAGGCGCTCACCGCCAGCGTGCTTGACCAGTTCGGAAATCCGGTAACGGTCGCGGTCGCATGGTCCGCCACCGGCGGTGGTGAAATCAGTCAGTCCGGCGTTTACACCGCGATCGCCGCCGGTGGTCCCTGGCAAGCCACCGCCACCACCACCAGCCTTGCTGCAAGTGCGGCGATCACCGTCTTGTCCCGGACCTTCGAATCCTGGGAGGCCGCGGCATTCACCGAGCAGCAGATCAACGCGGGCGAATCTGCGATGACTGCGGACCCCGACAAGGACGGCCTCACCAACCTTGCCGAATATGCTCTCGGCGGTCAGCCCTACGCCTTCACTTCGCAGCCCGCCGTCAACTACGACGACACCACCCTTTCCATCACCTTTCTGCGCCCCGCATGGATCGCCGATGTGATCTATCAGGCCGAAGGCTGCGCCGATTTCACCGTATGGAACGCCCTCACTTTGGAAGTCCTCAATCCGGGTGCCGACCCGGAAACCGTCCGTGCCACCTACACCCTGCCGGATCCCAAGCCCGGAAAGAGCTTCGTTCGCCTGCGTTTCGAAAAATAATGGCTTCCAAGCTTACGGAATAAATCTGAACCACCAAGATGCTGCTGCACTAGGCCGCCCGCCCCTGAAGGATTTCCCAGCCTTGGCGGATGTAGGCGATGCTCGACCAGATG
Organism: Akkermansiaceae bacterium; assembly: GCA_040881795.1. GTDB lineage: Bacteria > Verrucomicrobiota > Verrucomicrobiia > Verrucomicrobiales > Akkermansiaceae > Luteolibacter. The sequence continues at coordinate 17,270 of JBBECN010000121.1, forward strand.
GTGAAAATCCCTGCCACGATGCACGGATAGAGCGGTGGATAATCCACCACCTTTAGCATCACCCAGCCGATCGCAAACATCTGCGCGACCGTGCAAACCTTGCCCGTCCAATGCGGGACGATTTTCACCTCGCGATGATTGCAATAGAGCACCTTGATGCCGCCTAGGATGATGCAATCCCGCAAGATCACAACCGCCGCAAACCACCATGGCAGGCCCCAGCCGTCCTTGCCCCAGTCCACGATCGTCAGCGTGATCACGCCTGTTAGGAGAAGCGCCTTGTCGGCGATTGGATCGATGAACGCGCCGAATTCTGAAATTTGGTTGAAGCGCCGTGCCACCCAACCGTCGATGCCGTCGCTGCCTGCCGCCGTGACGAAAACTCCGAGCGCCCACCAGCGAAGCGCCTCGTCAGGCGTTCCGTTTTTCACCGTCTGCCCATACCAAAGCGCCATAAAGGCATACACCGGAACCAAACAGATCCGGGCAATGGTGATTTTACTGGCAAAAGTCACACATGTATGGAAGCAGATCGATCGCCCTTGCGAAACCGGAATCTTTGCGAATCGCTGATGGCCAAGAGGAAATTAATACACCGGTGCCGCCGAATCGTCGTAAGAATCGCCGCCTTGGCCTTGGCCTTGGATTTTGGCTTTGGTCCACTGGTAGCCCAGCTTGGTGTCGCGGCCGAGGCCGATTGCCGTATTGCAGGAATTTAGGGTCAGCGCGGCGACGATTGTGATGAGAAATTTCATACGTTTAGCATACTTTTTCGGAAGCCGTTGGAAAAGCGAAAATTACGGTTTTGTTAAATGATTTTTCCTGGGGTGCGATCTGCAAGGCACTGCGTGGAGTGGAATCTTTCTCGGGGTCAGCTGCTTCGGAGTGATCATCGCGATCATCACCGTGACGGGTGCGAGTGGTTCGCTCATCGAGAGGTTGGTGCTCGAAACCGCGCTGCCCGAATTTTCCCATAAGAAATGGCTTTACAAGCGTGGTCGGGTGGGTAGCTTTCGTGCCCCGGCGATTCCTTCGACCGGTCAATTTCAACTAATTTACGCCATGAAAGTTCTCTCCTCACTCGCCTCCGCAAAACGCCGCCACGCAGATTGCCAAGTCGTGAAGCGCAAAGGAACGGTTTACGTGATTTGCAAATCCAACCCGAAGTTCAAGGCCCGCCAAGGCGCAACTGCTGGCACCCGCCTCTCGAAGAAGGGTCTGTAAAGGCCCCTTCGCTGGAGTCATTTCCGGCAACCCTCCATTTTAGAATTAAGCGGCCTCCGGGTCGCTTTTTTCGTGCTCGCAGCCGACGGCCGCAGACGATCATCCCTCCGCCGCCAACTTCTCGAGCACTCTCCCGGCAGCGATCAATCCGAAGCTGGCAATGATGTGGGATGCCGAACCAAAGCCGGACGAACAATTGAGCCGCAGCGCGATTTCCTCCGGAGCGGTCTTGGAAACCGTGCCGTCGCAATGGGAATAGTAAGGTGCTTCGTCGGAATACACCGCATCGATGCCGAACAGAACCGGATCCTGATTGCGCGGGGTTTTCGGGAATCCGTAATCATTGCGCAAGCCACGGCGCAATTGCAGCAGCAGGGGATCCATGCCGCTGTAGGCGAGGTCGGTCACCCGGATGCGCGTCGGATCACGCCGCCCGCCGGCCCCGCCGCAGGTGACGGCATAAATTTTCCGCTTGTGGCACTCGGCGGCCAGCAGCGACTTGTGGCGTGCGTAGTCGATGGCATCAATCACCGCGTCAAAGCCCGCATCGAGGATTTCTGCCGCGGATTTTTCGTTGAAAAACTTCGGGATAATGACCACTTCGCAGCCGGGATGAATCGCGATTGCCCGTTCGGCCATCGCCTCGGTTTTTTGTCTGCCAATTTGGCCGTCCATCGCGTGCAGTTGGCGGTTCACGTTGGTGACGCAGATTTCATCCAAATCCACCAAGGTCAGGTGCCCGATTCCGGAGCGGGCCAGTGATTCCACCGCCCAGGATCCCACGCCGCCGACGCCGATCACCGCCACCCGCGCCTTGAGAAAACGATCCAGCGCCGCCAGGCCATAAAGCCGGGCGATGCCGCCAAATCGGTGGTTGAGCGAATCCGTATCGGTCACGCGCGGGAACATGCAAAGCCTTGCGCCCGGAGTCACGTTCGGAATGTGCCGAAGGATTGCGTGGATTGCGTAAGCAGAACTGCGGTGAATGCGCGGATACCTATTGCGGGACGACGAATAGACTGCGGACGGTATTTTGTGGATGGTGACATCGGAACGTGACGGCACCTGCTCACTTCCCTCCTGATGAAAACCCGGCCTAACGGACGGGGGGAGTTAAAACCGCAGATGCGTTTCCCATCATGAAATTAAAAAATAACAAACACGCTGCAGGGAAGATTCCGCAGCAATGGCATTGGCATTATTTGAAATTACAAGCGATCCACGAAAGTCTTTTGGCGGATCGGGCGCGGCAGGTTGCGGTGAGCGCGATGCCGCTGAAATTACCGGGAGACAACATGGCTGACCACGCGTCCGATGAGTTCATGCATGATCTAACAATCGGGATTCTTGCGCGGGAGGATGATGCAATTCACGAGGTGAATGATGCGCTGTTGCGTATCCTGAACGGCACTTACGGCATTTGTGAAATGACGGGGCGGATCATTCCTGACGCCCGCCTGCGGGTGGTGCCGTGGACGCGCTACACCAAGGACGCGCTTGAATCGCTTGAGCGGCGACGTCAAGTGGAGCGGCTGCATCTGGCTGGGGTGGCTTCGCTCGAGGGCTCGGCTTCCGCTTGGCTCGCGCAAGCTGATGAGCCTGATGCGGAGGAACCGATTGTGCGTGAAACCGCGCGTCTCCGCCGCGAGGACGGCATCCGCGAACTCGCAGGGGCAGGAGCATTGGAACTGGTCGAAACACTAACATAAATCATCATGAAAACGATTTCCAAACTCGCAACTTCGTTGCACGTCCCTCTGATTCACATTCCGGCGCGGGACGTGACCCTCTATGGGGAGCTGGATATACCCGCCGGTGCTCCCGGGTTGGTAATGTTCGCCCATGGCAGCGCTAGCAGCCGCAACAGTCCGCGCAATCGTCTCGTCGCCCAAATCATTCGCGACGCCGGAATCGGCACGTTGTTGTTCGATCTTCTAACACACGAAGAGGAGGAACAGGACGCGGTGACCTCGGAGTTCTGCTTCGACATCGAGTTGTTGGCGGAGCGCTTGCTCGCCGCGACGCGCTGGGTGGAGGATGACTTGGAGTTGGGTGAACTGAAAATCGGCTATTTCGGAGCGAGCACCGGCGGTGGTGCTGCGCTGCTGGCCGCTGCGGTGATGGAGGACCGGGTGGCGGCGGTGGTTTACCGTGGTGGCCGACCGGATTTGGCGGGAGAGGCATTGTCAAAAGTCCAGTGCCCAACGTTGTTGATCGTCGGTGGGCTTGACGAAGCCGTGATTGAGCTCAACCAGGGTGCCTTCGCAAAGCTGCGCTGTGAGAAAGAGTTACGGATCATTCCGGGTGTCACGCATTTGTTTGAAGAGCGCGGCAAGCTGGACCACGTGGCTCAACTCAGTGCGGAATGGTTCCGCAAGCACATGGGCGAAGGCGACGATTGAGTTGCGCAACCTTGTCTTTTTTCGTGAGTCGTCCCGCTTTCATTCGCAGAGGCAGGAACGGCTCACGGAATGGGCGGCGTGGGCTTACTTCTCGGGGATCGAATCGTAGATTTGGGCGAGGGACATCACCGTGTAGGCGGTGACGAGCACCGCGTTCGACTCCATCCAGCGCCCATTGTCGTTCACCCACGAGCCGTTCTCGCGCTGGTTGGCGAGCAGTTTCTCCGCGAGGTCCTTGCGCCAGTCGGCTTCGGTGCCGTCTTCGAGTTTAAGGTTGTCGATGCCGGCGGCGGACAGGGCCTTGGACATGGTCTGATAGTAATAATAAAGTCCCTGCGCGGCCATCCCGGGATTCTCATCGAGGGTGTAGTTTTTACCGAGCCATTCCTTCACCGCAATGACGCGTGGATCCTCCGGGGTGAGCTTGGCATAGATGAAGGAGAGAAGGCCGGCATAGGAAATGGATCCATAGGAACGCAGTGCGGTGCGGCCGTCGGGCAGCTCGTCCTCGCCGGCCTTGGATTGGCCGGGGGCGTAGATGAAGCCACCTTTGTTTTTGGCATCGTCGGAGGCCCAGGTTTGGTCGTTGGTCTTCTCAAGATTCTGGCAGCGGGAGAGAAAGGTAATGGCGGCGTCCCAATCGAGATCCGGTTGATCGCCGTGCTGTCCGTCGTCGATGATCTTTTTCGAGAGTGCGAGCGCCTCGATGGCGAGGTAGGTGTTGGACATGTCGGTATGATCGTTTGATGATCCATAGCCGATGCCGCCGTCGTTGAGATTGTCGTTTTCCTTCTTTTGGCCGATGTCCCATTGTTTGCTGATGAGGTGCTTGCGCGCGCGCACCATCGCCGGTTCGTAGGCTTCTTGTTCGGCGGAGACCATGGCGGTCAGGGAGGTGGCGGTGTTATAAACGGATAGACCGCGGTTGTAGATGCCGCCGTCTTCTTTTTGCTGTTGGAGAAGCCAGTTGAAGCCCTTCTCGATGTGCGCGGGGAAGGGGGCCTTGCGGTCCAGATTCGGATCGCGGGTGGCGGCGGTTAGGGCGAGCGCGGTGAAGGCGGGAAGGTCGCCATCATCCCAGAAGCCTTCGGGTTTTTGCTGCGACTGAAGCCAGGTGTTACCGCGCGCGATGGACTGGCGCATCTCCTGTTTGAGAGACTCGTAGCGGTTCGGGTTTTGCGCGGTGGCGCTGGTGAACGTGGCACCGAAAATGGCGAGTGCGGATAGGAGTTTCATGGTAGTGGGGAAGGTGAATTGTTTGAAGACGGGCTCGCGGGGAAGGCAAGGTTGCTGCTGGTAGCCAGCAAGATATGTAACGGGAAAAATATGACCCTTAAAAATGGGGCGGGTCAGCGGTTTCGCAACCACTCTTCGGTAAAGTAACGTGGCGGTTGGCGGAAAAATTAGCGTTTTTTTGCAGGCACGCCGGTTTTTGCCACTGGCTGATTGAGGATGGTGGCGAATTCGCTCCAACACAGCCGCGAGAATCGGTCGCTGAGCGCTTCAAATGGATTTTCCTGTTCTGCGAGGGCGGCAGGCGTGGTGTAGGAGGTGTTTTGGTTAATGTGACTTCGGACCAGTTGGAAAATGGTGTTCATCACTTCCTGGCAAAGGACCTCGGGAGAGGTGACGGTGAACGACAGGACCTCGGTGGAGGGTGAACCCTTGGCGGCTCCCGCTAACCACAAGGCGACAGGAGTGGGTTCCTTGCCGCTCAGATTGCTTTTCCCGACGGTGACTTTGGCGGTCACTTTCAGAATGCCGGCAGAGGCTTTTTCGAGGTCCCGAGCGGCTTGTTCTAGCACCGGGGCGAGCGATTTTGCCAGGGTCTTGCCAGTGCCTGCGTTGAGGGTGATGGTGATGGCCTTGGATGAATCGCTGTTCCAATCGGGAAGTGACGGGCGAAGGCGTTTGACGGCAGAAACGGCGGCCAGCAACTGATCCGCGTCTGGCTTGGTCAGATCGATCACGCGCTCCCATGCCAGCAGCGAGCGTTGAAAATGGCCTTGTTTTTCAAGAGCGCCTGCCAATGCGATCAAATGTGCGCTGCCTTCGGGCGAGAGTTCGGCATACTCCGCCAATTCCGGAGCGGCGCTCAGATCGCCGAGCTCGATCTGGGGTTTCGGCGGCTCAACGACGACGACTGCTTGCTCAGGTGGGGTGGGCGCGACCGGTTCGGAAACCGTATCATCGATGTCGGTGCCTTGCGGAAATGAAGATTCCACCCGGGTGCGGAGTTCTCGTAAATTTTCCTCGCTGGGAGGTGTCAGGAAATCCTTGTCGCGCGTGCCATCCCACCAGACGCCCCCGACGACGGCGATGATGAGTAAAATGACCACGGGAATAGGAACGCGCACGGCGGCAATTTGGCGCGGACTCCCCCGGCCGGAAAGCGGAAATCGCGCCCGCCCCTAAAAACAAAGCGCCGCTCCCGAGACAGGAGAGGCGCTTTGTGGAAAATTGCGGATGAGAAGAATCAGTTGGCGCTCTTCACAAGCAGGGCGCGCTTGCCCACCCGCTCGCGGAGGTAATGAAGCTTGGCGCGGCGGACCTTGCCTTTGTTGGTGACTTCGATCTTCGCGATCCGGGGAGTGTGAAGTGGGAAAACCCGCTCGACACCTTCGCCGTAGGAAATCTTGCGCACGGTGAATGCGGCATTCACGCCGGATCCGCCACGTGCCATCACGATGCCAGCGAAAATCTGGACACGCTCCTTGCCGCCTTCAACAACGCGGCAATGAACCTTGACGGTGTCACCGACATTGAATTCTGCCACGTCTTGCTTCAACTGCTCTTGCTCGATTTTCTGGATAATGTGCATGGGGTCCTCCTTCGCGGAAATTGATTTGGTGCCAGCGGTGTCTGTGCGGGATGCCCTGACGCGCGGGGCGGGAGAGCTAGTGGATCTGTTTCGCAATTGCAACCGCGAAATTTCTCAATTTTCAATGTTTCCCGTAAACCGCCGCCGGATCGAACGACTTGCCCGGCCCGAGTTGCTCCAGCTTTGTCGCTCCAGCGCCTGCAATCGCAGTTACTTTGCGGTAAAAGCACGAATTGCGCCCGGTGTGGCACGCGCCCGCACCGATCTGCTCCACCAACAAAACCAAGGCGTCCTGGTCGCAGTCCGTCCGGATTTCCACGATCCGCTGGATGTGTCCCGAAGTCGCGCCTTTGTGCCAGAATTCCTGCCGCGAGCGCGACCAGTAAACCGCCTCGCCGATTTCCAGGGTCCGCCTCAGCGACTCCTGATTCATGTAAGCGAGCATCAGCGGCTCCTGCGTGGTGGCGTCCATCGCCATCGCCGGAATCAAACCATCCGCATCGAATTTCGGGGAAAAATCCGCGCCTTCCTCCAGCTCCGTCTTCCCGCCGCGCGGGGCAAACACGTTTTGTGTATCCATAGTGGAACGGTGAAACGCGCCCCGCAGCCTGTCCAGCCCGCATTCCGTGTGGGCTGGAATCCGCTTGTTGGCAGCCAACGTTTCTGAGAGGTTTTTGCTGATCATCGCCGAGGTAGTGATTTTCGGCGGATTCGCCGCGAAATCCGCGAAACCTTGGGCCAAAAACGGGCCTGATTTTTTCACTCCGTTTGGCCTTGCCATAGCGGATCCGGGGATTAGTCTCCGCATCCGTTTTTCTTTTTGTTGGCAGACGGTTGGCGCCCCGGTGTCTGTCAGCATTTCCACTTTCCGGGGCAAATGTCAGAAGGAAAACGAACCAACAACACAACCCCAAACCAAGTAACATCATGGCTTACGCATGCGCGGAACCCACCAACACTGAACTGAACGACCTCATCGATTCCAAGTTCCGCGAATTCAGCGCGGGATCGATCGTTAAGGGCACGATTCTCGAAATCCGCCCCCAAGTCGTCCTCGTTGACATCGGCTACAAATCCGAAGGAGCCATTCCCTCGAACGAGTTCGAAGATGAAGAAATCGAAGTCGGCGACGAAATCGAAGTGCTTCTCGAAAAGCTCGAAAACGACGAAGGCATGGTCGTTCTCTCTAAGGAGAAGGCCGCCCACAAACAAAACTGGGAAAAAATCGTCAAAGTCTTCCAAGACGGCGGTCTCGTCCGCGGCAAGGTCAAGTCGGTCGTCAAAGGCGGACTCACCGTCAACGTCGGCGTCGAAGCCTTCCTTCCCGGTTCGCAAGTGGACATCATTCCACCGAAAGATCTCAACGAATACGTCGGCAACGTTTACGAATTCAAAATCGTCAAGGTCAACGACGAGCGCAAAAACATCGTTCTTTCCCGCCGCGAAGTCATCGAAGCCGAGCGCTCCGAGCAACGCCAGGTCTTCCTCCAGTCCGTCAAAATCGGCGACAAGGTCACCGGCGCGATCAAGAACATCACCGACTTCGGTGCCTTCGTCGATCTGCAAGGCATGGACGGCCTGCTCCACATCACCGACATGTCGTGGGGCCGCATCAACCATCCTTCCGAACTCCTTCACATCGGCCAAGCCGTGGATGTTGTCATCCTCGACGTGGACAAAGAGAAAGAGCGCGTTTCCCTCGGCCTCAAGCAGATGTCCGACAATCCATGGGAAGACATCGAGCGGAAATACCCGATCGGACACAACGTCAAGGGTCGCGTCACCAAGCTGCTTCCTTACGGTGCGTTCATCGAAATCGAGCGCGGCGTCGAAGGCCTCGTGCACGTTTCCGAACTCAGCTGGGTCAAGCGCATCACCCGTCCATCCGACGTGCTCGAAATCGGCCAGGAAATTTCCGCGGTCGTGCTCGGCATCAGCATCGAAGAGCAGAAAATCTCGCTCGGCGTGCGTCAGCTCGATTCCAACCCATGGGATGAAATCGAACTCCGCTACCCGGTCGGTGCCACCATCAAGGGCCCGGTCCGCAACCTCACCGCTTACGGTGCGTTCGTGGAACTCGAAGAAGGCATTGATGGCATGATCCACGTCTCGGACATGTCCTGGACCCGCAAGATCAACCACCCGTCCGAAGTTCTCAAAAAGAACGACGAAGTCGAAGCCATCGTGCTCGCCATCGACAAGGGCAACCAACGTGTCTCCCTCGGCATCAAACAAACCGAAGGCGATCCATGGTCCCTCATCGACGCCCGCTTCAAGGTCGGCGACCTAGTCAAGGGCACCGTCGCCAAGATCGCATCCTTCGGTGCCTTCATCAGCCTCGACGGTGACATCGACGGCCTCATCCACATCTCGCAACTCAGCGAAGACCACGTGGAGAAGGTCAAGGACATCATCAAGGTCGGCGAAGAGATCGAAGCCCGCGTCATCAAGGTAGACAAGGTCGAGCGCCGCATCGGACTTTCCATCAAGGCCGTGGGTTACTCCGACGAGCAGCTGAAAAAGGAAAGCGCCAGCTTCGAGAGCCTCCGCCCATCCTCCGAGATGGTCGGGCTCGAGCAAGCGTTCAACCTCGCCGCTGCCGCCTCCGAAGACTGGAGCCCAGGTCAGGAAGACTGATTCAAGGAGCGTGGACGTCTCGCCCACGTGTCTCATCAAAAAAGCCGGACGGGGAAACCCGTCCGGCTTTTCTTTTCGGGGGGACTGATGGCCCGGGCACGCACCTCAGGAGCGCCGACGTCCCCGTCGGCACAGCGAATGGAAAGCCCACGAAAGAGCCGCAAACGACACCTCGTTGACACCTCATTCGCATGCCAACGAGGACGTTGGCGTTCCCAGCGCCCTCAGGAGCGCCGACGTCCCCGTCGGCACAGCGAATGGAAAGCCCACGAAAGAGCCGCAAACGACACCTCGTTGACACCTCATTCGCATGCCAACGAGGACGTTGGCGTTCCCAGCGCCCTCAGGAGCGC